>JBPCNO010000101.1:0-43541 GCA_051001135.1 Acidobacteriaceae bacterium
ATCTCGAACTGCGCGGCGCCGGCAACATGCTCGGCGGCGAACAGAGCGGCCATATCGAGGCAATTGGATTCGAGCTCTACACCTCCATGCTGGAAGAAGCCGTCTCCAAGCTGAAGGGCGAAGACCAGAAGCAGCAGATCACCACCCAGCTCAACCTGGGCATCAGCCTGCGCATTGACGAGGCGTACATTCCGGAGGAAAACCAGCGGCTGCGCATCTACAAGCGCATCGCCGGTGCGCAGGATGAAGCCACGCTGGTAGACGTGCGCGCAGAGCTCGAAGACCGCTACGGCCAGCTACCCGAGAGCGTGCATCATCTGCTTGAAGCAGCCACGCTGCGCCTTACCTGCGAGCGAGTCGGCGTCTCCCAGGTAGATCGCAAACGTGATCAACTGCATCTGCGCTTTACCGAGAATGCCGGCGTCGATCCCGGTCGACTGATGCACCTGGTCTCCCGCAATGCGAAAAAAGGTGCGCAGTTCACGCCGCAAGGGGTGCTCCGCTTCCCGCTTGCCGGTGTGCGTCCGGCGGAGATCTTTGCCGAAGTGCTCGCGTTGCTCGATCAGCTCACGCTGGAACCCGCGCGTGCTTAGAATGAATTGGTCGCCGCAATCTGCAGGACTATTCGTCTTTGCCCATGAGAGGACCTCGCCCTTGAAGCCTTCCGCACTGCGCTCCACCACCACCCGTATGGCAACGCTGCTGATCTCCACAACAATCGGCCTCGCGCCTTTGTCCCTCCTGGCACAAGCTCATACACTCACGACCGCAAACGCTGCGGCGACGCCGAATCCCGCCCACGGCGAAGCAGCCTTCCGCGCCCTCGCCGATCACTACTTCGATCAGGCGTATTTCAAATACCAGCCCACCCTGGGAACGCTCGCGGGCTTCCACCAATACGACTCGCAGCTCGAAAGATTCGACCGGCCAACTATCGCGAAACAGGTAGCGACGCTCCATGATTTCGAGCGGGAGGTCTCCGCCTTTTCTCGCGACGGATTGAATCAGGAGACGCGCGCGGATCGGCAACTGGTCCTGAACAGCATCCACTCCCAGTTGCTGACGCTTGAGACCATCGTACCCTGGGAGAAGAACCCTGATGTCTACTCCAGCGGCGCGACCGGCAGCGCGTTCACGCTGATGGAGCGCAAGTTTGCGCCCGCCGACGATCGTTTGCGTTCCCTCATCGCGCGCGAGAGCCAGATGCCTGGGGCGTTCGCTGCAGCACGCCAGAACCTGCGTAACTGCCCCCGCATCTATACCGAGATCGCGCTGGAGCAGCTTCCCGGCGATATCCGCTTCTTTCAGAACGATGTCCCCGCGGCATTCACTGACGCAAAGAACCCACAGCTACAGGCCGCCTTCAGGCAGAGCAACGCCGCTGTCCTCGCCGCCATGCAGAGTTACGAGCAGTGGCTGAAGGACGACGTCCTGCCGAAGTCCAATGGCGATTTCCGTATCGGCAAGGATACCTTCGCGCTCAAGCTGCTCTACGATGAAATGGTTTCGACGCCGCTGCCCAAGCTGCTCGACATCGGCTATGCGGATCTGCATAAAAATCAGTCCGCCTTCAACGCGCTGGCGAAGGAAGTGGATGCAAGCAAGTCTCCCGCGCAGGTGCTGAACATCCTGGGCAACGACCATCCGGCGCCGGACCAGCTTCTGCAAAGCTTTCGCAACACCTTCAGCGGGCTGATCCAGTTCATTCAGCAGAAGCACATCATCACCATCCCGTCGCAGGTGCGGCCCACGCTGGAAGAAACGCCGCCATTCATGCGCGCCACCACCCAGGCCTCCATGGACACGCCCGGGCCGTTCGAGACCCACTCGACCACGGCTTACTTCAACGTGACGCTTCCGGACAAATCCTGGAGTACGGAGCGCACCGCCGACTACATGCACGCCTTTAATGTTGGCACCATCATCAGCACCTCAGTGCATGAAGCGTATCCCGGCCACTATGTACAGTTCCTCTGGGTGCCGCAGGCTCCCAGCAAAGTGCGCAAGCTGCTCGGCGCAAGCTCCAACTCAGAGGGTTGGGCGCACTACTGTGAGCAGATGATGCTGGATCAGGGCTTCGGCCAGCCGGGCACCGGCGCGAAAGACGCGCGCGAGGCGAAGATGATCCGCCTCGGTCAGCTCCAGGATGCGCTGCTACGCGACGCTCGCTTCATTGCCGGCATCAAGATGCACACCGGCCAGCTCAGCATGGATCAGGCGCGAGACTTCTTCGTCAAGGAGGGATATCAGGCACCCGAGATCGCCAGCGTCGAAGTCAAGCGTGGCACCGCCGATCCCACGTATCTCTACTACACGCTGGGCAAGCTTGAAATCCTTAAGCTGCGGGCCGACGTCCAGAAGAAGCAGGGCTCGAGCTTTTCACTGGAGAAGTTTCACGATGACTTCATGCGGCAGGGATTCCCGCCTATTCAACTTGTGCGTGAAGCCATGCTCGGCGATGATTCACCCGCGCTCTAAACCGGCACTGCGAAAGGCTCAGTGCTTGGAAAAGGGCGGCCCAGTTTCTTCTGCCTTCACCGTGGCGCTAACCCGCAGCGCCGCTTTCGTATAATGCTCGGTTGCGCTTCGCAGCATCCCATCGAACTGAGACCGGGAACAGACGGAGCAGATGCATTCAACCCAAGAACATCAAGGATCCCGATACCATGCAAAAAAAGGTTCGCAAGGCAGTCTTCCCCGCTGCCGGGCTCGGAACGCGCTTTCTCCCGGCCACTAAATCGATCCCCAAGGAGATGCGGCCGCTGGTGGACAAGCCGCTGATCCAATATGGCGTGGAAGAAGCTCTCGCCGCGGGATGCGAGCACATCATCATCGTCACCGGCCGCGGCAAATCCGCCATCGAGGATCACTTCGATATCAGCTTCGAGCTGGAAGCGCAGCTTGAAGCGCGCGGCAAAACCGAGCTCCTCGCCATCAGCCGCCAGGTCTCGAACATGGCGCGCCTCTCCTATGTGCGCCAGAAGGAGGCCATGGGATTGGGACATGCGGTCTTAATGGCCCAGGATCTCGTCGGCGACGAGCCCTTCGCCGTCGTGCTGCCCGATGACATCATCGACGCCGAGATCCCCTGCCTCAAGCAGATGATCGATGTCTTCGATCAAACCCAGTCGAGCATTCTGGCCACCCAGGTCGTCGAAGGGCCGTCCATCTCCTCCTACGGCGTTCTCGACTGCGACCAGCTCGAAGACAATCCACGCCTCTGCGCCGTCAAGGGTCTGGTCGAAAAGCCCCTGCCCGCCGACGCTCCATCCAAGAACGCCATCATCGGGCGCTACATCCTCACCCCGCGCGTCTTCGATCTGCTCGAACACACGCCGCTCGGCGCGGGGGGAGAACTCCAACTCACCGACGGTATCAAGGGACTGCTGGAACACGAGAAGGTCTACGGCTACAGCTTTGAAGGCACCCGCTACGACGCCGGCGATAAGGGCGGCATGCTCAAGGCCACCATCGACTTCGCTCTCAAACGGGACGACCTCGGCCAGATCCTGCGCGACCACCTGAAAACGCTCTCGCTCTAAGCGAAGGCATTGGCCACGACTACGGGGAGCGCCAATCCGATTGCGCCTCGCTATGCATCGCCGACGCATTTGGCCACGATCAGCGTGATATCGTCGTGCTGTTCATGCGGGCTGAACTTCTGTATTTCTTCCACGACGGATGCAAGCAGGGCCTGAGAGGACAGTGCGCCGTGCTGCTGCAATGCATCGATCAGTCGCTGTTCTCCGAACTCCTCTCCGGTGGGATTGAACGACTCGGTTACGCCATCGGTGTAGAGCGCGAGCGTGTCGCCGGGAAATAGTTGGCATTCCACCGTCGGGCCATCCCAGTCCCTGAACAAACCCAGAACCGTGCCGGTGGAATGGAGCCGTTCCAGAGTGTCGTCATGACGTAGGAGAAGCGCCGACAGATGCCCACAATTCGCATAGCGCAAGCGCCGCGCGGTGTCGTCGTATTCGGCAAAAAAGACGGTGGCATAGGCGCTGTCTACGGTGTTCTCGTAGAAGAGCCGGTTTACCGATTGCAGAAAGAGCTCAGGCTGCTCGCGAGCAAGAGCAAACTGGCTGCGCAGGTTCGCCTGGAGATTGGCCATTAAGAGGGCGGCAGCAATGCCCTTGCCGGAGATATCGCCGACCAGCAATCCGAGCCGCTCTTGTCCGAGAGCAAGGAAATCATAGTAATCGCCGCCCACATGGCGAGCCTGAATACAAATGCCGGCGTAGTCGAGCGTTCTCAAAACGGGGAGTGTTTGCGGGAAGAGCCTTGCCTGCACCTGTTTCGCAATTTCCAGTTCCTGGGCAGCACGCCGTTCAGACTCCTGCTTCTCGGCAATCGCACGGCGCTGCGCTTCGATCTCCCGGCTCATCTCGTCGGAGCCGAGCAGTTCAAAGGAGTTTCCGTCCACATCCATAAAACTGGCAAAGGTGCCGCCCCAAAGCTGCGGTTGCGGAGGATGATGAAAATGCACCCCACGGCTGCGCCAGAGTTCAAACGTGGCGTTGATGTCTTCGGCGATGAACGCAATCTGAGTTGACCGGCCGATGAGCTTGTAATTTTCAGAACCGCGCCTGGGAGCAATCAGCGCCAGGATCGCACTGCCGTCCGGAGGCGCAATCGCCACCCAGCGGCCAAATTCAAACCGGGCATCGGCAACTACGCTGAATCCAAGCTGATCGATATAGAACTTCAAGCTTTGATCGTGATCGCGAACGAAGACATTGGACTTGAAAATACGCAGATAGGCGCTCTGTTGACTCGGACGAAAGGTGGACGGATCGGCTACGCTCCGCGCAACAGAGCTGTTTCCCTGAGAGATTTTGGGGTCCGAGTTCAAGTTGATCCCCTTTCAGCACCCGCAGCGTTCGCATCGTACCGCCCGCCGCGAACATGGCCTGTAACGTCCTGGCGATCGCATCTCTCGAAAGCAGTACTAAACATCCTAACGGCGCCAGCAATTCCAGCTCATGATGAGCCAGCTAAAAGAGCATCGGCCTCATGTTCTCAACTCCCACCAAGCGGCGACTCTGCGTGTGAACCTCGCGCCACGTGCATGGCCCGATTGGTGGGCCGGGCGATTGGTGGGGCCCGGAGGGATGCGAACCCCCAACCAAAGGGATTGTGAGTTTTGGTCCACAGCTGTAAGCCTATGAATATAAATCTAATGCGACCGTAATCGAGCATAGCCCTAAGTATTGAACGACAGCAATTCAGGGCAATTTGTCGCAAGCGACAAATGCCGATGCGTGTACCGCTGTTGTACCTGAAAATTCGACTGCCTTGTTCGTGTACGTCTGACATGGCCCGGCGCGCCCTCGCAAACTGATCTACTTCAAGGAGTTCGACAAGGGCGGTCACTCCGCCGCGTGGGAACACTCGAGCTTTTTTAGTGAGGAATTGCGCGCGACATTCAGACCATTGCGTTGAAATTCAAGGCGGAAGAGCAGAACGGGAAGATCGTAACCCAGACATTCGCGGCGAAGATATCGCCGAAGCGGCTACCGTGTTGACAAGCGCAGCATGTGGGCTAATCCTATGTGCCTCGACGGCACATGGACCGAGGCAGCGACGGCAAGAGACGCCTCTCTTCGCAAAGAGCATCGAACGTCACGCCCTAAGGGACACGTGATTCTGCTGGTTGACGCGCGCATTCAAAAATCCGACTTTCTATTTAAGTGAACGCATAGGAGGAAGAACATGGAAAATCTGAGGTTTGACAAAGGGATCACTGCACTTATCGTCATCGACCCGTACAACGATTTCATCTCCGAGGGCGGCAAACTATGGGATCGCTTGAAGACTGTTGCAGAAGCAAATGATTGTGTTCCTCATATGTTGCAAGTGCTGAATGCTGCACGGAAGGCGGAGCTTCGCGTCTTCTATGCGCTGCATCATCGCTACCGTCCAGGCGATTATGAGACCTGGAAGTACATTGCGCCTATCCAGAAGGCAGCTTGGTTGCATAAGAGCTTCGAATACGGCACCTGGGGTGGCGAGATCCGCCGCGAGTTCGAGCCTCAACCGGGCGAAATCGTGGCCCTGGAACATTGGTGTTCCAGCGGCTTTGCCAACACGGATCTGGATCTGCAGCTCAAAAAGCATGGTATTCACAAGCTCATCGTCATCGGGCTCATAGCCCACACGTGCGTGGAGTCAACGGTCCGATTTGCCGTTGAGCTGGGCTACGAGGTCACGATGGTAAAAGACGCGACCGCGGATTACTCGGATCAGGACATGCACGCTGCTCTCATCACCAATCTCCCAAACTACGCCAGCGCCATCGTGACCACAGATGAAGTTGTCGAGGCCCTTTCGTTTCACGTTCGGCTGACGCAGGGCGCTTCGAACGCGTGACTGTGGAGGACGAAGAGCCAGCCAATAAAGGCCTGTGTGCTGGCCGCGCGGCTCACCGGGAAAGGCCGTCGATGCCCCCGGCCAATAAATCTGATCCAGCAGATTCTACGGCCAGGTGTGGCCTGAACTGCACGATGACACGGTCGCGACCATCGGCCTTATCTCTCAACTTCCATAAAGAGTGCCACCAAACCAGCGACTCTGAGCGTGAATCAGGAGCTAAGTGCCTGAAATAGTTGGTGGGCCTGGAGGGATTCGAACCCCCAACCAAGGGATTATGAGTCCCCTGCTCTAACCGTTGAGCTACAGGCCCTTCGATGGTTCACAGGACTGCAGATTCCGGGGGTGGAAACTTCCCGCATGCTGCAGCATCGGCGCTCTTTCATCCACTCCAGGCATTCCCATGTTCGCTCGACAGCTTCGCGTGTGAGGTGAAGCCTAGACGCTGGGACGCCGTCACGCTCGAGTGCCCGGACAGCTTCATGATTGTAAATGCACCCGCGCCGGGCACTCCCACCCGAGAGCGCGGTGTGCCGCAGCCGGTGCAGTGCGCAGTCACTTGAAGATTCCCCAAATAGAATGCAGACGTTCACTCCGAAAGCTGCGGATACAGCAGCCGGGGCTGGCCCATCCAGAAGCGGTTGTTTGTGAGCGTAAGCGGTCCCGGAGAGCGGCCGCGCAGCCGCGCCTCGGCCTCGTGGAAAGGACCGACGAACCGCACGGCATGTGGAGTGCATCGATAGACCCGGGGCAGCCAGCGAGTAGCGCGAAGCAGGGCTGCTTCCTCCGGTGCGCCGAAAGGCAGCGCAAAAGCAGTGCGCAGCCGCGGCGGCATCCAGAAGGCAGTCAGCGCCCGGTACCAGCGCGGCGGGTGAATCCAGGTCCCAACGCCCGACAGAACGCTGTGGCCCAGCGCACGCCCGTCCTCGTCGACGCCCAGCAGCGGAGATTCCATCATCTCTGCCGCATACCGTGCGAAGCTGGCCCACTCCTCCGGCAGCGCTCCCCGGGGAATGCCAAACAGTGCGGCCATACGCTTGCTCTCGGTGTAGTACTGCTCGCGCTCGCTGGGCGACAGCGGCGGCATCACGAGTTCATAGGCGAGCACCGCGCTCTCAACCAGTGTGGCGAAAACCCACCGCAGGGCGGCGACTTCATTTGCCTCATCCTGCTCGCCGCGAGGCCGAGTCCCAATGGCGCGCGGCAGCTCGCCGCGAATTTCGGTGTGACGCCGATAGAGCTGCTGGGACGCCGCCATCGCCTGTGCGCGGGAGCCGAACAGCATGGTGTAGATAACGCGAAAGGTGGAGTGAAACCGGCCGATGGCATTGGTCATGAGCTTGGAGTGCTGAGCTAACGAGGCCGCTACCCAGGGATGCGCTAACTGCAGCAACGCTGCGCGCCCGGCGCCGAGAAAAACGGCGCTCTCCCGATTCACTTGCCAGGTCACCGAATTTGGGCCGAAGAAGCCGCTGCGAGGCTCGCCCGGCAACCTTTCGAGTTCAAAAAGGAGTGCCTCGATGTTTGCGCGCGACACATACTGCGGGATCTCAGACCCGGACATTATGTTTGGTTAGACGCAGTGCGAGAGGTCTGAGCCGCGGGACCGGCGCATTCTGCTTTGCTCCGAACACCCGTCATAATCGATACGTGCCCGCGCAAGCCTCTGAGCATAGCTTTGACGTATTGGTACTCGGCGCCGGCGCTGCGGGCCTGATGTGCGCCCTGGTGGCCGCGCAGCGAGGACGCCGCGTAGCCGTGCTCGACCGCGCGGAACGCATCGGCAAAAAGATCCTGATCTCCGGCGGAGGCCGCTGCAACTTCACCAATCTTTACTGCACGGCAGAAAACTTCCTCTCCGCCAATCCTCACTTCGCCCGCTCTGCCCTCGCCCGCTATACCCCCTCGGATTTCATCGCGCTGGTCGAAAAGCATGGCATCGCCTATCACGAGAAGACGCTGGGGCAGCTCTTCTGCGACCGTTCCGCCACGCAAATTGTAGACATGCTCGAACAGGAGTGCCGCTCCGCCGGCGTGCGCTTCTTCCTGGCGCAGCACATCGTTGACGTGCAGCGCGACGCCGGCTTCCTCGTCCGCAGCGCGCAAGCTGGTTTCCGCTCCGCCGCGCTCATCGTCGCCACCGGCGGCCTCTCCATACCCAAGATGGGCGCCACGGCCTTCGGCTATACCCTGGCGCAGCAGTTTGGCCTTGCGCTCGAACCCACGCGTCCGGCGCTGGTTCCGCTCACCTTCGCCCCCGCGGACCTCGAACGTTTCGGCGCGCTCAGCGGCATTTCTACCGAGGTCACAGTCGTGTGTGCTGACGCCCGCTTTCGCGAGAAATTGCTCTTCACCCATCGCGGACTCAGTGGACCCGCGATCCTGCAGATCTCTTCCTACTGGACAGACGGTTCTCCGCTACGCATCGATCTCGCCCCCGATCGCACCTGGACGGACGAACTGCGCGTGCACAGCGGCAGGCGGGACGCTACCGCTGCCAAAACCGCGCTGCGCCGGATCTTTCCTCAGCGTCTCGCCGAGCGTTGGTTCGACCTGCACCCACCACCCGACTGGACCAACCGCTCGCTCACGCGCATGGAGGAACAGGTACATCGCTGGGAGCCGACACCCGCTGGTACGGAGGGATTTGAGAAAGCGGAGGTGACCGCGGGCGGCGTGGCGACCAGTGAACTTTCGCCCCAGACGCTGGAAAGCCGCCGCGTCCCCGGACTCTTCTTCATCGGGGAGGTGGTGGACGTTACCGGCCATCTCGGCGGTCACAATTTCCAGTGGGCCTGGGCCTCGGGCGCCGCCGCCGGAGCAGCCGTGTGACGGAAGATCACTCCGGCGTTTGACCCGGGTTCAACCAGCCGCCGCAAGAAGCCGCCAGCGACTGCGCCTCTTCCGGCCCCCAGGTTCCCGGTTCATAGGGATACACGGGCGGCAGGTTTTTCAACAGCGGATCCAGAATGCGCCAGGCCTCTTCTACATAATCCTCGCGCGCAAACCGCGATTGATTCCCCAGCATCGCGTCAGAAAGAAGTTCTTCATAGGGGAGAATGTCTTCCGGATTGGGATGCTGTGTGACCTGCATCTCCACCGGGATGCCGTGCGGCAACTCGCCTGCCTGGCGCACATGCACGCCCAGGCCAATGGTCAGATCCGGGCTCACCTGGAACCGAAGATAGTTGGCAGGCGGAGGATTGCTGGAGAAGATGGCGGGCGGCTGCCGCAGCTTCGCCACCACTTCGGTGGCTGTCACCGGGAGAGATTTGCCGCTGCGGATATAAAACGGAATGTCCTTCCAGCGCCATGAATTGATGCAGACCTTGATCGCGACGAAGGTCTCCACGGTCGAATCCTTCTTCACGCCCGGCTCCTGGCGGTAGCCGTCGAACTGCCCGCGCACCACCTCGTCCGGTTCCAGACACTGCACTCCTTTAAGCACCTTTACCCGCTCGTCGCGCAGCGCCTCGGCTCCTGCGCCGATGGGCGGCTCCATCGCGATATTGCTCAGTAGCTGCATCAGGTGGTTCTGCAGCACGTCGCGAATGGTTCCCGTCTCGTCGTAGAACGCACCGCGTCCCTGCACGCCGAAGCTCTCGGCCATCGTGATCTGCACGCTTTCTACATATTGCCGGTTCCAGATCGGTTCCATGAAGGTGTTGGCAAAGCGGAAGTAGATCAGGTTCTGTACGGCATTCTTTCCCAGATAGTGATCGATGCGGAAGACATCCTTCTCCGCAAAGACCTGGTGCACAATCCGGTTGAGTTCCACGGCCGACTCGTAGTCGTGTCCGAACGGTTTCTCGATGACCACTCGCGCCCCGTCGGCGCAGCCGGAGGTCTTCAGCTTTTCCAGTACCATGCCGAACAGGCTGGGCGGAATCGCCAGGTAATGGATGGGGTGCTTGGCATGATTTAGCTTCTCCCGGACCTGCTGGAATGTGCGGTCGTCGGCGTAGTCTCCATCGACATACTCGAGCAGGCTCATCAGCCGGTCGAAACCCTCGGGATCGATCCCGCCATGCTTCTCCAGGCTGTCCTTGGCGCGCGCTTTCAGGTTGTCGAGTTCCCATCCGGATTTGGCCACGCCAATGACCGGTCCGTGCAGCTTGCCCTTCTTCGCCAGGCGCTGCAGGGATGGGAAGATCTGCTTATAGGCCAGGTCGCCCGTGGCGCCAAAAAAAACCAATGCATCCGATACCGGTTGTTCCACGCACTCCCCCTCGTTCCAGACTACGTTGCAGTAGTGTAGCTGGAGATGGGGCGTTTACGGTGCTTACTCGACGGGTTTGGCTTTGCCATTGCGAAGAGCGTCGTTGAACATGGTCTTCATCTTCTGCGAGTTCTCTTCTGCCAGCTTGGATTGCTGTTCCCCCAGCGTCGACTGCTGCTCGCCCAGCTTGGACTGCTGTTCTCCCAGAGCCGATTGCTGCTCGCCCAGCGCAGACTGCTTCTCTCCTATCTGCGACTGCAAATCGCCGAAGCTGCCCTGTAGATCGCCAATCTTTCCCTGGATCTCGCTCAGATCCTCGTCGCTCATGAACTGCCGCTTGTCGAGCTCAAGGTTCTTCATCGCCGCTGCGGCCTCGGCCATTGCCTTGGACATATCCGGCATTGAGATACTGGGCTGAGCCTGCAATTCGCGAATGCTCTCCTGCATGGCGGTGATGTCCTTCTCGCTCAGCAAGGGCTTCTTCTCGAGCTGCAACTGCTTCATCGCTGCTTCGGCATCTGCCAGCGCTTTGGAGATATCCGGCGTTGGAATACTGGCATGCGCCTGCATCGCCCCCAGGCGGCCCTGCTCTGCGCCCAGCCGCTCCTGCTGCTTCCCGAGTTCTCCCTGCTGACGCCCCAGCTCCTCCATGGGCTTGAAAAGCTGTTTTGCCTGCGCCACCAGCGCGGGATCGTCGATGATGTAAGACTTCCCGTCGTGTTTGAACCAGATGTAGTCGCCATGCACCTTGCTGCGGACCTTCGCGAAATCCGCGCCAAAATCACCCGAGCCGCTGATGCTGCTGGAACCGCCGCTGACTACTGCATAGGAATCGTGGTCGCCATCGCCGCTGCGGATTGTGTAAAAGCGACGACCCTTGGCGCTGTTTGGGGCTTCTGCTTGCGCTACGAAGGCTCCTGCAGTCCAGAACGGGATGGCATGGACCGACGCCATACTACTCACGGACGGGATGACGATGACCGGCCGTGTCACTTTGACGACAGGGGTGACCGTGACTGCGTGAAGCACCGGGATCACTTTGACGGAAGGTTTCGCGTTCACGACCGGTGCCACATGGACGGGCGCCAGATGGACCGGCGCCAGCTTGATAACAGGCGTCACGCTGACAACCGGACTTACCCTGACGACCGGAGTTGCGATGGCGGAGGGCTTCGCAGCCGGTGTTTCCGAAGCCGCAGCCTGCGCCACGGCTGACTGCGCCGTCTTCACCGCCTCCGCCGCTTGCACCCGCACCAGAGAAGTTGCCGCCAGCAGCGCGCAGGGAATCAGTGCAGCCGCGAATGCGACGTGGCGCTTGCCACCCATGAACGCAAGCCGGAAGCGCCGCTCGTTGAGCAGACGATCAATACGGTGCTGGATATTGCTGGACCGCGCCATCGCCACTCCGGCGACCGGAGCGGCTCCGGCATAGGAACGGCGCGGCATCGCGGCGAACTCCAGTAAAAGCTCGGCATACCCGGTGCGAGTGGCGGCCTCTTCGAGCGCGGCGCGATCGCTGATGGCCTCACCCAGTTCCGAGAGCTTGCGCAGCAGCAACCATCCCAGCGGGCTGAACCAGAACGCCGCAGTGTACAGGCTGGCGAAAAGCTGCAGATAGAAGTCTCCCTGACGCACATGCGCACGCTCATGCGCCAGCACCATGCGCAGCTTGGCCCCCTCCCACTCGCCATAGCACTGCGGCAGGAGAATGCCTGAACCGACGGTGACTGGAGTGCTGATGGTAGAGCTGACGCGGACCGCGTCGCGCAGCGCCAGCCGGGAGGAAGCGGGTTCTGCCCGGTGCCACAGGCGAAACGCAACTGCCAGCCCGCACAGCAGACGCAGCAGGAGGAAACCTCCGACGACGAAATAGATAGTCGCAACCACAGCCATCGGTCGCATAGGACGCCAGCTACTTTCACGCACGAAATGTCCGCGCAGCGGGGCCAGGGTCAGCGTGCTGGGCACTTCCAATCCCGGCACTTCCGTCTCCGCGACATCGCTTGCAGGTCGCGCCTCCGTTACCGGTCGCACCTCCGTTGCTGGTGGCGCCCCAGTTGTCAGTGGCGCGTGCATTGCTGGTGGCGCCGCAATCGGCGAGGAGGCATGCGTAGCCTGCGCCAGGCGGTAGATCGGCACCACGATCGCTAACCTCGACTCGACCATGTGCCAGTGCATCAGGAAGGGCATGGCCAGCGCCGCGACCAGCACCAGCCCGAAGGCCATCTTCTGCACCATCACATGGCCGATGCGCAGCAACCGGAGACCGGCCCACACCATCGCGCCCATCAACAGAGAACGGAGAGCGGCTTCCACAACTACGTTCATCATGATTTTCTTCCCCTCTTTGCCGTCGCGATTCGGTCGGCGAGCCGTTGCAGTTCCTTGCGATCCAGTACCGCCGAATCCACCATTCCCACCAGCAACGCCTCGACCGAGCCGTCGCAGAACCAATCGACGATGCGCTTTACCGCCCGGCCGGCGACCATCTGACGCGGTTCCGCCGGGCTGTAAAGGAAGGTGCGGTTATCCGTGGTATGGGTGACGTAACCTTTTTCCTCCAGACGGCGCAGCACCGTGCGGATGGTTGAGTCCTTGAGCGGACGCTCCAGTCCCTCGCGCACCTGCTCCGCCGTCATGGTGCCGTTTTGCCACACAAGCTGCATGATGGCGCGTTCGAGGTCGCCAAGCTCCGCCGGATCGTGACTCTCTGTAACGTTACTGTTCATACTGCTACGCAGCGTAGCACATCGTCCTGAATAGTTGTCAACACCTCTCGAGAGAAATTTTTTCGGCACAAATGTATGACATCCCTGCCCGGTATCATGGACGGAACACTGCGCCTGCATGCATCTTCTCCATCTCATCTCTTCCGTCAGCTCTGCGGGTGGCGGCCCAGCCGAAGCGGTACGCCTTCTCTCCGCGGTACATACACGCGAGGGCCACTCCGTCGAGGTCGCCTCGCTCGATGGTCCCGGAACTCCGCAGACGCAGGACTATCCTTTCCCGCTGCACGCCCTCGGTCCCGGCCGCACGCAATACAGTTACACTCCCCGATTGCTTCCATGGCTGCGCCAACACCGTCCGCGCTTCGACGCGGTCATCGTCAATGGCCTCTGGCAATATCACAGCTTCGCGGCCTGGCGTGCGCTGCAGGGCACATCTACGCCCTACTTTGTGTACCCGCACGGCATGCTGGATCCCTGGTTCGCGCGCGAGTTCCCCCTCAAGCACGCAAAGAAGTGGCTCTACTGGCCCTGGGCCGACTACCGCGTGCTGCGCGATGCCGCCGCCGTCCTCTTTACCTGCGAAGAAGAGAAGCTGCTGACGCGGGAATCCTTCTGGCTTTATCGCGCGCATGAACTGGTGACCGGCCTTGGCGTATCGGAACCGCCGGGGAACCTGGACGCCGCCGCCGCAACGTTCCTCACGGCTTATCCCGCGTTGCGTGGCAAGCGTCTCGCGCTCTTCATGGGGCGGCTGCACCCAAAGAAGGGCTGCGATCTCCTCCTCGATGCCTTTGCTGCTACGCTTGCGCGCGAACCTGCCTGGCATCTGGTGATGGCCGGTCCGGATGCGCATCCGGATCAGGCGGGATGGAGCGCACAGCTTCGAGCCCAGGCTGCCGCACTCGGCATCGCGGAGCGCGTCACCTGGCCCGGTATGCTCACGGGCACGTTGAAGTGGGGAGCGCTTGGCGCCGCGGAAGTCTTCGTGTTGCCCTCACACCAGGAAAATTTCGGCATCGCCGTAGTGGAGGCGCTAGCCTGCGGCCGTCCGGTGCTCATCACCCGGCCCGTCAACATCTGGCGCGAGATCGCCCAGGCTCGCGCCGGATTTGTCGCCGAGGACACCGCCGCCGGCGCCCGCGAGCTGCTCGATGGTTGGCGTCAGGTCCCGCTCGAAGAACACGCCGCCTATCGCGCCCGCGCCCGCGCCTGCTTTGAGCAGCACTTCCACATCGACGCGAGCGCCGCCCGGCTGCTCGATGCCATCCGCTCGGCTCCTGCAGCGAATCCGGGTGCCCCATCCTAGCGCAGCTAGGGTGGGTCTTTTGACTCAGACCTAAGCGCCTTCCCGCAGCAGCCGCGACACGCGATCATGCAGCGCCTGTCCTGGACCGTTCAGCAGCGCCCACGGATCAGCATGCCGCACAATGTGCAGCGGTCCCTCCTGCTCGACCACTCGATGCTCGGTTCTTCCATCTTTTCCGCGAGTGAACTCCACTGTAACGACCGCCTTCCCCACTCGCAGCCGTTCCACCCGAAGATAAGGCAGCCACTCCGGCAGCGCCGGGCAGAGAAAGAGCGTCTCCAGCGGTGCGTATGGAACAATCCCCAGCATCGACTGCATCATCTGAAACGGCGCCGACGCCGACCAGGCCTGCGGCCAGTCCGCCTTGCTGTACAAGCCGGGAAAGGCATGCTCCGCATCGCGCGGATGTCCGGCAAAAGCCTCCGGCAGCCGCCTGTGCTCGAACAACGACGCCGCCTCGAACATCGCGTTGCACAGCGCTTGCATCTCGCGCGCAAACCCGTAGCGCGCCAGACCCAGGGAGATCATGCCGTTCATCACCGGCCACACCGTGCCGCGGTGATAGGCAAAGGGATTGTAGGCCGGGTGGGTGGCCGCAAGCGTGCGTATGCCCCACCCGGAAAACATATCCTCCGCCATGATGCGCCGAACGACGTGTGGCGCGTACGCCGCATCCACGATGCCGTGCGTGAGACACTGCCCCGGATCGGACGCGATGGAACGAATCAGCCGCCCCTGCGCGTCGATGCCCATGGCCAGATAGGCCTCCTCTTTCATCCAGAAGGTTGCGTTGAACCGCCGCTTGAGATCCTCGGCCTCGCTGTAGAGTCGCGCAGCGCGATCCTCATCACCTGACCACCACAGCAGTTCGGCGAAGCGCAGCTTGGACGCATAGACGAACGCCTGCATCTCGCAGGTGCCAATTGGAGCTTCGGCCTGCGACCCATCCGCATGCACGATTGCATCTCCCGAGTCTTTCCACCCCTGGTTCTTCTCTCCCTGCTCCGAACGCGTTTTGTACTTATAGAAACCATCCGTATCCCGGCTGTAGGTGTCAGCCCAGGTCAGGCCTTTCAGCGCCGGCTCGATAAACGGGCGCACCAGTTCCTTGTCTCCCGTCCAGTGCCACAGGTCGGCAACCACCAGCGGGTAGAAGATGGAAGCCGTCACTCCGCCGTAGTAGAGGCCGTGCGGCGCGTAGTTCAACTCGGACGCCGGATCGGTGTGGACTTCATGCACCATGCGGCCCGGCTGCGCATCGCGCCAGTCGTTCGTTTCCGTCGCCTGATAGCGAGGCAGGGTGGCCAGCGCTCCGCGCGACACTCCCTGGCCCAGCATGGAACTCTCCCATGCCGTCATCAGCGAATCGCGTCCGAACAACGCGAGATAGGTCGGTATGCCGGCAGCGAGGATCCAGATGTCTTCGCCCTCGCCGTGCTCTCTGAGATCAAGATCGTATAAACGCAATCCTGCAAGGTCGCGCTTTGATCGGTCGAGCACATCCAGCACCAGTGATGTCAGGCTCTCGTCCCGCGGAGAACTGAAGCGGGTAGATCCATCCAGAAATTTCGTCCTCTTGCCGTCCCAGTTCGCCTTCTCTTGCTCTCCGGTACCGCAGGTATATTGCAGTGGCAGTGGCTGTCCATCCACCTCCGGTATCCAGTCCAGACAGGCGTGCCATGCGCCATGCGGAGCCAGCTTCACCGTAAACGCAATCGAGTTTCCCGAATACGTAGGGTTGGAGTCTGCGTGCCCTAGCCGCAGCTTGATTCCGCGATGGATCTTCGCGGTGCCCTTGTCGCCCTGGTGGTCGTACGCATGCTCCGCCTTGTAGTCATAGTGGAGCTCCCACACGTTGTCCTCGTCGTGCTGCCACCTGCGGATCAGATGCCCGCTCTCTCCGCGCTCGCCTTGTCCGGGATCGGCGAAATCGCACTCCACCTGCAGTTCGAGCCGAACGGATGTCTCGATCTGGGTGTGGTTGGTGACCTCCACTTCCTCATGCATGCCCCCGCCGATGGAGCGCGATAACCGCAGCTCAATCGTCTCCTGCAGCGGATCGCACTCTCCAGTCGGCGTCTGTTCGCAATTCGGTGGCGACTGGATGTAGTAGGCCAGCCAGGTGTGCTGCTCGATATTCGACGACGCGCTCAACTCCGGCGGCTTGCCTTCCATCAACCAGCGGTACCGCGAGAGCATCCGTGTCTGGTAGACCCAGAGACCTTGGTCCGGCTCCTCGTCTGCGATCGTGCCTTCAGGGCTGGCCACCAGCACCACCCGTCCCTGGCTGGTTTCGTTGGTCGCATGGCGCGGTTGCAGGTGAATCAATGAAGCCGGCGCATCAAAGCTTTGCATCCTTGAGTCGGCCTCCTGTCCCCGATCCCTGCGTCACTGATCCCTGCGTCCCTAGTCACTGACCCCTGACCCCTGATCCCTGATCCCTGGTCCCTGCGTCACTCCGGCACGGCCGTCTCGTTCCACAAGAACGACAGGATGTCTCCATAATCCGCCACCTGCTGTGTGACCGACACGCCCGCGCTGTGACCGCCCTTCATGCTGTAGTGCAGCAGCACCGGCCGTTCGCCGCCGCTCGCCGCCTGCACCTCCGCCGCCATCTTGCGCGCGTGCAGCGGATCGACGCGCGTGTCGTTATCCCCGGAGAAGAACATGATCGCCGGATAGTCCGTGCCCGCATGCACGTTCTGGTAGGGCGAGTAGGCGCGGATGTACTTGTAGTCCGCTGCGTTGTCCGCTGAGCCATACTCCGTAGTCCACAAGCGCCCGAACAGAAAATTCTGATAGCGCAACATATCCAGCAGCGGATATCCGCAGACGATCGCTCCAAAGAGCTCAGGATGCTGCGTCATCGCCGCGCCCATCAGCAACCCGCCGTTCGAGCGCCCCCAGATCGCCAGATGCTCGCGGTCGGTGTACTTGTTTGCGATCAGATACTCCGCCGCTGCGAAGAAATCATCGAAGACGTGCTGCTTCTTTTCGAACATCCCCGCCTTGTGCCAGTCTTCCCCATACTCGCCGCCGCCACGCAGCTCCGGCTGGGCAAAGAAGCCGCCCTGCTCAATCCACTACGCGTACATCGGATTCCACCCGGCGGTCATGCTCACGTTGAAGCCGCCATACGCGGTCATCAGCACCTGCGTCTTTCCCGTCAGCGCCATGCCCTTCTTGCCCGCGATGAACATGGGCACGCGCGTGCCATCCTTTGACGTGTAGAAGACCTGCCGCACCTCGTACTTCGCCGAATCAAACGGCACCTTGGGCGCTGCGAACACCTCGGACTTCGCCGACTCGGTCTCATAGCGATAGATCGTCGGCGGCACATTGAACGACTGGAAGGTGTAGAAGCCCTCCTTCGCCAGCGGTTTCCCATGCACCACCGAGCCCGTGCCAATCCCGGGATAGCTCAGCCTCCCCACCTGCGTGCCATCCAGCGTGTAGATGGTCGTCTCGCTCTTCACATCCGCCAGCCGATCCACGAACAGCTTACCGCCCACCACGCTCGCCGACTCGATGACGTTCTTCCCCTCCGGCACGATGGTCTTCCACGCGTCCGGCTTGGCCTTCATGTCCGCCAGCAGAATGCGTCCGTTCTGCGCCTTCCAGTCCGTCTGCACCAGGAACTCGTCCCTCCCGGCGTCCAGCAGGCTGAAGCGATTGTCGATTCCGTATACCAGCGCCACCACCGGCGCATCCGGCTGCCGCAGATCTTTCAGCAGGATGTCCGCGCGTTTGGCCGGCACGCCATGATCGATGGTCAGGATCAGCCAGTGGCCGTTGTCGGAGATGCTGATGCCGACCAGATCCAGTTCGCCCAGCTTCTCGCCCTGGTACTCCTTCCCGAAGATGACCTTATCCGCCGATTGCAGTGTCCCGAACGCGTGCCAGTACACCAGCGTTCCCGCGTGTGTGAACAGCGAATAGTAAAGCCCCTTCTTGTCCGGACTGATCTGCACGCCCATGTACCGCTGGCTCACCAGTTGATCCGGCAGCTCCTGCCGTTTCGCCACATCCAGCACGTGGATCGCGACCTCATCCGCGCCGCCCTGGCGGATGCCGTACACCAGCAGCGCGCCGTCGTTGCTGATGTCTTCTATATCGATGGAGGTGTTCTGGTCCGCGCTCAGCTTCGCCGCGTCCACCAGCTTTTCGTCTGCGCTAGCCATGCCGCTGCGCATGTAGAGCGATCCCTGGTTCTCCTCCGGCAGGCGCTTCTTGAAGAAGTAGCGATCTCCGCGAAGTTGCGGCACCGAGTAGCTCTCCACCCGCATCAGGTTCGTCAGATCGGCAGTGATCTCCGCTCGCATCTTCACCTGCGCCAGATACTGCTGCGTGTACTCATCCTGTTGTTCCAGCCACGCGCGGGTCGCCGGCGCCTTCTGGTCTTCCAGCCAGCGATAGTTATCGGTGATGGTGTCGCCGTGCAGAGTGTCCGTGACCGGGTGCTTTTCCGTGGACGGAGGCGCCGGCAGCGTAATCCCGTTCGCGCCATGCACCGCCCGCCCGCCAGTCTGGGTTCCGGTTTGGGCGCCGGGCTGGGTCTGCGTTTGCGTGGTTCCCGTCTGTGTCGTTCCCGTCTGCGCCTGCGCCACTCCCGCCAGGCTCATCGCTCCCGCCATCCACACCACCGCGCACCGCCGCCAGTACCCATCACTCATCTATCTCTCCCATTTCCTGCATTCACCTGAATCATGGGTACCCCATCCTGACCCTGAGCGTAGTCGAAGGGGAAGGGTGGGAGACCACGTTACTTTCCCTCAAACTCTCACTCAGAAGATTATCGCCAGCGTCCCACCGGTTCCGTAGCCGCGCGCCGCCAGTAAGCAAACGTGCGCTCCGTGATGCTATACCGCCCCGCCGCGATCTCCCGAGCGTGGATCGCCTCCAGGCCCCGCCACAACCGGTCCGCCTCGTCTTCGAGACCCAGCACTCGCAGCGACCGCAGAATGCGCGTAAGGCGCAGATGGTTATGGTTGCCGGGCGTGAGCCACTCGCGCGCGTGCTGCTCGAACTGCTCGCCGGCAACAATCGCCCCGTCGTGCCGCGCAAATCCATAAAACACGAGCATGCGCTCGAGCGCCTCGCGCAGCCTGCCCCGCACCGCGTCATCTGTATGGAATACCGCGATCGTCTCTGCATCGAGCACCGGCGCCGAGGGATTCGCGCCGCTCGGCTCCGGCAGCGGAAACAACCACTGGATGTAGTCGTGTACCTCTTCCAGCCGTCGGTCCGGCCAGGCCAGAATCTCGCGCAGCGTCCGCTCGCTCCCATCCAGCCCCGACCCCGCGTAGAAATCCGTGATCGCCGACATACGACTCCCACCCTTGACCCTGATCCTGACCCCTGACCCTGACCCCTGACCCCTGATCCCTGATCCCTGATCCCTGACCCCTGTAAAGCTACAGCCGTATCCACCCCGCGCGTATCGCCAGCAACGACAGCGTGCCCACCACGATCCACAGCACCACACCCTGCACCATGGGCCGCACCCCCACCTGCTTCAGCGTCTTCTTTGAGATGCCGGTGCCGATCAGAAAGAGTGTCACGGCCAGCCCCAGCCGCCCCAACCGGTATCCCTCGGCAAACAAGCCGTGCAGCCGCGGCACGTAGGTATTCAGCACCGCCGCGAGACAGAAGTAGAGAATGAACCACGGCAACTGCACTCGCGCCTTGCTCTTGCGCAGCGCCGCCACCGCCAGCGTCACCGGCACAATCCACAACGCGCGCGCCAGCTTCACCGTCGTCCCTACCATCAGCGCGACCGCGCCGTACTTGGCCGCCGCGCCCACCACCGAACTCGTATCGTGGATCGCCAGCGCCGCCCACAGCCCGAACTGCGTCTCCGAAAGATGGAAGCGCCAGCCGATGAAGGGGAAGATGAGCAGCGCAATCGAGTTCAGGATGAAGACCGTGCCCAGCCCGATCGCCATCTCCTCTTCATCCGCTTCGATCACCGGCCCCACCGCCGCAATGGCGCTGCCCCCGCAGATGGCCGTGCCCACCGAGATAAGGAAGGACTGCTTGCCGCCGACCGTCAGCACCTTGCCCAGCAGCAGCCCCAGGCTCAGCGCGAACGTAATCCCGATGGCCGTGTAGAGAAAACCGGAACTCCCCGCGCGCACCACCTCGCGCAGATCCATGCCGAAGCCCAGGCCCACCACCGAGGCCTGCAACAGAAATCTCTGGAAGGCGCGGCTCTGCTGCTGAAACGGATGCTCGACCGCAAGACCGAAGATCAGCCCCGCCAGCAACGCGAGGGGCGGCGACAGGACACCCGCGGCAGCAAGCAGGATGCCTAGAAAAAACACACTGGCAGCAGACATGTCCTCCCAGCTTGCACTATGCGATGGGTCGCGTCCAGCTTCGCCGCACTTCAGCAGCCGTGAGTGCGGCGAAGTCCTCGCGCTCTCTTGATGACAAGCCGGCACCAAATAGCTTGCAAACGGCCTTGCTATAGGACTAGAAGTAAGCGCACATTTCATGGCTCAGACTGCGGATGACTCGCGAACACTTGGCCCTTTCGCGCCGGTGCTCGCCCTGCTGGCCGTGTGCATGCTCATCAACTACATCGATCGCGGCAACCTGTCGATTGCAGCTCCTTTGTTGAAAGAGGAATTGGGCATTTCGGCATCGCAGCTGGGCGTTCTGCTCTCCGGGTTCTTCTGGACCTACACCGCTATGCAATTCGTCGGCGGCTGGCTGGTCGATCGGTTCAGCGTGAATGTTTTGATCGCGGCTGGGTACCTGCTGTGGTCGCTCGCCACCGCGAGCACCGGCCTGGTACGAGGGTTTACGATGCTGCTCGCCATGCGGCTGATGCTGGGCATCGGCGAATCGGTGGCGTTTCCGTCAGTCTCCAAAATCCTGGCGCGGCATCTGCCGGAAGAGCAACGAGGATTCGCGAACGGCGTCATAATCTCCGCCTTGCGGGGTGGCGCCGCCGTGGGTGCCCTGGGTGGCGGCCTGGCAATCGCGAGGTACGGCTGGCGGCCTGTGTTCGTCGGACTCGGACTGGTAAGTCTGCTCTGGCTTCCTGCCTGGATGCGATGGAAGCCGCGCGGCGAAACCGTGCCGCGCACTGCTGCCAGCGGTCGGCCTCCAACTCCGAGCTTCGCTGATATCTTGCGGCAGCGGTCGTTCTGGGGAACGTGCGCCGGCCATTTTTCAGGAAATTACCTCCTGTATTTCATGGTCGCTTGGCTGCCCTTCTATCTTGTGCGCGAACGGCATCTCTCCATGCAGGCGATGGCCCGGACCGCCGGTGTGTACTACCTGGTGGACGCTGCATCGGCGGTTATAACCGGTTGGCTTGCAGACTTCTGCATCCGGAGAGGCGGTACACCGACGCTCGTGCGCAAATCGGCAATGGCATTGGGATACACCATTGCTGCCATCTCCATGACCGGCTGCGCTATCGCGGGACCGCACGCCTACCTGGGCTGGCTCATGGCCGCGGGTGCGGGATGCGGAATAGCCGGGTCGGGAATCTTCGCATTCTCGCAGACGCTCGCCGGTCCCCAAGCCGCGGGACGATGGACCGGCCTGCAAAACGGCTTCGCCAACTGCGCCGGTGTGATCGGACCTGCGCTCACAGGACTTGTAGTAGAGAAGACCGGGAGCTTCCTGGCGCCATTCGGCATTACTGCCGCAGTGTTGGTCGCCGGCGGTTTCTCGTGGGTATTCGTGGTCGGTCCACTGCAACAGGTGATCTGGACCTGCGCTGAAGTTCGAGCCGATCCCTCTTCTACGGAATTCCCATCTCCCCTACCCCATGTTCCGGTTTTCCCGGCAACCTTCTCTCCACTGCCTCCGGGCGAGCATCGCCCCGTCGAGTAAGAGGAGGAACTTTTCCGCGATCCAGACGAAGGGATCTGCGTTTGTTGTTCGCTCCATAGCGAAACAGTAGAAGATCCCAGCCCTCTCCGCTGCTATATGTCGTAGCATCCAACCCGCTAGCCGTTTCACCCGTCTTCCCTGCACATAGAGGTCACACCATGTGCTTTTCAGCTACCGCCAATTTCGCCGGAGGCGCCGTCCTCGGCGCCATCGGCATTGCCACCATTGCCGAAGTAAAACACCGGCGGCAACTCTTGTTCGCCGCCATGCCGCTACTGTTCGCCGTTCATCAGGTGATCGAGGGATTCGTCTGGCTCGGCCTGGATCACATCCTGCCCGGCAAAGTGGCGCATGATGCCGGCGCAGCCTTCGTGCTCTACGCGCAGGGATTGCTGCCCTTTCTACTGCCGCTCAGTGTGCTGCTGATCGAGCCCACCAGGCACCGGCGACGGCGCATGCTGGGCTTTGCGCTTCTGGGCGGCGCACTCACGCTCTATATCCTCTGGGGACTCATCGCTTATCCCCTACAGGTCTTCGCGCGCCATCACAGCATCGTCTATGTCAATCCCGTCACCACCACAACCGTCGTGGCGGTGTTGTACGTGATCGCCACCTGCGGCGCGCTGTTCTTTTCCGGCTTTCGCGATCTCGTCGCGCTCGGCGCTGCCAATCTGGCCGGCCTCATCGTGGTGGTGCTGATCATGTCCTATGCCTTCACTTCGGTGTGGTGCGCCTATGCCGCGGTGGTGAGCGTCCTGATCTACTTCCACTTCCGCCGCAGACGCCACCAGCCGCCCGCTCAATACGCACCGGCTACCTAGCACACCGATGGCCGGCACAGCGCTCTGCCGGCCATCGGTGTCCTTCTCTCCACACCCGCCACCCTTCCGTCGAGTTGCGTCTCGCTCGGGGGTGATCGACCATCCAGACTTGCACCGGCCCTTCCCACGGAGGCCCCCACGGAGGCCTGGCTCACGCGCGCTTAAGTATCGTTCCCCCTCCGCTCGGATAAACCTCTTCGTCACCCCACCGCACCGCTTCGATCGGACCAACCACAAAGAGCCAGCACAGCGCTCCAATGAAGACGACTCCGCTCGTCAACGCGAACGCCCAGAAGAAATGCCCGGTGCGGTTCAGAATGAAGCCGGTCACTGCGGGAGCCACTACTCCAGACGAATTTCCAATTCCGCACTGCAGCCCGGTCCACCGCCCCGCAGCCTTTGGCCCGGCGAGTGTCTGGGTGATGGCGAAGATATTGGAAAGGCTGCAACCGAACGCGGCGGCCGCACATATCAGCAGCAAAATTGAGAAACCCGCCCCGGCCAACACACTCGCACCCAGAAATACGCCTCCGGCGGTCAGGCCGATTGCCATAATGGGCTTACGCACCTGGGTTGCCGTCGCGCCGGCGGCAATCCATCGGTCCGAAACTCTGCCGCAGACTGCCGACGATATAGCCTGCGTGAGAAAAACCGCGCCACCGATTCTGGCCATCGAATACATCGAGAAATGGCGCTCGCGGACCAGGTAAAAGGCAGCCATGCAATGAGGAAGTAGAGCGGATAACCAGAGCAGAACAGCCCGGCAAACGAGCCCCACGCTGACCGCTGCTTCAGCACCTGCAGAATTCTGTGCTGCGAGCTGACTTGTCCTGCCGTGGCAACGCCGGGGCCACGCGGCATCCACCGCAACCAAGGCAGCAACCAGAGAAGGCTCGCAAGCCCCAGGCCGACGAAGAACGGCCGCCAGCCGATGTGGGCCATCAGTGTTCCGCCCACAAGCATCCCGAAGGCGGGGCCGCAGGACAGGCCAGATGCGATCACAGCGTTGCTAAAGCCGCGGTGGTGATCCGGAAAGTGCTGCGCCAGAATCTTCGAATAGGCCGGATAGGCGACCGACTCGCCGATGCCGAGAACAGTCCGCACCACCAGTAACGCAACGAATCCGTGCAGCA
The DNA here is from genome assembly GCA_051001135.1 of Acidobacteriaceae bacterium. Lineage (GTDB taxonomy): Bacteria > Acidobacteriota > Terriglobia > Terriglobales > Acidobacteriaceae > CAWHMN01. The sequence continues at coordinate 24,432 of JBPCNO010000101.1, forward strand.
GCCCGGTCACGCTGGTCGCTGCGGACCAGAGGAAAAATCCACCCGCCATCACCCAGTTGACATCGACCCGATCGACCAGCCAACCCGACAGAATCTGAAACAAACCGTACGTCCAGAAGAATGACGAGAGCAGAATCCCCAGTTGGGAGGCCGACAATCCCAATTCGTCCTTGATCATCGGTGCGGCGATCGAGAGATTGCTGCGATCCAGGTAATTGATGAAGACGGAGAACACCAACAATGCCAGCGCGAGCACCAGCGCATGAGGGAGCCTTTTACTCTTCTCGATCGGGACAGCGGTCATCAGGCGCCTATGCCTTTCCGGACCCTCCATGCCTTCCGGAACCCATCGTGCAGACCCAGCAAGCTGCCCACACGGCAGGAGATGTGCGCATGAGCGGATTGAACATGCGGTCTCCTGCGGAGCCCACCGAATGCCTTCACCAATGCACCTCAGTTCGCATGGCGAACCGTCGCATCGGGAAAGGAATCTGAACCCGGCTGAAGCCGGATGCGGGTGCATCGTAGCGTGCGACGGTGAACGTTCGGTATGGCACGGAACTATACGCGCTGCAATTTATGAGTCGCAATCAAAACGCTCACGCACCCTTCTCCTCTGGTTTTCCCTCGCGGCTTTCCCGAGTGCCCATCTCTCCACTCCCGCCGCGCGCCCTCGCCCGATAGAGTAGGTGAGGAGCCACGTCACCCTCGCGCGCATGCCCTCTTCGCCCACCCCTCCATCCCGCAAGCCCACCGGCCGCGCCTCCGCGCTCGCGGTGGCGGCCGGCATCCTGCTCAGCCGCCTTATCGGACTGGTGCGCGATCGCGTCTTCGCTCACTACTTCGGCAACTCCGATGCGGCCGACGCCTTCCGCGCCGCGTTCCGCATTCCCAATTTCCTGCAGAACCTGTTCGGCGAAGGCGTGCTCTCCGCCTCCTTCATCCCCGTCTACGCGCGCCTGAACGCCGAAGGCCGGCACGAAGAAGCCTCCTCCGTCGCCGAGGCCATCTTCGCGCTGCTCTTCGTCGTCACCTCGCTCTTGGTGCTGGTCGGCGTCTTCGCCACCCCCTGGCTCATCGACGCCATCGCGCCCGGCTTCCACGGCGCCAAGCGCGAACTCACCATCCTGCTGGTCCGCATCCTCTTCCCCTGAGCCGCGCTGCTGGTGCTCTCCGCCTGGTGCCTGGGCATCCTCAACAGCCACCGCCGGTTCTTTCTCTCCTATGCCGCGCCCGTGGTCTGGAACGCCGCCATCATCGCCACCTTCGTGTGGAAGGGCGGCCATCAATCGGAGCCGCGGCTCGCCGTCAGCATCGCCATCGGTTCGGTCGTCGGCAGCGCGCTGCAGTTCCTGGTGCAGATCCCCACCGTCCTGCGCTTCCTCTGGCCCCTGCGCCTGCGCGCGCAGTTCATCTCCGGCCACGTTCGCACCGTCACTCGCAACTTCTTCCCCGTGTTTCTCAGCCGGGGCGTAGTCCAGATCAGCGCGTACATCGACTCCCTCCTCGCCAGCTTCCTCCCCACCGGCGCCGTCTCCGCGCTGGCCTACGCACAGACGCTCTATTCACTTCCCGTCAGCCTCTTCGGCATGGCGGTCTCCGCGGCGGAACTACCCGCGATGTCCAGCACTCTGGGCACCGAGGCCGAGATCGCCGCCACGCTGCGCGCACGACTAGGGCATGGTCTGCAGCAGATCGCCTTCTTCGTCATTCCCTCGGCCGTCGCCTTCGTGGTGCTTGGAGACGTAGTCGTCGCCACCATCTACCGCTCCGGCCACTTCACCGGCCAGGACGTCACCTTCGTCTGGGGAGTGCTAGCAGGATCCGCCGTCGGCCTGCTCGCGTCTACCTCCGGCCGCCTTTACTCGTCCGCCTTTTATGCGCTGCGCAACACGCGCACCCCGCTCAACTTCGCCCTTATCCGCGTCGCGCTCACGCTGGCGCTTGGATACTTTTTCGCGCTCCCCCTGCCCCGGCTTCTCCACATCGATACACGCTGGGGTACCGCAGGCCTCACGCTCTCTGCCGGCATCGCCGGTTGGGTGGAGTTCACGCTGTTGCGGCGATCGCTGCACACCCGCATCGGCCACGTCCCCTTCGCCGCCTCGCGCATCGCCCGGCTGTGGCTCGCGGCCCTCCTCGCCGCCGGTGCCTGCTATGCGCTCAAGCTGTTCCTGCCCTTCCACGCGCCCTTGCTCGTGGGTGTCTGTGTGCTCATTCCCTACGCCGCTCTCTACTTCGCCCTCACCTCCTGGATGAAGGTCGAAGCCGCCGGTGGCCTGCTGCGCCGTCTCCGCCGCCGCCCCGGCTAGAACGCATCCAGCTACACGGAAGGGGACGGCTTTCAGGCCGTCCGTCACTCGCGCAGATGCACGCGGCTTCAGCCGCTGAGGGCCGCTCCCTCATTGCAGGTTCCTGCCCGTTTCCGGGCAGCCACGTCCAATGCCGGACACTCGCAGCGCCTCTCCTGCACCAGCACTTCCTCCCGCGCATGTGTTTTCATCAACTTGCCGGCCACCGCGAGTGGTTGCGGGCGTGCATATACTGCGGTCGAGCTGCGAGGCAAACCATGCACACGCTCGTCCAGGATCTCGCCTACACCTTTCGCCAGTTGCGCCGGACGCCCAGCTTCGCCCTCACCGCCATCCTGACGCTCACCATGGCCGTCGCCGCAAACGTCATCGTCTTCGGCGTGGTGGACGGGCTGCTGGTGCATCCTCTGCCGGTTCCACAATCGCGGCAGCTCTATCAAATCCAGGGTCGGCGGTCCGGCGCCCTCACCATCTCCTATCCCAACTACCGCGACATTCGCGACCGCAACAAGGCCTTCTCCGCCGTGAGTGTCTACCGCCTGGCGCGGGTTGGCATCGGCGTCCACGGCACCGCCCAGCCGGTCTGGGGATACGAAGCCAGCGGCAACTACTTCGATATGCTCGGCGTACAGCCTCTGCTCGGCCGTTTCTTTCATCCCGCGGAAGACAGCAAGGTCAACGGCAGCCCGGTCGCGGTCCTGAGCTACTCCTGCTGGAAGGTGCGCTACGGCGGCGACCCGCAGATCGTCGGCAAGACCATCGCGGTCAACAAGCACCCCTACACCGTTCTGGGCGTCGCTCCCCGGAACTTCAACGGTACGGAACGCTTCTTCTGGCCGGAGATTTGGGTGCCCATTCAGAACGCGCCGGAGATCGAGGGCGAAAACTGGCTGGAGCGGCGCGGGGATAGCAACTCCTGGGACGTGGGACGGCTCAAGCCCGGCGTTACGCCCGCCATGGCGGATGCCGACCTCGCGCATGTGGCCGCGCAGCTTGCCCGTGACTACCCCGAGGCGGACAAAGGACTCACTCTCCGCGTGACCAGGCCCGGTCTGCTGGGCGATGCGCTTGGCGCTCCGGTGCGGAGCTTTCTCATCGGCATCATGCTGCTGGCGCTTCTGGTACTCTTGGCGGCCTGTGCCAACCTGGGCGGGTTGTTCGCGGCCCGCACCGCCGACCGCGCCCGTGAACTCGGCATTCGCATCGCGGTGGGCTCCAGCCGTGCCCGCATCCTGCGTCAGTTGCTCACCGAATCGGTGGCGATTTCGCTCATCGGAGGCGCGGCCGCAGCCCTGCTCGCAGCGGCGCTGTTGCGCGCTCTCAGCCAGTGGCATCCTGCCCGGGTGGAGATTCCCGTACAGTTCCTGGTCGCCCCCAGCGTATTGGTCTATCTCTTCGCCGCCCTGCTCGCCCTGCTCACCGGACTGCTCTTCGGCATCATGCCCGCCCGGCAGGTCTGGCGCACCGATCCCAACCACACGCTCAAAACGGGCGGTAGCACCGGTGACCCGCATGGCCGCTTCGCCTTGCGCTATGCGCTGCTGGCGGTGCAGATGGCGCTCTGCTGCCTCCTGGTCACCGCTTCGTTTGTCGCGGTACGGGGTCTGCGCCGCACCTTCACCATGCCCCTTGGCTTTGAGCCCGGCAACGTGACTGTAGCAAGCCTCGACACCCATCTCGCCGGCTATACCGACGCTCAGCAGGCCATCGTCCAGCAGCGTCTGCTGCATGCCGTGGCATCCATTTCCGGCATATCCCAAGCGGCGTACGCCAACACCACTCCGCTAAGCCTGAATCAATCCAATACCTCCATCTATGCCCCGGGAACCAGCGACTTCACCGCCGCGAACTCCAAATTTTCAGCAAATTACTATGAGGTCTCTCCCACTTACTTCGCAGCAGCGGGAACCCCGCTCCTCGCAGGACGCGCCTTCAACGAACACGACAACGCCAACTCGCCCAATGTAGCGATCGTCAACCAGACCTTCGCCAAACGGCTCTTCGGAACGGAAAATGTCGTCGGGCGGCACTATCCCACCGGCCCCGGCAAGGAGACGCAGATCGTCGGCGTGGTGGAGGATGGCAAGTACACTACCCTGACCGAAGATCCCGCCCCCGCGGTCTTCTGGCCCATCCTGCAAAAACCGGACAGCGACACGGTGCTGCTGGTGTGCTCCCCGCGCGACCCCGCGCAGATGATCACAGCCGTGCGTCAGGCCATCGCAGGCGTCGACAGCGGCCTCCCCGTCTTCAACGTGAGCACCTGGCCGGACGCCCTCAGCCTGATGACCTTCCCGGCGCGCGCCGCCACCATCGCGCTCGGCGTGTTGGGCGCGTTGGCCATGATGCTGGCTGTCACCGGCATCTTCGGTCTGGCCAGCTACACCGTCTCCAATCGCATGCGCGAACTGGGCATTCGCGTCGCTCTGGGCGCGCAGAACCGGCAGGTCCTGCGCGCGGCGCTGGGACGCACCTTCACCCTGCTGACCCTGGGATCGCTGGTCGGACTACTCTTGGGTATCGCGGCCAGCCGTTTGCTCGCCAGCATCGTGTACCAGGCCACCGCCTCCGATCCGCTGGTCATTCTGGCCGTCACCCTCACCATGGCCTGCGTGGGCCTGATCTCCGCGGCCATTCCCGCGCAGCGCGCCCTGCACATCAACCCCGCGCGCCTGCTGCGGGATGAGTAACCGGTTGTTACATGCACCTGTCTCTGAAGCCGACGTGCGGGCACCGCCGCGTGTAAAATCCTCGCCTGATGCCCCGCATGCACCCGCTCGACAGATGAACCCACTCGACATCTCGCCCTATCAGTTTCGGCGTTTGGCGGAGCACGTCACCAGCCTCGCCGCCGACTATCTCCGGACCATCGACGCCCGGTCAATCGTTCCCTGCGTCACCGGCCAAGCCACGGAAACGATCTTTCGCGGCAGCTTGCCCGAGAAAGGCCTGGGCGAAGCAGCCTTTGACGCACTCAACGACGTCGTCGAAGACTCGCGTGCGCAGAACGGCCGCTTCTTCGGCTACGTCCTCGGCTCCGGGGAAGCCGTGGGCGCGACGGCGGATCTGCTGGCCAGCGTGCTCAACCAGAACGTCACTGCCTGGCGGTCCGCGCCCGCTGCCGTCGTCATCGAGCGAACCGTCGTGGGCTGGCTGGCGGAGGCCATCGGCTGTCCCCGCTTCACCGGCAGTCTCACCGGCGGAGGCTCCTCCGCCAATCTCATGGGCCTCGCCATGGCCCGCGAGGCGAAGCTGCCCGCCAACGAGAGCGGAGCAGGCGCGCACGGAACGGTCTACGCCTCGCGGGAAGTCCACATGTCTATCCCCAGGAGCGTAGCCCTGCTCGGCATAGGACGCGACAACCTGCGGCTGATCGCCACCGACGCATCGTTCCAGATGATCCCCGAGGAACTCGACCGCGCCATCCAGCACGATCGCGACGCCGGCAAACACCCCATCGCCGTGGTTGCGAGCGCCGGCGCCGTCAACACCGGCGCGATCGATCCCATCCTCGAGATCGCCGAGATCGCTCACCGTCACGGCGCATGGCTGCACGTCGATGGCGCTTACGGCGTTCTGGCCGCCATGGTCGCCCCCCACCGCTTTCGCGGACTGGACTTTCGCGGACCCGACTTTCGCGGACCCGACTTTCGCGGATTAGACCTGGCCGACTCTCTCTCGCTCGATGCGCACAAGTGGCTCTACCAGCCGCTGGATGCCGGTTGCCTGCTCTATCGCGATCCCGCTGCGGCACAAACCGCCTTCGCCCACAGCGGAGACTATGCGCGCGCACTCACCACCGATCCGGTCGAGGGCTTCGCCTTCTTCGAGGAGTCGCTGGAACTCTCGCGCAGATTTCGTGCTCTGCGCCTATGGCTTTCGTTGCGCTATCACGGATTCGAAGCCTTTCGCGAAGCCATTCGCCGGGACTTGGACCACGCCCAGCAGTTGGCCGAGCGAATCAGAGCCGAGTCTCGACTGGAGTTGCTGGCGCCCGTCGCCCTCAGCGCCGTGTGCTTTCGCTACCGTGGCGCCGGCGCGGTACCGGAACCCGAGCTCAACCACTTGAACGCCGCCATCCTCAAGCGCGTGAACGACCGCGGCCGCGTCTATCTCTCGAACGCCAACCTCGAGCACACGTTCTGCCTCCGCGCCTGCATCGTCAATCACCGCACCACCGCCGCCGACATCGACAGCATCGTCCCCGAAGTCCTCGCAGCAGCAGCCGAAAACTAGACGAGCGCTTCGTACTTCCTTGCGCACGATCTCGGGTGCCCCATCCTGAGCGCAGCGAAGGGTGGGAGGCCACAACCTCGCCGGATACCCATTCTGTGAGCGGAAAAAAAGCAGCGAGGCCCCGCCGAAGCGAGGCCTCCCCGTTGAAATCTGCTGCTGTTCGCTTAGACCTGGACTGCCTTGTGGACGTCCGCCGCGAGCACGGAGCTTGTCGCCTTGCTCTCCACGGGCGCTTCCTTGTTCGGGCCGCCGGGCTTGCGGATGTCGATACCGCCCTTGAAGAACGCGCCGTCTTCGATCGAGATCCGCTGGGCGATCACGTCGCCGGTCAGCGAGCCCTCGCTGCGGATGTCCACGCGATCGCTGGCGTTGATGTTGCCGCGCACCTTGCCCAGGACAACGACCTCGCGGGCGGAGATGTTGGCCGCGACCTGGCCATTGCGGCCCACCGTCACGCGGTTGCCGGGCAGGTTGATCGCGCCCTCGACCTTGCCGTCGATGTAGAGCGATTCGGAACCCGTAACCTCGCCCTTCACCACCAGGCTCTTGCCGATGGTGGCCTGGTCGGCGGCAGCCTGTGTGGCTACGGGCGCGCTGGGACGGGAATTGGTCGGGCTCGGTTCAACACCGGAGGAGTTCGGAGGCACCGTCGGACGGTTGGGCTCGGCGCTGGGAGATTGGGGAGAGGTACCGGGCGTGTTCGGTTTCCACATTGCTTGGGCGTTTCCTTTCTACTGCTGCTGAATGTTTGCCACTCCGGAGCCACTGCCGCGCGGGAACACCTCGCCCGCTCTCGTGACCGGCATTGTCCCCCGGCTTTGTCGCTCGGAGATGTGCGGGGTCGATCTCTATCCTAGCGCCTGCATGCGACAGAAGCACGCCCGCATCGCTGGTCTTGCCTTTGTCTGCATATTACTCATCTCTCAACGAAAAGGGCACCCTTGTCAACAATCTTTTCGCCACCCTGTCACTTAAGTGGTAGGTTTTCCCGCCCTGTACCATCGTGAAAGAGCTATGGCGACGGATCGTGAACTCCTCAACCGCATCGGGCGTTCCCCTGGACAACGCGCCGGATACAAGCAACTGGTGCGCGAGCTCGGGCTCGGCGGAGGGCGCGAGCGCCGTCTGCTGCAGGAGCAACTCGCCCGCCTGACCCTGCAGGGCGCCCTGATGAAGACCGACGACCAATGGAGTCTGCCCAAGACCGCCGCCGCCCGTTCGAACCTCATCGCGGGCCGTCTGGACCTGCATCGCGATGGCTACGGCTTCGTCCGTCCCCAAACCCGCACCGCCGGCGGCGACGACGATATCTTCGTCCCAACCGCCGAGCTGCACGGCGCCATGCAGGGCGACCAGGTGCTGGTAGAGCCGGCGCCGCCGCGCGCTGGCGGCGCCAACGCCGGCCGCCGCTTCGGCCGCATCGTGCAGGTGGTCATCCGCCGCAACACCACCGTGGTCGGCCGTTTCCAGTACGCGCGTGGCGGCCGTACCCAGGGCAACTACGTCGTTCCTTTTGACGAGCGCATGACCCAGCCCATCCTCATCCCCTTCGGCGACGAGCACCCCGCCTTCCCTTCCGGCACCCCGCATCGCGTTATCGGCGAAGAGGCCCATCACGCGCAACCCCGTCACGCCCATGAGGGGGGAGTGGAAAGCGAGATCGATCTCGAAGGGCTCGTGGTCGATGTCGAGATCACCGATTGGCCCACCCTCACCCGTCCCGCGCGAGGCCGCGTGATTGAAGTTCTGGGCGATCCGGATGACTTCGGCGTCGATGTCGAAATCGTCATCCGCAAGCACCACCTCCCGCACATCTTCCCCGAGCAGGTGCTTCAGGAAGCGCGGGACCTTGCGATTGTGGAGCACCAGCGTCCCGAAAGCGCGCATCGCAAGTCGGGCGCCGAAGGCGCGTCTGCCTGGACGGCCAGTCCCAGACGCGACTTCCGCGAGCTGCCCATCGTCACCATCGACGGCGAGACGGCCCGCGACTTCGACGACGCCGTGCTGGTCCGCGAGACCGAAGCCGGTTACGAGCTGCAGGTACACATCGCCGACGTGGCGCAGTACGTCACGCCCGGTTCGGCGCTTGATCTCGAAGCCCACCTCCGCGGCACCTCGGTCTACTTCCCGGATCGCGCCGTGCCCATGCTGCCGCAGGAGTTGTCGAGCGATATCTGCAGTCTGCGTCCGGATGAGGACCGCCTGGTCCTCTCCTGTATCGTGCAACTCGATGGCGAAGGCGCTGTCCTCAGCTACGAAGTATGCGAGGGCGTCATCCGCTCGGCGCAGCGCATGACCTACACCCAGGTGCACCTTATCCTTTCCGGCGACCAAGCCGTGCGCCGGCAGTTTGCCCCGCTGGTGCTCGAGTTCGAGCGCATGCACGCGCTCGCGCTTATCCTCAACCGCAAGCGGGAACGCCGCGGTTCCATCGACTTCGATCTGCCCGAAGCCGTGATCGAATTCGATGCGCAGGGACTGATGCAAGGCGTCGTCCGCGGGCAGCGCACCTGGGCCAACCGGCTGATTGAAGAGTTCATGCTCGCCGCCAACGAGTGCGTCGCCTCTTGGCATCAGACGCTCGGGGTGCCCTCCCTCTACCGCATCCACGAAAAGCCCGAGGCTCGCCGCGTCATCGACTTCGAAGAGATTGCCGCGCACTTCGGCTACTCGCTCGGCCTCGGCGCGCTGCCGGTCAAGCGGGTGCAGTTCCGCCCCGTGCAGTCCCATTCAGGGCGGCGAGAGTTCCGCGCGCACAACGCCCGCAGCCGTCAGCACGCGGGCAGTCGGCAACAGGGCCAGCCCCGTACCCACGAGATCCCGCAGGAGATCCCCGTCACGCCGCAGATGTATCAGAAGCTGGCCGCGAAGATCGCCGGCAAACCGGAGGAGCGCATCCCGTCCCACCTGATACTGCGCTCGCTCAAACAGGCCCGCTACAGCGAGAAGAACGAGGGACACTTTGCCCTCGCCACACCCGCGTACACGCACTTCACCTCGCCCATCCGCCGCTATCCCGACCTGATCGTGCACCGCGTCAGCAAAGCCCTGCTCCACGGCGGCGTCTCCGGCCGCTCCCCAGACCTTCCATCAGAGCAACGGATGCGGGTGCCCCATCCTAGCGCAGCTCGGGTGGGTTTGCCTTCCCCGTACAGCGCAGACGAGCTCGCCAACATCGCCAAAGAAACCAGCGATACCGAGCGCCGCGCCGCCGAGGCCGAGCGTGAGCTGCTGGAGTGGAAGAAGGTCAAGTTCATGCAGGACCGCATCGGCGAAGACTTCGATGCGATGGTGATGAACGCCACCAAGTACGGCCTCTTCGTGGAGCTGAACGACCTCTTCATCGAAGGCCTGGTTCCGATCGATGCCATGCAGGACGATCTCTACACCTACCGCGAGAACACGCGGCAGATCATCGGCACCCGCCACGGACGGCGCTTCACCATCGGCGACCGGCTGCGCGTGGTGCTCGATCGCGTGGATACCGTGGAGCGCCGCCTGCAATTCTCTATGCTGCCCGATGAACACGCGCCCCAGACAAAGCGCCCCGCCTCCAAAACTAAGAAGGCCCGCAAGAAGGCCGAACAGCCAGCAGCCGCGCCGCACAAAGAGAAGAGCGGCAAAGCAAAAAAACTCAGCAGGAAAGATAAAGGGAAGAAGAGGAAGAAGCGCCCCTCTTGATGCAAGATACTCGTTCGCTCGGGTCCAAGACTCGGGTCCGAGGCTCGGGTCCAGGGCTCGGGTCCAAGGCTCGCGTCATCCCGACCGGAGCGAGCGGAGCGGAGGGATCTGCTTCACCTCTTTCAGCACTCTGCGACCAGGCGCCTTACTGAATATCGTCGTCCCGCTTCCGCTCGGTGTCTGCCTCGGTAGTTTCATCGGCCGTATCCAAACCCAGCCGCTGCCCCACCTTCGGAATCGACGCAGTCTGCCCCCGCTCCAGTCGCTTCTTCTGCTGCTGCAGGTTGTAGAGGAACAGCCCGGCGCGCAGCACCAGAATGCCCACCAGCACCGCCACCAACCCATACTGCGGCCGGCCATGCTGATGCAGCAGCCAGTAGATCGCCCCCAGCAGCACGATCACGAACAGTCCAAAGGAAGCCGTACTCGCCTGATTCCGCATACCGTCCACTGTAGAGTTTTGGCAGCACTTTGTCTCGCTCGGAACCGCTTAGAGAATGTTGACCGCGCGCGCCGCCAGCAGAGCCACGGTCGCAAACGAGATAGTGGATTGCGTCATCATCAGCAGCTTGGCCCAGCGCGACAGGATGGGTACATCCGTCGGGGAAAAGGCCGTGCTGGTATTGAAGGCCAGGAACAGATAATCGACGAACTCAGGGCTCCACCGGCGTTGACCTTCCGGCAGCTTGGCCGCGGGGATCGTCATCTGCGGGAACAGGAAGGCGCCATCCTTGTGCGTGTCGCGCCGTTCGCGCGCATAGGGTCCGCCTGCGTCCAGCCGCCAGTACCAGGAGGCAAACACCAGAATGTTGCTCACCCAAAGCACCGTGGCCGAACGGAGCAGATCGCGCGGCGCTTCTACATGCCCGGGCAATGCCGCAATCAGCCGCCACAGCGACCAGACCAGCGCAACCGTTACTAAGATGAGCACGGCGTACCCGATGATCTGACTGGCCGTGAAGTAGCCTCGGTGGCGCGCAATCACCGTCGGCACCATCAGCACCGCGACAGCCACGATCAAAAGCCAGCTTGGCCCCACCGTCAACGCATCCGGCAGCGCCAGATGCAGTCCGCCCACCGCCAGCAGAGCCAGGATTGCCGGCCACCGCGGTTCAGGGTCGTAGCGTATTCCCGGCGTATTGGAAGTGTCGGACCTGTTGGAGCTATTCGGCATGTTGGCATCCTATGCTGCCTTCGCTGCAAGCAAGACAAAATCGTTGGCATCGCTTCTGCCCGCCGTACGTGCCCCGGAATACGCAACGACGCCTTCCGCTACAATCGGAAATAACGCGAGTCTAATGCATATGCCCGTCTCATCCCGCCTCCGCTACCGTCTCCGGCCCTTCGGCCGTCTCGCCCTGGCCGCCGCCGCTGCTCTCTTCACGGTCACCGCCGCCCACGCTCAGTTCGCCGGGCCGCAGCAGGAGCAGACCACCGCCGTGCATGACACCTCCGCGCTCCACCCGCCAGCCGGTGCGCGCGTGGCCCTGGTGGAATTTGAAGATCTGGAATGCCCGGACTGCGCGCGCGTCAACCCCATGCTGAAGCAGGCGACCGAGCAGTACCACATCCCGTGGGTACGGCATGACTTTCCCCTGCCGCAGCACGACTGGAGCTTTGAAGCAGCCGTCAATGCGCGCTGGTTCGACACCAAATCCAAGAAGCTGGGAGACGAGTATCGCGATGCCGTCTTTGCTAACCAGAACGACATCACGGTGATTGAGAACGGCGTGCCCAACGGCGATAAGGCGCTCGCCAACCTGCGCGACTTTACGCAGAAGTTCGCCGCCAGCCATGGTGTCGCGTTGCCCTTCGTGATGGACCCGCAGAAGAAACTCGCCGCCGAAGTGAAGGCCGACTACGCTCTTGGCCAGCGCATCGGTATCGAGCACACGCCCACGTTCTGGGTCGTCACCAACTCCACCAAAGGCGTCCCCTTCGTGGAAGTGGTAGACCGCTCCAGGCTGTATTCGATGATCGAAGGCGCATTGGCAGACACCAAGAGCAGCGCTGCCCCTGCCCCCAAGCGCGTGGCCTCCAAACACTAGCCGCATCTTCCCGGAAAACCCGCAAAAAAATGGGGCCCCGCGATCCACACTTACGCGGGGCCAAGGGAAGACCGACCTGTCAGCTACATCGCCACTCTAAGTGCTTCTTCCTGCAGCGAATCCTGATGCACTTCCATCTGCACGATTGAAGAAGTGCGCGCTCCCGCCGCAATGGAGGTCTGCGCAATCGCCAGCCGCGCTGCCGGAATACGCGCGGGCGAGCAGGATACGTAACTGAGATCGAGCGTCTCCAGGAATTCGATCGATTCCGGATCGCCGCCGTGCTCGCCACATACGCCGATCTTGATCGCCGGGTTAGCCGACCGCGCGCTCTCGACCGCCATCTGCATCAGCGCTCCCACGCCCTCGCGGTCGAGTGTGATGAAGGGATCCTTTTCCAGAATCCCGGCCTCGATGTATGCGTCCAGATACTTGCGCGCATCGTCGCGCGAGAACCCGAACGTCATCTGCGTCAGATCGTTGGTGCCGAAGGACAGGAAGTCCACCTCGTTCGCGATCGCCCCGGCGCACACCGCCGCGCGTGGCAGCTCGATCATCGCTCCGAATTTGTACGGTGTGCTCTGCCGCATCTCGGCAAAGACCGCATCGGCCGTATCCTCCACCAGCTTACGGATAGCGCGGACCTCGCCCAGGCCCGCGACCAGCGGCACCATGATCTCCGGCACCGTGCGCACGCCTTTTCTCTGCACCGCGATCGCCGCTTCCAGAATCGCGCGCACCTGCATCACGATGATCTCCGGATGGGTGATCCCCAGGCGGCAGCCGCGGTGGCCCATCATGGGATTCGATTCCTGAAGCTCCCGCGTGCGCGCCCGCAGCCGTTCAAGCTCCGCGATCTCTGCCTGGTGCCGCGAGTTCAGCCGCGCATGGCGCAGCCGTTCATCGATCTCTTCCAGCCGGGGCAGGAATTCGTGCAGCGGCGGATCGATCAGGCGGATCGTCACCGGCAGCCCATCCATGGTGCGGAAGAGCGCTTCGAAGTCGGCGCGCTGCATGGGCAGCAGGCGGTTGAGCGCCTGCCGCCGCTGGTCGAGATTCTCCGTCAGGATCATCGCGCGGATCCACTTGAGCCGCTCGGGCGCGAAGAACATATGCTCCGTCCGGCACAGGCCGATACCGGAAGCGCCGGCGCGGCGTGCACGCTCCGCATCCTCCGGCGTATCCGCGTTCGCGCGTACAGGCATGACGCTGACGCACTGCGCCCATCCCAGGAACTCATCCAGCGTGGCATTGTTCAGCGCGGCCGCCCGAAGCGGCGTCTTGCAGGCGAATACCTGCCCCGAGAGTCCGTCGAGCGATAGCCAGTCGCCCTCGCGCAGCACCAGTTCGCCAATCTGCACCGTGTGCGCCTGGTCGTCCACCACCATGGCCTTCGCGCCCGTGATGCAGCATTTGCCCATACCGCGCGCCACCACCGCCGCATGGCTGGTCGCGCCGCCATGCGCCGTCAGGAATCCGACCGACGCCTCCATACCATGAATGTCATCGGCCACCGTCTCCTGCCGCACCAGGATCACCGGCGTCTCGCGATGTTTGCCGGCCATGCTCACGGCCCGGTCGGCCGTCAGCGCAATCTGTCCCACGGCCGAGCCGGGAGATGCAGGCAGTCCGCGTGTGATCGGTGCAACGTCGACGTCGGAGAGATCGAGCTGCGGTGACAGAATCTCGCTGATAAGCTCCGGCTTCACCCGCTGCAGCGCTTCGGTCTTGGAGATCAGCCCCTCATGCGCCATGTCCACCGCGCACCGCAGCGCCGCCAGCGCGCTGCGCTTCGCCGTTCTCGTCTGCAACAGGAAGAGCTCGCCCTTTTGCACCGTGAACTCGAAGTCCTGCATGTCATGCAGGTGCGTCTCCAGCCGTTTGGTCACGGTACGAAGCTGCTCGTAGATCGCCGGCATGGTCTTCGCCAGCTCCGAGAGCGGCAGCGGCGTGCGAATGCCCGCGACGATGTCTTCACCCTGTGCATTCGGCAGGAACTCGCCGAAGATGGCACGGTCGCCAATGATTGGATTGCGCGTGAACCCGACGCCGGTGCCGCTGTCCATCCCGGAGTTCCCGAAGACCATGGCCTGCACCGTCACCGCCGTCCCCGCCTCTTCCGGAATGTTGTACATGCGGCGATAGTGCTGGGCGCGCGTGTTGGTCCACGATTGAAACACCGCTTCGGTCGCCATCAGCAACTGCTCGCGCGCATCCTCCGGAAACGGCCGCCCGGCATGCTCGAGCACGCATGCCTTGAACCCGGCAATGATGGCGCGCAGCGCCTCTTCCCTCAGCTCGAAATCGAACTCCACCCGGTGTTCGCGCTTCACCCGCTCCAGGATCTGGTCGAATTGGACCTTGGGCACCTGCAGCACCACCGAGCCGAACATCTGTATCAACCGCCGATACGAATCCAGCGCGAATCGCGCATCGCCATTCGCCGCCTCCAGGCCATCGACGTTGGCATCGGTCAGGCCCACATTCAGGATGGTGTCCATCATGCCCGGCATCGATACGGCCGCGCCCGAGCGCACGCTCACCAGCAACGGACGCTCGACGCCACCGAAGGTCTGCCTCTGTTTTCCTTCCAGCCAGGAGACCGCCGTATCGACCGCGTGCTTCAGTTGCTCCGGCAACTGCTTGTGTTTCAGGTAGTGGCGACAGACACTTGTGGGAATGGTGAAACCGGGGGGTACGGGAACGCCGAGCCGCGTCATCTCCGCCAGGCCAGCGCCCTTGCCTCCGAGCAGGGCCTTCATGGTCCCTTCCCCGTCGGTGGTCTCTGCGCTGAAGCGATAAACCGCGTACTTATCCACGGATGCGATGGGCATTGCTGACTCCTGGAATTTTTAGAATGCTCGCTTGGGGGTGCGAGGGCAAAGGCACGTCTCTACGGCGCCATTGCCATGTAGCCACTGCGAGCAGTAGATGCGAGCGGGTACACCTTCGGCAAGCGGCCGAGGGCGAAGTGGACGCTCGTCCGAATCGGACGAGTGCTGGCTGGATTACACAAATTACCCCATCCTGGCAGCTTTTTGCTCGACCGTTCCGGATGCAAGCTCTTACAATCAGCCCGCATGCCTGCCTCCGCGCCACCTCCGCCTGCCGTGCCCACTGCCGCTCCCATTCCCGTTGTTCCCATTACGGAACAACTGATCCATGAGCTGAACGGCGCGATCGAAGAGCGCCGCGTCGAACAAGGCATCGCGCTGCTCGCGCGGGTGGATTGCACGCGCGCAACGGCAGATGGTCTCGGCGCTACTCCAGCCGCGTTCCTGCTCTGTCTGGCGCAGTGGGTGGACCTCGGTTACGAATCGCCCCAGCTCATCGATGACCTGCTGCAGCAGCTCTCTCCCGACCGTCGTGCGCACATGCCGCTGCGCGATTTCCTCATGGTCCGCATGGCCGAAGCCTTCACCGCCATGGCGCATGAGGATGCCGATCGCGCCATAGAACTCCTCGGCTTCGTGCTGGGCGCGGAGCGTGAATTGGGCAGCGAACGTCTCAGCGTGCTGGCGCATTTCTGGAAAGGTCGCGCGCACCGCAAGAAGGGCGAGTACGAACGCGCCTTCGAAGACATCTTCGCCGCGCGCCAGTTGGCGCAGCGTCTCGGACTCAGCAAGCTCGCGGCCGCCATCCAGATTCAGGAGGCGTGGCTGGTCTTCCAGCGCGCGGAGCCCAAGGAAGCATGGGCGCTGCTCGATCAATCCGAGGAAGACCTGCGGACTACCGACGACGGCATCTCGCTCGGCAACATCAGCTCCGCGCGGGGACGCATCGTGCGCCGCACCGGCGAATATGCCGAGTCTCTCGCGCACTATGAGCGCGCCATCGCCATGTACCAGCGGCGCAATCCGGACCACCGCAACCTCGCACGCACGCTGGTCAATGCCGCCTATGTCAAACGCCTGCTGGCGCTCAATCTCCGCAAACGTCTGGATGCCCGCGCCAGCAAGGGACCAACGGTCAGGCCGCGCACCTCCGGCGGTAGCGGAAGCGGCAGTAGCGGAAGCGTGCAGAGCCGCTACATGGCGCTCTGTCACCAGGCCCTCGCCGACCTGGAGTGGGCAGGCAAGATCTACACCCTGCACCAGCACCACGGCGGAACCGGATCGGTGCTGGTCAACGGCGGCTACCTGCACCTCGATCTCGGCGATATCGAACGTGCCGCGGCGGAGGGCGCCAAAGCCTACGATCTGGCCTGCAGCAAGCACGACCTCATCCTGATGGCGCGTGCCCGCATCCTTGAGGCCTACGCGGAAAACGCGCGCGTGGACGAGGAACTGGGCGAGGACGCCGACATCGCCACCCACGCCCACCAGGCACGCCGCTATGCCGAGGAGGCGGTGCAACTCGCGCGGCAGACGCAGAACCGGCGCTTACTCGCGGGCGCCCACATCGTCCGCGGCATGGTCGCCGCCAGCGACTTCTTCAAGGAGTGGGAGGAGGCGCGGCGTTGCGAAATGGAATCCGCGGCCCTGCTCCGCTCCTATGACCGCGACCATCTTGGCGAGGAACTCTCGACGCTTAAATCGAGAATCATGCGCTCCATCGGGATCGATGAAACCCTGCGCGCCTGGTCGCAAGGGATCGTCGGCCACAAGACCTTCCAGCAGATGACCGAGGAGTTCGCCGAGGTGGTCATCCCGCAGGTATGGCTGCGCGAAGGCAGGAAGGTCTCGCGCGTCGCCGAACGGCTCTCCATCTCGCCTAAGAAAGTGCGGCGCATCCTGCGCAGCGTCGGCGTGCTGCACACCAGCTAATGGCGGATTGCGCTGCACAAGTCCCGGGTGCCCCATTCTAGCGATTCGGGGTCCCCGGCACGCACTTGTTGCGTGCTGGGGTGGGAAGCTAGGGTGGGGACTTTGGCGGATCACGCAAGCCCGTCGTTTTGCGGATCACCGCAAGCCCGTCATCCTGAGCGGAGCGCACGCAGTGCGCAGTCGAAGGATCTGCGTTTGTCCTTTCTCCAGCAACGCAGCCGGACCCCGCGCCCTACCCCTTCCCCATCTTCTTCGCGCGCTCCTCGATCTCCTCAAAGCTCAGCTCCTCGATCTGCTTCGAGATCCACCAGGTATTCCCGCACGGATCGGTGACGCCGCTCGATCGTTCGCCGTAGAACTGATCCGCCGGCTCCATCACCACCGTGGCTCCCGCCGCCACCGCCCGCTGGTGGACGCTATCGACATCCGGCACGAAATAGCGCAAGAACATGCGCGCCACCTTGGCAGGATCATCCGTCTCCCCTAGCTCCACCGCCGAATCGCCGAGCTGCACCTGCGTATGCATCAGGCGTCCCTCGGGCGTGGTCGACCGGTGCTCGGATTCCTTGCCGCCGAATCCCTCCACCAGGAACCGGATCAGCTTCTCCGCCGTTCCCAGTGTCACTACCAGGTACGGCACCACGTCGTGGAAGCCCTCCGGCTTATAGCTCCTGCTTGCTTTCATCGCTCACCTCGTCCGCCCGCTCGTCGCTTACATCGGGCATGAGAAAAATCATCGCAGTTGTTGTCGAACCTGGATTGTAGAAATTTGACCCACGCCGGCCAGGGCTACGTCTGCACCGGAACATGGCTGGGGTGGCGGCCGCGCTGCGCCAGGTACACCGTCGGCGTCAGTCCGCAAAAGCTCTTGAAGTCATGGATGAAATGCGCCTGATCGTAGTACCCGCACTCGCTCGCCACGGCCGCCCAGTCCACCTCGTCGCGTCCCCAGGCGCGGCGGATGATCCGCTGAAATCTGCGCACGCGGCAGTACGCTTTCGGCGTCATACCCACTTCGTTCCGGAATGCTTCGATAAAGCATCGGGCGCTCATGCCGATCTGCTCCGTCACCTCGGCCACCGTCCGCAACCTCTCGCAATCGGAGAACTGCCGCAGCGCGAAGCGGACAGCCTCATGCCGCCGCATCGGCCGGGCAAGCTGACCCACCAGCGCCTCTTCCAGAATCGTGAGCCGGTCTTCCAATGCGGGCGCGCTCAGTAACTGCTCACAGAGCCACGCCGCAGAGTGTCCCCACAAGTCCTCGAGCGCCACATGCTGGTTCAGCAGTTCGCCCGTAGGCTCGCGAAAGAAGGGAAAGGCGCCCCCCGGCCAGAAGTGGATGCCGGCCACCGTCTCCGGCTGCGAGGTGTCGATGAGGAAGGAATGCAGGTGCGGCCCGCACACCACGCCACCAGTCACCGAAGCATCGATGCAGTCGCTCGCACGCGTTCCAAAGCGTGAGACCGGCCCGGTAAGCGGCACTACCAGCTCCACCCCGCCATCCGGCAATATGCGCTCCAGTGGCGTGGCGGGTGCGTAGCCCTCATAGACCCAGATCACCTTGACGAAAGCGTTCAGCGGCGGCCCCGGCTTCCTTTGCGCCCACATCCCACCATGGAAGCAAACCGCTGCCTGCTCTGTCTATGGCTGCGCGTAATAGCCCGTGCGGGTCCGCGCCGTAAGCGCAGGCTTGTCGATCACCACCTCCAGCCGGTGATACTCGTCGCGATGTTCCGTCGAAGCGGCCGGAATGGAGATTCTGTAGAAGGCATTTGCGTCTTGAATGCATCGAGCAATCTGGCCGGCTACGTCGTTGCTCGAATTCAGTACCAGACCGCCGCTTTGAGACGCCAGCACCTGCAGGGCAAGGTTGCCCGCCTGCACTTGGCCGGGTGCGGAGACTCCCTTCAAGAACTGCTCGTAGTAGAAGGTCCGGAACCCCGTATCCGCGGTGCCCAGGGGATCGACGCTGTACAGAGTGATGTGGGCCTGGCGCAGCGCCTAGGAGATTTGGACGACGGCTTGGAAGAGGCCTTCCTGCTCCCTTGTGCTCAATTCCACGCGCGG
>JBPCNO010000102.1:0-4823 GCA_051001135.1 Acidobacteriaceae bacterium
GAGGAAGGGGGGGAACGGGACTGACGCGAAGCAAAAAGACGCGGCAAAAAAAAAAGGCCCAGAAAAAAAGGCCCGGATTGCTCCGGGCCTGGTGTGATTACGTGATGGTTTCTGCTCAGCCGGTCGCGCCCTCGTCGGACTGTTTGGTAGTGGCAACGGTCCAGTTCGGATCGCCCACCTTGAAGCGAGCGAAGCGGCGCACTGTGATGTTCTCGCCCAGCTTGGCGACCTTCTGCGCGATGAGCTGCGCGATGGTGAGCGACTGTTCCTTGATGAACGGCTGCTCCAGCAGGCACACCTCTTCGTAGAACTTGCTCATCTTGCCTTCGACGATCTTCTCGATCACCGGCGCGGGCTTGCCCGTCTGCGCGGCCTGGGCGCGGTAGATCTCCTTCTCGCGCTCCATGTCCTCCGAGGTGACGTCTTCCTTGCGGACGTAGCGGGGATCGGTCGCCGCGATGTGCATGGCGACATCCTTGAGCAGCTCCTGGAAGTCCTCGGTGCGCGCGACGAAATCGCTCTCGCAGTTGACCTCGACCAGCACGCCGATCTTGCCGCCCGCGTGAATGTAGTTGCCCACCGCGCCCTCATTGGTGGAACGCGAGGCCTTCTTCTGGGCCGAGGCCATCCCGCGCTTGCGCAGGATTACGAACGCCTCCTCCATCTCGCCCTTCGACTCCTGCAACGCCTTCAGACAGTCGCCCATGGGCGCGCCGGACTTCTCGCGGAGTTCCTTCACCAGCTTTGCATCGATCTTTTCAGTCACGGTAGACATTCTGCTCCATCCTTCATGTATGCGGCGCGGCGTGGGCCGCGCCGTAAATAAAACAACCGTTGTTACACAAAGAAAGCGTGGCACAAGAAAGCGCGGCACGGAGAAGACTCGCGGCCACGCTGACTTTCGGGATTGCGCCGGAGTGCTGGCCTTCTAGTGTCCGCCTTCGGCCACGGCTTCCGGCTCTTCCGCGGCGCCGATGGTGCCCGGAGCCTTGCGGATGCCGCCGCCGAGCGCCGCTTCGAGATCGACCACTTCGGTCTCCTCGGGCGTCTCGACCACTGGAGCATCGGCCCCGGCCTCCAGCGATTCGATCGAAGCGCCGGTCACCGCAACCTCTTCCGACTGGAAGTGCGGCTCGGCCGGAAGCGCATTCGCGCCGGCGATCGACTCGGCGTACTGCTTGTCCGTCGACGACTGCACGCCCTCGATCACCGAATCGGAGATCTTTGAGGTAAACAGGCGAATGGCGCGGAGCGCGTCGTCGTTGCCGGGGATCACGTAGTCCACCACCGTCGGATCGCAGTTCGTATCCACAACGGCGACCACCGGGATGCCCAGCTTGCGCGCTTCCTTCACCGCAATCGCCTCGTTGTTCGAATCGACCACGAAGATGGCGTCCGGCAGGCGCTTCATGTTCTTGATGCCGGCGAGGTTCGCCTGGAGGTGCTTCCGCTCCCGTTCGAGCTTGATCACTTCCTTCTTGGTCAGCAGCTCATAGCGGCCGTCCGTGGCCATATCGTCCAGTTCCTGAAGGCGACGCACCGACTTCTGCACTGTGATCCAGTTCGTGAGCACGCCGCCCAGCCAGCGCTGGTTGATGTAGAACATCCCGCAACGGTTCGCTTCTTCCGCGATCGCGTCCTGGGCCTGGCGCTTGGTGCCGACGAAAAGGATGACCCTGCCGGAGGACGTCAGATCGGTGACGAACTTGCTCGCCTCCTTGAACATCTTGAGGTTCTTCTGCAGTTCGATGATGTAAATGCCGTTCCGCTCGCCGAAGATGTACTCCTTCATGCGGGGATTCCAGCGCTTCGTCTGATGCCCGAAGTGAACGCCTGCTTCGAGCAGCTCCTTCATGGTGATAGTGGCCAAACGACCTCCTCTTGGATTGCATCCCGCCGACGGTTGAGCCGCGACCGGGATTGATCCCCCTTCGTGACCGGAGCAGGTAACCGCTCGCGCCGATACGCGTGGGGGGAGATGGACTACCCTACATTCGCCGGAGCGGGCCACCGAAGGACGGTGACACGGTCCAAAACTCTGAGCAAACCAGCGCTCCAATGAGCGCCCGATGAGCGCCCCGATTTACCGCCCCGATTTACCGCTTCGAGAACTGGAAGCGCTTGCGTGCGCCCTTCTGTCCGTACTTCTTCCGCTCCTTGATGCGCGCGTCACGGGAGAGCAGACCGTCGGCCTTGAGCGACTTGCGCAGCTCGCCGTTGAACTCGAGCAATGCGCGCGCGATGCCCATCTTGACCGCGTCTGCCTGTGCGCTCACGCCGCCGCCGGCGACCGTGGTGAGCACGTCGAAGCTCTCCGCGACCTCCGCCAGCAGCAGCGGCCGCTTGGCCGAGACGCGCTGCTGTTCGGTCACAAAGTAGGTCTCAAACGGCTTGCGGTTGACAATGAACTTGCCGCTGCCCGGACGCAGAAACACGCGAGCGATGCTCGACTTGCGCCGTCCCGTTCCGTAGTACTGAACCTGATCTGCCATTCGGTTTCCTGATCTCTCTTCCGTGTATCTAATCTTCTGTTGAACCCTGAGCCCTGATCTCTGCACTCGGATCCCTGATCCCTGCCTCTAGCGGGCTGCGAGCTCGAGCACCTGCGGCTGCTGCGCCTGGTGCGGGTGGTCGCCGCCACGATACACCTTCAGCTTGGTAGCCATCTGACGGCCCAGCTTGCTCTTGGGCAACATGCCCTTGACCGCCTCTTCGATGATCTTTTCCGGGCGGCGATTGAGCAGCCGTACGAAGGACTCTTCCCGCAGACCGCCGGGAAATCCCGTATAGCGGCGATAGACCTTCTGCTGGCTCTTGAGGCCGGTAAGGCGCACCTTGTCGGCGTTGATCACGATCACGTGATCGCCCATATCCATGAAGGGCGTGTACTTGGGGCTCTTCTTGCCTGTCAGCACATTGGCCGCTTCGGTTGCCAGACGGCCGAGCGTCTTGCCGGAGGCGTCCACTACGAACCACTTGCGTGCGGTGTCATGCGCACTTGGCATAAAAGTCGACATCGTCTCTTCCCTATTCTCCCGAACGTGCTCCGGCTCACCCGGCCGTCCAAAAACCTGTAAAGTATCCCAATACTGTGCAACCCCGCATGCCTTCAAGGCCTGTGAGGTGATCAACGCTCCACGGTCGAGTGGCTCTGGATCGCGTGAGTCGCGCAGAGGAAACCACGGCGGAGCTTCTGTCTTGCCGCGTTTCTACTTCGCCGATCCGCAAGCGCCGAGATACAGAGATAAGACACGGACACAAGCGTGCGGAGGCAACAATGCGCAAGGTCTCTAGAATAGCCCAGCCGGGTCGCTCCGTCAACGAGGACCGCGTTCGGAAATGGGTCAGTTTGAATCCACCGGAGGGAACGGGGGCAGCGGCCTTAGCACCACATCCTCGTCCAGCATTTCATGAAGCGCGGCAACGACGTGTCGCGGCTCGTAATCGATGACGCGGGAGGAGTAGCCCCTGGACCCTGCGTCCGCGGGCTCTATCTTCAGGATGAGCAGATCGGGGTAGCGCTTCCGTATCCTCTGGTCGATTTGCTCTTTCGGCAGCTTGGATTTCCTGCCTAGCAGTACAAGATGGAATCTTTCGCTTTCAAGCAGCGTCATCGCTTCATCATCCGTTTCCACAGACTCCACGACATACCCTTGCAATTCCAGCAGGCGGGCACGAGTTTCTCGCAGCGGGCGATGGTGAGCAACCACGAGGATGCGCTTCGGCTCCGACATTGGGTCAAGGGGCATAACTTTATGTTTTAGGAATGTCGGCGTCAAGGACGCGTCTTCGCTCCGTTTCCTGATGGGGCCGCATCGAAATGCGCTGTTCGTCAAACTGCGCATTACCCCGCGTTCTTCGCCGGTGGCAAGGATCAACCATGCTCGGTTCCGCAGGCAACCACCCCCAGCCATGCAGCGTTCTGCCCTGCCTATAGTTGTAGACCCATCCCCCGTCCGTACACTGTCGCCGCCGGGCAATCGGTCCTTGAATAGATCACTAGATAGATCAGAGGTTCAGTCCACGGAGACGTGCGCCTGGCCCGCAAGCTGTCTCCGAGGTGAGTTCCATGCGCTCAAGCGCCATGTCGCGTCCGCTGCTGCTACTCCTGGCCGGCTGCCTGCTTTCCGCCGCCACGCACGCGCAGAGCCCCCAGGCTTCCCCAACTTCGCCGACTCCCCAGACCTCCATGATGCTCTCCGCGCCCGCGACCACTCCCGAGGCGCTGACCCAGCGGCTGGTCGGCAAGACCGTCTTCCTGCGCGGTTTCTATCAGGGAGATCATCTGGACTTTGACACCAACGGAAAGCTGGCAGGTCGTGCGGCGCCCGGTTCCTTCGCTCTCTCCGGCCTAGAGATCACCAAGGTCCGCTTCACCAAGCATTCCATGCAGATGGAGGCAAACCGCATCGGGCTCCACTTCTTCGGCGGCCTGCCCTATGAAGATGACAGCAAGCCCTATGAGCGGATCGCCGTGTCGAAGAAACCGGTAGAGATCGAGATCGAACGGCTGGTCATCGAACCGGAGAAGAAGAAAAAGAAGAAGAAGGGCTCCGACGTCGCGAAGGTGACCCAGGGCGAGGGCATCGCGACGCCCGACGAAGCAACCGCCGAATCCGATGAGCCAGCGGTCAGCAGCGTCCCGTCGAACGATGTCACCGCCGTTCCAGCTTCTGCAATGCCATCGCCCGCAGCGCCCTCTGCCGGCGGAAAAGACGCGTCATCCGCGATCACCGGCACAGGCGCTTCCCAGGTTGCAATCAATCACGACCCCCGCCAGAGCTACATCCAGCTCTCGACCGCCGTGGAGAAGATCTTTGCCC
>JBPCNO010000103.1:0-13049 GCA_051001135.1 Acidobacteriaceae bacterium
GCCTGGGGAACTGGTATTCGACCGAGACCGAGATCAAAGAGGGCAAGGCGTACTCCATGGAACTCGAGAAGAGCGTCAAGTTCATCACCGACCCGGTGGTGACGGAGTACGTGAACCGCATCGGTCAGAATATCGTCAAGAATTCGGATGCCAAGGTGCCGTTCACCATCAAGGTGATCGACTCCGACGAGATCAACGCCATGGCGTTGCCGGGCGGCTTCTTCTACGTGAACAGCGGACTGATTCTGGCGGCCGACGATGAGGCGGAGATGGCGGGCGTGATGGCGCACGAGATCTCGCACGTGGCCGCGCACCACGCCATGCGCGAACAGACGCGCATGAACTACGCGCAGTTCTCGACCATTCCGCTGATCATGGTGGGCGGCGGACTGGGGTATGGGTTGTATGAGGCAGCCAGCATCGGGCTGCCGCTGACCTTCCTGCAGTTCTCGCGCGACTTCGAAAAGCAGGCGGACTTCCTCGGCGTGCAGTACATGTACCGCGCGGGCTACGATCCGCAGGCGTTCGTGTCGTTCTTCGAGAAGATCCAGAACCTGGAGAAGACCAAACCGGGCATGGTCGCGAAGGCGTTCGACTCGCATCCGCAGACTCCGGACCGCATTGAGAATACGCAGAAGGAGATTGCGCGTCTGCTGCCGCCGCGGCAGGAGTATCTGGTGACTACGTCGGAGTTCGACGATGTGAAGACGCGGCTGGCGCGCATCGAGAACAAGCGCAAGCTGCGCGACGGCAGCAATCCCAAGAAGCCGACGCTGCGGCGGGCGAGCATGGGTGGTACGCAGGATAGCGGCGCTAATCCAAACACGCAGGATCCGGCGGCGAATAATGGTCAGACCACGACGACGGATGACCGGCCGACGCTGCATCGCAGGGATAACTGAGGCAGGGGTCAGGTTTCAGTAGTCAGGGATCAATGAAGGAGGGCTGCCGTGATGGCGGCCCTTTTGTTTGTGTTGGATATTCTCCGCTGGGGCCTTCTGCAGGACCGTGGGGAGGAGCGAAACGCAGATCCTTCGACTGCGCACTGCGTGCTTCGCTCAGGATGACTCGGTGGAGAGAAGCTCAGGATACAGCCGCGTGTAGGGACAGAGAAACTGATAACCCTCCAGAAACCGCCAACAGTGGAGTCGGGGAAAGCGGTGTTCTCGTCCCTTGCCCGGGCGTGGATCCTTCGACTGCGCACTGCGTGCTCCGCTCAGGATGACGATTCGATGAGGGAGACGGCGGGTGGCGAGGAGCAGGAATGACGATTCGATGAGGGGGAGGCGTTTTATCGCGGGCGGCGGCGCAGGCGGGTGGCGAGGAGCAGGAGCGCGATGCCGAGCAGGGGCGTCGCGGGGGAGAAGCTGTCCTGCGGATGGCGCAGATCGTGACAGGTCCAGAGCGCGCCAATGGTTGCGCAGATGATCAGGGCGGTGAGCGCAAGCGTGGCGTGCAGTCTCGGTGTCCGCGAAGTAGAACGGATTCCAGGAGACGCTGGAGCGATGCGGCCCACTGGATGATGACCAGGGCGAGTCTCTGCGCGGGCGGTTGCGTGCTTGTACATGCGGATAGCGCGGATGGTAGCAGCGCCAGTGACGAGAAACCATGCGCCTTTTGGGGCAAGGCGCGTGTTGAACGAGCCCGGGACTGCTTCAGCGACTAGGCGCTTCCGGTGTAGTCGCAGACCAGCACGGTGAGGTCGTCGTCCTGGGATTTCGACCACGCCTGGACCGACGCGATGATCAGGTCGGCGGCCTCCTGGGGTGAGAGATGCGCGCCTTTGCGGAGGAGAGCCTGCAAGCGGCCTTGGCCGAACTCTTCCTTCTTCGCATCGGCGGCTTCGATGATGCCATCGGTATAGAGGACCAGGCGATCGCCCGGGGCAAGGGCGTGCACGGCGGTGGAAAAATCGGCGGTGGGAAAGACTCCGAGCAGCAGACCGTTCTCCACAATCTCAAGGACCGTTCCTTCGCGCAGCAGCAACAGCGGCGGATGCGCGGCCGCGGAGTAGCGCAGGCTGGCGGAAGCGGCGTCGAGATGAAGATAGGCCGCGGTGACGAACTGATCCTGTGTATTGCCGCACAGGGTTGTGTTCATTCCCGAGAGGAGCGCCGCGGGATCGGCGGCATGTGCGCGCTGTGACGTGGCTGCGAGCTTGACCATGGAGGCGATCAGCGCGGCGGGAACTCCGTGTCCTGAGACATCGGCGACGAGAAGGCCCGCCTGGTTTTCATCCGCGACCAGGAAGTCGTAGAAATCGCCAGCAACGGAGGTCATGGGGACATAGCGGGTGGCGACACGGAATTGAGCGGAGTTGGGGTAGGCGGGTGGAAGGTTCGCCATCTGGATGCGCCGTGCTACGTCGAGTTCTTTTTGTATCTCGCCGAGTTGATAGTCACGATGCATGGTGCGCCGGGCGGCCACGTACCCGAGTGTTCCCAGGAAGAAGGCGAATCCTAGCGGTTCCACGTCTCGATGGGCGCCGAATACATCTTTGATATTTCCGAACAGGGCGAAGGCAACAAATACCAGGAGGCCACGGCGGATGATGACGAAGTCCCGGCTGGGCGACTGCTTGCGCAGGGACTGAACGATGAGAACGACGAGCAAGGAGACCACGACAATGTCGTTGATCAGAAAGAAGACGCGCAAGGGACCAAGCGCAAAGGTTCCGAAGAAGAGGCACAGAAAGAAGATGCTAAAGGCGTAGGCGATCTTTCTACCACGGCGACTGAGAAAGCCCGCCGCCTCGAAGTAGAAGAAGGCGGGAATGGGGACGAGGTAAGTGAAGGAGGCGCGCAAGCTGTCAAAGAAGAGGGAAGGCGGCACCATGAGGGCAAGTAGCTCAGAGCGGAGCCACAAACGCTGCCCGTACAGGATGGAAAACAGGGCGAGCCAGATCAGCAATGCATCGAACTTGCGGCCAAGAAAGGCAAATGCCGCCGACACCAGGCCAACGGTAGTGAAGGCAGCACCGAGGAACAGGTACAGCTCGTCACGATGGAAAGCCCGCAAGACCTGGCTGGCCGTAAGCTGCGCGTCGCTCGCGTACATAGGAGCGGATGATACATGGGTCGGGCGGCCGGGTAAGCTGTTTCTGGGTTCTGACCTGCCGGTAACTCTATTCCGTGGCTCTATACTGGGCCGGTCCGTTCCGCACGCAAATCAGGTTCCTATTTCATTCCACAAGGGGATTCATGTCCAGAACTGCATGTGTGTTGGCTGTCGCATTGGCGTGTACGACCGCGGCGTTGCCGCTGGGATTTCAGGCGTTCGCTCAGGACTCACAGAAAGATCAACAGAAAGAGAGCGCAAAGCCGACGGAGAACAAGGGCGCAGAGGCGAAGGAGAAGCCTCCCGTTGACAAGCTGCTGCAGGATGCAACCAGCCAGGGATCGGTGACGGCCGGGGGCCATGCGATCGCATACCAGGCGGTGGCGGGCACGATCCTGGTGGGATCGAATGCCGATCAGGATGCGGCCTTCAATACCGGCACCATCGCGGATGTGAAGCCGGACGATGCCAACGCTGTGCCGACGGCGCGGATGTTCTATGTCGCGTACTTCAAGCAGAACGAGAAGCAGGAATCGCGGCCGATCACGTTTGTGTACAACGGCGGTCCGGGAAGCTCGACGGTATGGCTGCACATGGGCGCGTTCGGACCGAAGCGCGTGATCACGGAGGGCGACCAGCACACCGCGCCCGCGCCCTATCAACTGGTGAACAACGACTACAGCCTGCTCGATGTAAGCGATGTGGTGTTCATCGATATGCCCGGCACGGGGTTCGGCCGGTTGAGCGGCAAGGACAAGGAAAAGGCCTTCTGGGGCGTGGATCAGGACGGCGAAGCGTTCTCGCGCTTTATCGCGCGGTTCCTGTCCAAGTACCAGCGCTGGAATTCACCCAAGTATCTGTTTGGCGAGAGCTACGGCACCACGCGCTCGGCGGTGCTGGCGAACATGCTGGAGAGCCAGTTCCACATCGATCTGAACGGCGTGATCCTGCTGTCGCAGATTCTCAGCTTCGACAGCAGCGCGGATGCTCCGCAGTCCAATCCGGGGAACGAGGTGCCGTACGAGGTTTCGCTGCCGACCTTCGCCGCGACCGCGTTCTACCATCACAAGCTGCCCAACCAGCCGGCGTCGCTCGATGCATTCCTGCCGGAGGTGGAGCACTTTGCGCTGACCGAGTACGCGGCGGCGCTGGCGCAGGGCTCATCCTTGCCGGACGCGACGCGGCACGCCATCGCGGCCAAGCTGCACGACTACACCGGCCTGCCGGTGGCGTACATCGAGAGGGCGGATCTGCGGATCAACGTGGGCAAGTTCAACCAGAATCTCGAGGCAGACCAGGATCTGACGACGGGGCGGCTGGATTCGCGCTTCTCCGGACCGGATCTCGATCCGTTGAGCGAGGAGGCGGACTACGATCCGCAGAGCACGTCGATCTCATCGGCCTATGTCTCGGCGTTCAACGACTACGTGCGCGGGCAGTTGAAGTTCGGCGAGGGGCTGACCTATCTGGCGACCGCGTATGGAGCCGGGCGCGAGTGGGACCAGAAGCACCACGCGCCGGGCGTACCGGGATATGCGGACCGGACCGCCATCAACGTAATGCCGGATCTGGCGGCGGCCATGAAGCAGAATCCGCGGCTCAAGGTGATGCTGAACGCGGGGTACTACGATCTGGCGACGCCGTTCTTCGCGGCCATGTACGAGATGGACCATTTGCCGATTCCGGCGAGCCTGCGGGGGAACATCCAGACGTCGTTCTATGAGTCTGGGCATATGGTGTACGTCCGGGAGCCGTCGCTGAAGGAGCTGCATGACCGGGTGGCGGCGTTTATCCGGAGTACGTATAGCGCTCCGAAATAGGGGTCAGGGGTCACGGGTGCGATCAGGGGTCAGGGGTCAGATTGCGTCCGGTATGCACGGGCGGCGGGGAGAGCGCAACGCGCTTTTGCCGTCGCCGGGCTCCCGAATCCGGAACGGTAATAACCGGAAACCGGCAGGAAACCGGGAGAACCGGAAACGTCCTTGAAGTTGCCCGGTGAAACACGGTATATACAGTGACGCCGGGTCTTCTGTCTCGCCCGGGGAAGCCGTTCCCGTTGAAAGAGAGGTCCCGATGAGGACACACGTGGCGAGCACTGAGTTGCGGGAAGTGATGGATATCCGGCAGGCGGCCGATTACCTGGGGATCAGCGCGGATACCCTGTACAAATACGCCTCGGAGGGATTTGTGCCGGCGTTCAAGCTGGGTAACCGCTGGCGCTTCAAGCGGTCGCGGCTGAATGATTGGATGGATCAGCAGTCTTCCATAAGCGCGGCGCAGGCCAGGATAACGCCGGCGGCGCAGCCGCAGCCCCGGCCGGCCAAGGGCGAGGCGAAGCCAGTGGGGTCGGTGCGCCCGCGGGTGAAGAAGACGGCTCGGACGACTATCCATTAATGCCGATGCGCCGACGCACTTGCGCCGAAGCAAATCACAGAGCGGAAACGAGAGAGATGAATCAGGCGAGGGATACGCGCGGCCTTCGTCTGCGCAGACTGCGGCGGGCGATGGCGGCGGGGGAGATTCCGTCCTTGCTGGTGACGCATCTGCCGGACGTGCGCTATCTGACGGGGTTTAGCGGCTCGAATGCGGCGCTGACGGTAACCGCCAAGCAGGCGGTGCTGTTTACGGATGGGCGCTATACCGTGCAGGCGAAGACGGAGGTGCGTGGCGCGCAGGTAGTGATCGCCTCCAGTTCCGCACTGAAGGAGGCGTGCGCGTTTCTACGGGAAGGTGGCGGCGGCAGAGCCTTCTTCGATCCCGGGCAGACGACGGTGGCGGCGCTCGCGACGATGCGGGAGGCAATTGGAAAGAAGGGGACTGCCCGCTTCTTTCAACCACTGCCGGCGGCGCTGGTGATGGAGCAGCGGCTGGTGAAGGATGAGGAAGAGCAGCGGTTGATGGGCGAAGGGGCGGCGCTGGGAGTGCAGTTGTTTGAAGATCTGCTGCCGAAGCTCGAGCCGGGCATGACGGAGATGGCCGTAGCCGCGGAGTTGGAGTACGCGGCGCGTATGGCCGGGGCAGAAGCGATGTCGTTTGAAACCATCGTGGCCAGCGGAGCGCGCTCGGCGCTGCCGCATGGGCAGGCCAGCAAGGCCAGGCTGCCGCGGCGCGGGTTCGTCACGCTCGACTTCGGTGTTATCCTCAGTGGTTATTGCTCGGACATGACGCGCACGGTGCACATGGGCGCGGCGACGGATCGCGAGCGCGACGTGTATGCGGCGGTGCTGGAAGCGCAGGAAAACGCCGTTGCCGCGGTGCGGGCGGGCGCAAGTTGTGGCGCAGTGGACGAGGCGGCGCGCAGTGTCCTGGGGCGATCGGAGCTGGCGCAGTACTTCACGCATTCGACGGGGCACGGTCTGGGGCTGGAGATTCACGAACCGCCACGGATCGCGGCCGGGCAAGGGGCTTCGCTGAAGAATGGCAATGTCGTTACTATCGAACCGGGAGTGTACATCGCAGGAGAGTTCGGGATTCGTATCGAAGATACGGTGGTGGTACACAAAGGTGGCTGTACGGTGCTGACACCGGCAACCAAGGCATGGATCGAACTTTGAGCGAACGCGGCGCTGACGGCAAACAAAACACAGGTCCCTTCGGCTGCGCTCAGGGCAAGCTCTTCGACTCGCGGTCTGTGACCGCTCGCTCAGGATGACAATTGCCACGGTATGAACGGAAGAATCGAACAGTAGAGATGTAACGGTTCTACACAGCGGGGAACGGACCAGAGATAGGACGCATGAATCCGGAAGAATTGGCAGAGCTGAAAGAGCTCATCGAGTTTCTGAAAGAAAACCAGGTTGGCGAATTCGACCTGGAGCGCGGCGACCTAAAGGTACGGTTGAAGTTTGCCGGAGCCGCTGGCGCCGCTCCTGCCGGAGCATCGCTCGATCTGGCGCAGTTGGCGCAACTGCTGGGTGGCGCGCAAGCCATGCGTGCTGCTGCGCCTTCGTCCGCGCAGTCTACGTCTGCCACGCCCACGGCTCCGCTGGAAGCGCCGGACGCGACGGAATTGACGAGCGGCACTGCCTCTGAGGAGGCCGCGATCGCGGACGAGGACGCCGGATTGCACATCGTCAAATCGCCCATCGTGGGCACCTTCTATGAATCGTCCTCTCCGGGAGCGCAGGCTTTCGTGAAGCCGGGCGACCAGGTGGAGAACGGCCAGGTGCTGTGCATCATCGAAGCGATGAAGCTGATGAACGAGATCGAGTCCGACGCCGCGGGCGAGATCGTAAAGCGCTTTGTCGTGAACGGACAGCCGGTCGAGTATGGCCAGCAATTGTTCTCGGTTCGTCCTCGCTAGGTGGTATTTGGAGACAGTCTGCTGCACAGGCGGATGTCGCATGGATTCTTCGCTCCGCTCCGCTCCTGATGAATAGAGGCATTTTGGAGGGGAAATGTTGTGGTCTCCCACCCTTCGCTCCCCAAAGGGGGACGCTCAGGATGGGGCACCCGGATTTGGTGGCCAGGTTAGCAACTACCCCCGCTGTGAAAGAAGAGGTCCATGTTCCGGAAAGTCTTGATTGCCAATCGCGGCGAGATTGCGCTGCGTGTGATTTGTGCCTGCAAGGAGCTGGGGATTCGGACCGTCGCGGTGTACAGCGAGGCCGATCGCCATTCGCTGCACGTGCGCTTTGCCGATGAGGCGATCTGCATCGGGCCGCCGCGCTCGGCGGAGAGCTATCTGCACGTGCCGGCGGTGATCAGCGCGGCGGAGATCGCGGATGTGGACGCCATCCATCCGGGATACGGGCTGTTGAGCGAGAACGCGAACTTCGCCGAGGTCTGCCGCGCTTCGAATATCAAGTTCATCGGGCCGCCGCCCGAGGTGACGCGGCTGATGGGCGAAAAAGAAAAGGCGCGCACGGCCATGAAGAAGGCCAAGGTGCCGATTCTGCCCGGCTCCGAGGGCGTGATCCAGTCCGAAGGCGAGGCGCTGGAGTGGGCCCGGAGCATCGGCTTTCCGGTGATTCTCAA
Source organism: Acidobacteriaceae bacterium (assembly GCA_051001135.1). Lineage (GTDB taxonomy): Bacteria > Acidobacteriota > Terriglobia > Terriglobales > Acidobacteriaceae > CAWHMN01. Next base: position 8,035 of record JBPCNO010000103.1, read on the forward strand.
GGCTTCCGCCGGCGGCGGGGGCCGCGGCATGCGCGTGGCCCGCACCGAGGAGGAGTTGCCGGGACTGTTCCAGGCGGCACACACCGAGGCGGCGAACGCCTTCGGCAACGGCGACCTGTATATGGAGAAGTTCATCGAGCGGCCGCGGCACATCGAGTTCCAGGTGCTGGCGGATGAGCACGGCAACGTGATGTCGCTGGGCGAGCGCGAGTGCTCCATCCAACGGCGGCACCAGAAGCTGATCGAAGAGGCGCCGTCACTGCAGGTGAACGCGAAGATGCGCGATGAGATCGGCAAGACGGTCAAGCGTTGCCTGGAACACATCGGCTACCAGAACGCCGGCACCATCGAGTTCCTGATGGACGAAGACGGCAAGCTCTACTTCATCGAGATGAACACGCGCATTCAGGTGGAGCATCCGGTGACGGAGATGATCACGGGGGTGGATCTGGTGAAGGCGCAGTTGCGCATCGCGTGGGGCGAGAAGCTGAGCTCGATCATCCCGGACCCGGTGCAGATTCGCGGACATGCGATCGAGTGCCGTGTGAACGCCGAGCATCCGGAGAAGTTCACGCCGTCGGCGGGGCGCATCTCGGTGTTCAATGTGCCGGGCGGGAACGGGATCCGCGTGGACACGGCGCAGTATGCCGAGGGCTTTGTACCGCCCTACTATGACTCGCTGATCGCCAAGCTGATCGCGCACGGCAAGGACCGGCAAGAGGCCATGGCGCGCATGAACCGTGCGCTCGAAATGTTCGTGATCGAAGGGATCCACACCACGATTTCGCTGCACCGGCGCATCCTGAACGATCCCGACTTTCGCGAGGGCAAGTTCGATACCAAGTACATGGAGCGTTTCTTCGAGCGGGAGAAGGAGCGGCTGCCGCACCAGCATGCGGTGGCGCTTTCCTGATTGCCGTCTCTTGCCCTCAGGGCTTAAGGAGTTGCGAAAGGATTGCGAATGGTAAGACTCTCGATCTTCTGACCATCCTGCATGTCTTCCGAGTAGAGCGTAGTGCACCCCGCCTCAAGCGCCGCAGCCACAATCAGAGAGTCGTAAATATGAAATCCATATCGCTCGGCGACCCGCAGTGCGGCTTCGTGCGTGGCGGTGGTCAGCGCCATTGGCGAACCGCATAGAACCCGAAACGCCGCCAGCGCCTCCTTGAGATCGTTCCACCCCATGTCGAGCTTGCGTCGAGCAACAGCAACGAACTCGTTCAGCACCTGAACGCTGAGAACTCCGCCGTCGGCGAGAAGTCCTTCGGCGACAGCGGCACGGGGGTCGTTTCGGGCGATCGCATAGATGAGGATCGTGGTATCGAAGAAGCGCTTAGCGCCCATTCGACTCGTCCCGGTCAAAGATGAATCCGGGCGGGAGAGTGCGGCGCAGTTTGCGCAGGCGCTCGACAGCTTGTTGTCTGCTCTGGTCGCGGCTAACCTCGAATGTATGCTGGCCAGCGACGCGGATTTCGATCTGATCGCCCTCTTTAAGATCCAGGGCGACAACTACCAGAGCCGGCAGACGTACCGCCAGACTGTTTCCCCATTTGGCTACCTGCATCGCGTCCCCTTCTGGATATACACAACAGAGAGTATATCAAGATAGATCCGTGGACTTGCAGATCCACGGTCAATCCTGCGTCCAATGCGATGCAGGATGGCAATCCTGATTCTCTGTTTGATTTGCCCAAGTAGCTGCGCTTGAAGGAAGATGCCGAGTGAAGCTTGAGGAGGAGAGAGAACATGGGACGGATGAGTGAAAACTTTCGGCCGGAGCTGGAACACGAGTTGGCGAGCACACGCAAGATGCTGGCGGTAGTGCCGGAGGGCAAGTGGGACTGGACTCCGCACGCGAAGTCGATGTCGCTGGGACGGCTGGCGGGGCATGTGGCGACGCTGCCGGGCTGGGGCTCGAATACGTTCAAGACCGAGCGCATGGATCTCTCGCCGGAGAACATGCCGAAGGATGCGCGGTTTGCTCCGAAGAGCCGCGAGGAGCTGCTGGCGAAGTTCGACGAATGCGCCGGCGAATTGCGTACCACGTTGGCTGCGACGGGGGACGAGGAGTTCGGCAAGACCTGGACCATGACCTGGATGGGCAAAGAGGCCTTCAGCATGCCGCGGGTGGCGGTGTATCGCAGCACGGTGGGGAATCACCTGGGCCACCACCGCGGACAACTCTCGTTGTATCTGCGGATGCTGGACGTGCCGATCCCGGGCATGTATGGGCCGTCTGCGGACGAACAGTTTTGAGCCAGGCGGCGGACGGCGGAGGCTCACTCGACCGGGTGGGTCTTCTGCCTTTGCTCTACCCGATTGTGGACGCCGCACTGCTGCGGAGTGCGGGGCTTCCGCTGGCAGCGTTCGCGCGCGAACTGCGGAGCGCCGGGGTCCGCCTTTTGCAATACCGCGACAAGACCGCCTCCGACGACGAGGTGCTGGCGGCGGCGCTGCTGTTGCGCGGCATCTTCCCGCGCGGTGAGGCGACGTTGATCCTGAACGACCGCGTGCACCTGTGCGCGGCCGCGGAGTTCGACGGCGTGCACCTGGGGCAGGACGATATGCCGGTGGAGCGGGCGCGAGCGCTTCTGGGGGAGGAGCGGCTGCTTGGCGTCTCCACGCACAATGCGTGGCAGGTTCGGTTTGCGGACGCGGGGCCAGCCGATTATGTGGCGATCGGGCCGGTGTATGCGACCGGATCGAAGGAGAATCCAGACCCGGTGGTGGGGCTCGCGGGAGTGGTGCGGGCGCGAACGCTCACGGCCAAGCCGCTGGTGGCCATCGGCGGCATTACGCGCGAGACCATGCGGGCGGTGCTGGATGCAGGCGCGGATGCGGTGGCGATGATCTCGGCGTTGCTGCCGGGAGGTGGCCGATCGGAAAGCCGCTCGACGGCCGAGGTCGTTCAAGACATTCTTGTGAATTTCCGGTAGAACTGACTGCTAAGTGCTCAATCAAACCCCTGCAGACGAAAAAGCCGGCGGCGAAGCCATGCCTGGCGGCACGGCTGACGCTGTGACTGTGCGCACAACCGCGCCTGGCACTGGGCTGGTCAAAGGGCTAGGGCTGTTCAGCGCCACGGCCATCGTGGTCGGCTCGATGATCGGCTCGGGCATTTTTATTGTGCCGTCAGATATTGCCCGCGGGGTTGGATCGCCGGCGCTGTTTATCGCCGCCTGGCTGATCACGGCGGTGATGACCATCATTGGCGCATTGAGCTACGGAGAGCTGGCGGCGATGATGCCCCGCGCCGGAGGCCAGTATGTGTACCTGCGCGAGGCGCTGGGGCCGATGTGGGGCTTCCTCTATGGGTGGACGCTGTTTCTGGTGATCCAGACGGGAACCATCGCGGCGGTGGGCGTGGCCTTCGGCAAGTTCCTGGGGGTGTTCTTTCCCTGGGTCTCGGACTCGCACTGGCTGCTGCACCTGGGGCATGTGCCGGCCGTGCGGGTGGGACCGATGGTGCTGGGCAACATGGAACTGGGGCTGAACACGGTCAACCTGATGGCGATCCTCATCACCGTCATCGTGACCTTCATCAACGTGCGCGGGGTGAAGACAGGCGCGCTGGTGCAGAACGTCTTCACCACGGCGAAGATTGGCTCGCTGCTGGCGTTGATCGTGTGCGGCTTCGCCTTCGGCCGCAATCCGGCGGCGCTGGCGGCGAACTTCGGCGCGGGCTGGCACGCCTTCTGGCATAACGCATCGTTCAGCACGCTGCATCCGGTGCAGGTGGGCGTGGGCGGGCCGATTGCGCTGGTGGGCATCTTCGCCATCCTGGCGGTGGTGCAGGTGGGCTCGCTGTTCTCCGCCGATGCCTGGAACAACGTGACCTTCACGGCGGGCGAGGTGCGCAACCCCAGCCGCAACCTGCCGCTGTCGCTGGCCGCGGGCACCGGGTTGGTGCTGGCCATCTACATTCTGGCGAATTTCGTGTATTTGTTCGCGCTGCCGCTGGCGGGCGATCCGCATGGAGCGACGGCGCTGGCGCGGGGGATTCAGTTTGCCGCGGAGGACCGCGTCGGCACGGCGGTGCTGCAGCAGATCTTTCATACCAGCGGCGCCTACCTGATGGCCGCCGCGATCCTGATCTCCACCTTCGGCTGCGCCAATGGCATGTGCCTGGCGGGAGCGCGGGTGTACTACGCGATGAGCCAGGACGGGCTGTTCTTCAAAGCGGTGGGGCGGCTGCATCCGCGCTTCAAGACCCCGGTGATCTCGCTGGTGATCCAGGCTGCGTGGACCTGCCTGCTGTGTCTCTCCGGGTCGTACAGCCAACTGCTGGACTACACCATGTTCGCGGCGCTGGTCTTCTACATCCTCACCATCGGCAGCCTGTTCGTGCTGCGGGTGCGACGGCCGGAGGCTCCGCGGCCCTATCGCGCGTTCGGCTATCCGCTCCTGCCGGGGCTCTATATTGTGATGGCGGGGTGGATATGTATCGTGCTGTTGCGGTATAAGCCTCAATACACATGGCCTGGGCTTATGATCGTCCTGCTGGGGGTTCCGGTTTTTGCCGTCTGGTCGCGCCGCGGCAGGCAGTCATCCGCACTATGATTCTCCAGCAACATGATTCTCTTGAGAAGGACCATCGTCATTCATGGCTAGACTTTCCGCAACTAAACCTCTGTCGCTCCTGAAGCTCGAAGCCAAGGAGGAGGGGGAACACACGCTCCGGCGCTCGCTGGGGCCGGTGAACCTCATCACGCTGGGCATCGGGGCGATCATCGGCACCGGGATCTTTGTGCTCGTCGGGCCAGCGGCGGCGAAATATGCCGGGCCGGCGGTAGCGCTCAGCTTTATCGTGGCCGGCATTACCTGTGCTTTTGCCGCGCTCTGTTATTCCGAGTTCGCCTCGCTCATCCCCATCGCGGGTTCCGCCTATACCTATGGCTACGCCACGCTGGGCGAGTTCGTCGCGTGGATCATCGGGTGGGACCTGGTGCTCGAATACGCGTTCGGCGCGGCTACGGTGGCCTCGGGCTGGAGTGGGTATTTCGTCAGCCTGATGG
>JBPCNO010000104.1:0-59217 GCA_051001135.1 Acidobacteriaceae bacterium
CCCCGGTACGTAGATTCCCGCGACAGCAAAATAAGTGGAGGAATCAGCCTCGAGCCGCAGCCCGCCGGTGCCTTCGAAGAAGGGTTGCACTATAGCGAAAAAAGCGGTCCAGCAGAGGAGCAGATACAGCAACGCGGTTCCGATAGCAATCCAGCTACCCACTCCCCTGGGGCCAAATAAAGCGAGCGGGGAAGCAGGACGGTGGTGTGTGGCGGCTGGCGCGCCTGGGCTGGTCGAAGGCATAAGAGAGACTGGTTCTTCCTACCATACCGAATCGGCGCCAAGGGGGGAATGTGGGTGCATGCGGCGGTCGTCGCTAGGCTTGTGCGACCGCGGCTTCCGCCGTCTCTTTCTTGCTGGCGAAGATGTTGCCGAGGCGGCGGATTTCGGCGCCGACGCCGCGCAGCTTCTCTTCGATGCGCTCGTAACCGCGATCGATGTGGTAGACGCGGTCGAGGATAGTCTCGCCTTGCGCGACCATCGCCGCCAGCACCAGCGAGGCTGAGGCGCGGAGGTCCGAGCACATGACGGCGGCCGAGGAGAGCGGCGTTTTGCCGCGAACGGTAGCGGTCCGGCCATCCACCTTGATGTTCGCGCCCATGCGCACCAACTCCTGCACATGCATGAAGCGGTTCTCGAAGATGTTTTCAATCACCGTGGAGGTACCTTCCGCCTGGGTGGCCAGCGCCATGTACTGGGCCTGCATGTCGGTCGGGAAGCCCGGGTACTCTTCCGTGGTTATGTCATTGGCGCTCAGTTGGCCTTCGGAGCGAACGCGGATGGAGTCCCCGTCGATATCCAGGCGGACGCCACAGGCCTGCAGCTTGGTGATGAGCGAGCCGAGATGCGCCGGGTTGCAATGGGTCACGCGGAGGTCGCCGCCGGTGATGGCGCCAGCGACCAGGAAGGTGCCGGCCTCGATCCGGTCCGGATTGATGCGGTGGCGGGTGCCATGCAGCCTGTCCACGCCCTGCACGCGAATGATGCCGCTACCTGCCCCTGCGATCTTCGCACCCATGGACACCAGCATGGCGGCCAGATCCGTCACCTCCGGCTCGCGCGCGCAGTTCTCCATCACCGTTTCGCCCTCCGCGAGCACGGCGGCCATCAGCAAATCTTCGGTGCCGGTGACGGTGATCTTGTCGAAGACGATGTGTGCGCCCTGGAGGCGTTCCGTGCGCGCCTCCAGATACCCGTGTTCCTGCGTGATCACCGCACCCATCGCTTCCAGACCTTTGATGTGGAGATCAATGGGCCGGCCGCCGATGGCGCAGCCACCGGGCATGGCGACGCGGGCGATACCGGTGCGCGCGATCAGCGGTCCCAGCACCAGCGACGAAGCGCGCATGGTCTTGACGATCTCGTACTTGGCGATGGGATCGGAGAGCACGCGGCAGGAGATGGAGGTTCGGTGCTGCGCCCGCCCGTAGCCGAGTTCGACCTCCGCGCCCATGGAGACCAGCAGCCTCCGCTCGGTTTCGATGTCGCGCACCTGCGGGATGTTCTCCAGGACGACTTCGTCTTCCGTGAGGATGGCCGCGGCCATGCAGGGAAGCGCTGAGTTCTTCGCGCCGGAGACGCGGATGGATCCGAGTAGGGGATTGCCGCCGCGGATGACGAATTTTTCCATTGGGGAGGGCTCCGAGTGACGAGGGAGTAAGACCCTCAGTGTACTTGGCCTGGGCGCTAGTTCAAGCGGCCATGACGGCGAGGAATATAGTTCTTTACCGGGCGCGACCTACTGTTCAAGGAAATAGTCGACAGTGGTGACCACGCGGACCTTCTTCATGATGCTGGAATCGGCGGGATACGCCGCGTCGCCCGCTTCATTGGCGGAGGAACCAGCATCCGCGGGTGAGATGGAGAAGGTGCCCTGGTTGGCCTGACGGATGGCCCCGACGTGAGCGCCGGAGTCCGCCGCGAAGCGCTGGGCGGCGGCACGGCCGTTGCGGGTGGCTTCCGTGATCATGTCAGGCTTGATGGCATTCAGGCCATTGAATTTGAAGGCTACTGAGCTCCCGCTAACGCCGGAATTCGACGTGAGAATGACGCCCTGCTGCAGCAGTTGCGCGGCCTGTTGGCCAGCTTTGGCGACGCGATCCACGTCAGGGGACGTGACGATGATGGACTGGCTGAGGATGTAGCGGTTCTGGTTTCCGGTGCTGGGGCCACCGTACTCCTGCGCCTGTTTGTCGATGACACGGGGCGCCCCAATCTCGATCTGCTGCTTGTCAATGCCTTGCTGGGCCAGGAAGCTGAGCACCGTTTGCCTCTGCGTATCTCCCTGGCCCAGCATGGTTTTGAAGTCGTTCGCACTGGATTGGAAGCCGATGTTCCAAATGGCCAGATCACTCTTAACGTTGCGCTCGACCAGACCCTTGACCGTCACGTAGCGATCGGCGAGTCTGGTTTGCTTGATCTCGGAACCGAGCACCCAACCGGCGCCGATAAGGCCGATGGCAACAATAGCCGCGAGGAGCAGGGCTGCCGGCGTATCCATCCGTTGGCGCGGCTCAGTGAACAGAGGTTCTCCTCGTGTATTTGTGCGGGTACCGGTTTGCGGGTCCGGATTGCGATTCTCCGGTCTACAGTTCGAGCGTGGTGTCTTCGATGGCCAGACGAACATTGCCGCTGGAGCGGGCCAGACGCCGGACCGCCTCCGGCTTGTCGACACCGGCCTTGAGCATGACCAGCGCGACGGGGACGCTCTTGCCCGCGGATTTGATGGTCTGGACGGCTACTTCGCGGTCTACCTCGCAGGCACGCATCAGCACGCTGATGCCGCGCTCGACCAGCTTGGCGTTGTGCATGTGCACATTCACCATCATGTTCTCGTACACGTAGCCCAGGCGGGTCATGGCGCCGGTGGTGATCATGTTCAGGATCATCTTCTGTGCGCTGGCGGCTTTCATGCGTGTGGAGCCGCTCACGACCTCGGGACCCACTTCGGCGACGATAGCGATCTCGGCGGCCGCAGCCAGGGCCGAGTCGCGATTGCAGACGACCGCTGCCGTGCTGGCTCCGCGGCTGCGCGCGTACTCCACCGCGCCAACCACATACGGAGTGCGCCCGGAAGCGGAGAGGCCGATGATGATGTCTTTGCGCGTGGGGCGTCGGCGCGCGATGTCGCGCTGGCCGAGTTCGGGCGAGTCTTCGTTGACCTCAACCGCCGAGGCCACGGCCTTGGGACCGCCGGCCACAATGTATTGCACGGACTGCGGCGAGGTGGAGTAGGCCTGGGGGCACTCGGAGGCGTCAAGGGCCGCGATCCGCCCGGAGGAGCCCGCCCCAACATAGATGAGCCGGCCCCCGTCGCGCAGGCTGCGCGCGACCGCATCGATGACCAGAGCGATCTCCGGCAGAGCCTTCTTGACCGCGAGTGCGACCTTGCCGTCTTCGTGATTGATGATGCGTGCAATTTCGAGCGCGGACTTCGTATCGAAGCCGCGCGAGGCATCGTTCGCGCCTTCCGTCGTCAATTCATGCAGATGGGATTGCCCATTTACTGGCGCGTCGTCTACGTGGAGGCTTTCGCTGTGTGCAGATGTGATAGTGGCCATGGGTGGATTGTGTGCTTCACCCTATTTTATCGCGCCCAGCGGCCAAACGCGTCCGAAAAGCGCATCACGAAGTTACCCACGCGCGCGCTTTCGAGAGAAGAGGCACCTCCGGAAGGAGAGTACTGACGACGGAATCGTGAAAGCGGGGGCGCAATTCCTTGATGGCCTGATTCTGGCCGTCGGGCCAGGTGCGATTACTCAAGAGCACGACGGCGAGCTCCGCGTCGGGGTCGATCCAGAGCGAGGTCCCGGTGAAGCCGAGATGACCGAATGAGCGTTCGCTGAAGAATCGGCCGGAGGACGATGGAGCCGAGGGCGTATCCCAGCCGAGCGCACGGGAGGCGCCTTGGGGTTGGCGCGCCCGAGTGGTGAACAACCGCACGGTCTCTTCCTGGAAGAGCTGCTTGTTCTCCGGGGTGCGGCCACCGGCCAGCAGACAGCGCGCGAAGCGGAGCGGATCGAAGGCGTTCGAGAAGAGACCGGCGTGGCCGCTGACGCCGCCGAGCACGAAGGCGTTGTCGTCGTGCACCTCTCCCTGCACCACGCGACGGCGGAAGGAGGTGTCGTCCTGCGTCGGCGGAATGGCGTTCTTCCACGTAGGTGGCGGGCAATAGTGCATCGATTGCATCTCAAGTGGCAAGGCGATCTCCCGGTGGAAGGTTTCGTCGAGCGGTGCGCCCGCGACGTCCTCAAGGATCCGCCCGAGCAGGATGAAGCCCAGGTCGGAGTATTCCGAGCCGGTTCCCGGTGCTTGTTCGAGCGGTATGCGTAAACAGGCGTCGAAGAGGGCATCGGCGCTATGGCTTTGCTCGAAGAGAGGAGCATATCCGGGAAGCCCGGAGGAGTGGGTCAGCAGCATGTACGCGGTCACCTCGCGGCGGCGCTTGTCCCCGGGATGCGCGGCCACGAAGGCCGGCAGCCAATGGACGATAGGCTGATCGAGATCGAGAAGCTTGCGATCGTAGAGGAGCATGGCGATGGCGGTGGTGGCGAGGACTTTGGTCAGACTGGCAAGGTCGTAGACAGTATTGGCCGCGACCGGGTGCGATCCATGGTCGTAGGTGAAACGGCCGAGGCTGTCGAGGGCGCGCACCTCGCCGCCGAAGAGCACTCCCCACGCGCAGCCAGGAAAGACGCGCGCGGCGATGGCGTCCGCGAGCATTTGGCGGGTTGCGGCAAATTGTTCGTGCTGACGACTGGCTGTGGGTGGCACTTCCTCTTCGGGTACTTCTCTGGGCGCGTCCATAGTTGCTTTAGATGATGCCAGATGCCTTCAGAAGGTATGGCAGAGACTTCGGTTACCCCCAGATTGCACTTTGAGCTTCCAGACTGTTTCTGTACCCGTCTATAACGTAGGCAGGAATGTCCGCGCTCGCTTGCGCGTCGGCCATTCCCAGGGCTCTTCGAAAGAGGCAGTGCATGTTTTGTGGAACAGAGTGGCGTAGACCGTGGCAGGTGTGGGCGGTGGGTCTGTTGCTAACTATGCCGGCAGCGACCAGGCTTGCGGCGCAGCAACCGGAGAACGCGACTCAATCTCCGGGGGAATCGAATGGCGCGTTGGTCTCTCCGCCGACCACTGCGGAGCTGCCGCCCGGTCTGGCAGCCCTCAACGGGCAAGACTATACCGTGCCTGCGGGCACCAAGGTCTTGTTGTCGTTGAAGAGCGCCGTGAATACGAAGTCAGCAAGGCCCGGAGATGGCGTGTACCTGGTCTCTACGTTTCCCGTGATCGTCGGCTCCCACGTGCTCATCCCGGTGGGGGTGTACGTTCAGGGCGTGGTGGACCAGGTGCAGCGGCCGGGGCGGGTGAAGGGAAGAGCCAAGCTGCTCATGCATTTCACCACCATGATCTTTCCCAACGGGCAGGTGGTGCCGATTCCGGGTACGGTGAATCAGCTACCGGGTTCGAATGGACCGACGGTGAAGAATAGTGAGGGCGAGATCGAGCAGGCCGGCAATAAGGGCCGCGACGCGGGGAATATTGCGAAGGGCGCGGGTATGGGCGCAGAGGGCGGCGTGATCGGCGGGGCGGTGGCGGGCAGTCCATTGGCCGGGTTGGCTACCGGCAGCCTGGCTGGTGTGGCCGGAGGCGTGATCTACACCCTGCTGACGCGCGGCGATGAGGTGGTGATCCCGGAAGGCACCAGCCTGGAGATGGTGATGCAGCGTCCGCTGAAACTGGAGGCGGCGCAGCTCGCGGGCATCAATGACGTTCACGGCAATCCGCAATTCCTGCCCATGGCCGGCCAACCGGCGCCGCTGCCCAAGCCCGGACATATGCTCTGCCCCGCGGGCAGTTTAGGATGTGGGTAGGCCAGTTTTCCTGCAGGCGCAGTCAGTAGACGGAAATTGCGCAGCCGTTTTCGAGTAGCGGCCGCATAGTCTGAACCTTGGCGCGAGCGCAGCATCAGGCAAACCGGTCCCGAGGACAATTGGACCAAGATGGAACCAGAACAGCAGGATCGCGTGGCAGACCAGGATGCCACACGATCGGAATATGGCGTCACGGCAGTTCAGACGAGGTCAAAGGGGCGGGCGCTTCGCCTGTGGGCACGCGATATGGTGGTGTCCGTCGCGGCTTCGTTTTTCATTATTACCTTTCTCTACCAGCCGGTGAAGGTCGAGGGCACGAGCATGCTGCCCCGGCTGGAGGACAAAGACCGCATCTTCATCAACAAATTTGTCTACCACTTTGAAAACATCAGCCGGGGCGACGTGGTGGTCTTCTACTACCCACGCGACCCGCAGAAGAGCTATATCAAGCGGGTGATCGCGCTGCCCGGGGATGATCTGCGGGTGGACGATGGACGGGTGTACGTGAACGGCCGGCGCATCGCCGAACCGTATGTGCCGCTGCGCTTCGAGGACGCTCGATCGGTGCCGGAAGCAGTGATCCCCCAACATGAATACTTCGTCATGGGCGACCATCGCTCGATCTCGAGCGACAGCCGTGATTTCGGCCCGGTGGACCGCAATCTGATTTACGGCAAGGCTGCGTTCGTCTACTGGCCGGCGGACCAGATGGGCGTGGTGCGCTAACGGGTCAGACCGGTGAAGGAATGACCTGAAGATCAGTCCAACCATAGGCGAGTAAAGGAAGCATTACACCTCCGATTTCAATGTCTTTCGACAAGAGCGGAATCGCTCCGGATTGCATGTAGAAACGGCTTGAGGAGTTGCTTTCTAGCACCCAAACCGCCATGCTCTTGAAGCCTCTGGCTCTCAGCGATCCTGCCAGTTGCCGCAGTAGAGCCGTTCCGATCCCACGTCCCTGGGCCTGTTGGAGTAGATAGATCGCGTACAACTCCGCATCGAACTCCTGCAGGGGCTCGCGTATGGGGCCCCCGCTGACGAACCCAACGACTCCGCCACCCAGCTCGGCAACGTAGACCGGTATATCGAGCTTTAGCCACTCGCGCCACAATTGCTCACGTTCTTCCTCGTTCAAGCCGGCCAGGTATGCTTCCGGCACGATGCCGGCGTAGGTCGTTCTCCAGCTCTGGACATGCACGTGGGAGATTGCGCGCGCATCCCGCCCCGTTGCAGCTCGAACCAAGGTCATGCGCTCACCATAGCTTTCTCATACGGCACCATCAAGAGGCCATGTTGCCGTGTAAGCGGCTTTCCCGGGCGGACGCTCCAGAACTCCTAAAAGCAGAGCAATTCATCCCCGGTTTCCGGCGTAGCGGGTATCACCGCGCAATCCCTGTTAAACTCTATAAAATCCACGCTTGGGAGAAGCGATGCAGGCGATCCTTGCGCTCGAAGACGGGCGCATCTTCCGCGGTGAGAGTCACGGCGCAAAGGGCGAGTGCGCCGGCGAGGTTGTTTTCAATACTTCGCTCACCGGATATCAGGAAATCTTCACCGATCCTTCCTACGCGGGACAGATCGTGGTGTTGACCAATCCGCAGATCGGCAACTACGGCACCAATGCTGCCGATGCCGAGGCGCAGAAGCCCTATATCGAGGGGCTGGTGACGCGCGAATTCTCCCCCATCAGCTCCAACTGGCGCTCCGAAGAAGTGGCGGACGAGTATCTGGAGCGCTCGGGCGTGCCGGTGATCTCGGAGATCGATACCCGCGCGGTGGTGCGGCATCTGCGCAACCACGGCGTAATGCGCGGCGTCATCTCATCGCTGGAGACGAACCCGGATACTCTGATCGCGAGAGCGCAAGCCATCCGCAAAATGGATGGCACGGACCTGGCGAGCGTGGTCTCGACCAAAGGCGTATATGAATGGGACTGCCATCACCCTGGCAATGAAGTCGCCGGGCTGATGCCGGATGCGCCGCCGCCGGACCTGCACGTCGTAGCCTACGACTACGGCATCAAGCACAACATTCTGCGCATGCTGACGCGGGAGAGTTGCCGGGTGACGGTGGTGCCGGCGCAGACCCCGGCCGAGGACGTGCTGGCGCTTAAGCCGGACGGCATATTTCTGTCGAATGGGCCTGGAGATCCGGAGCCGCTCAAGTACGCACAGGACAATATTCGCAGGCTGGCCGGCAAGACGCCGATCTTCGGCATCTGCCTGGGCCATCAACTGATCGGGCTCGCGCTCGGAGGCAAGAGCTACAAGCTGAAGTTCGGTCATCACGGCGGCAACCATCCGGTGCAGCAGACCGGCACCGGCAAGATCGAGATCACGGCGCACAACCACAACTTCGCCATCGATCCGGATACGCTCAAGCAAAGCGACGTGGACCTGACGCACGTCGATCTGAACGACAACACGCTCGAAGGATTGCGCCATCGCTCCATGCCGCTGTTCAGCGTGCAATACCATCCGGAAGCGAGCCCCGGTCCGCATGACTCGCATTACCTGTTCCGCGCTTTCCGCAAAATGATGGAAGAGTGGAAGCGGTGAAACGGATGCGCATGCAATTACTGCTGCTGGTTGCCGTGGTGTTTCTATGTGCGTTTCCGCTGTTCGCGCAACGTCCCTACGATGCCTACATGACGGCGATGAAGCGCGGCGTGATCGAGCCGTACGTGCATGCGTTCGTTGCCAAGTGTATCGGCGGCACCACCGCGCGGCCACGCGGATTCTATTCGCGAGGCGGCTGGTTTGCGACCGACAACCTGCCCTCGGAGATGCGCGACAACGGCGCGGATAACGATGCGACGGCCTATGTCTGGATGGTGGGCGGCAAGCCGCGCGCCGTCTATCAATGGACGCACGATGGTGAGTTCGACCGCGACCTTCTGGCGTGCATGGACGAATCGGGCAGAGTCACCCATTCCATCAGCCGCTACATGCCCGGGACTTCGGAGCCGAACCAGCAGTGGATCCTGATTCACACGCTGGAGTGGAATCCAAGGACCAGGCAATATACGCCGCACGCCCGCTTCACGGATTGGCAGGGGCGGCCCAGGGGCAAGCCGCACATGAGCAGCGAAGATCAGGACTTCGTCGCCGGCGAGCGCGTGATCCGCAAGTGGAGCGATTTCGATTTCGCCCGCCTGGCGGAGAAATGAGCGTTCCGATTTGTTAAACTTGTTTAACAAAATGAAATTCAGGGGTGAGTTGCATGCTCGGAGTCAGGTTGGAGCCGGAGCTGGAGCAGCGGTTGGAAGCGCTTGCGAAGAAGACCGGGCGCACCAAGAGCTTCTATGCCAAGGAGGCCATTCGCCAGTACGTGGAAGACCGCGAGGACTATCTGCTGGCCGAAGAGGTGCTGCGAAGAAACGAACCGACGTTCACGCTAGAGGAAGTGAGGCGCGAGCTTGGGCTGGACGATTAGCTTTACGGCTTCAGCCAAGAAGCAATTGTCAAAGCTGGACAGAGAGACCGCCGATCTCATCACTGGCTTTCTGCGGAACAAGGTTCGTGGAGCGGAAGACGCTCGCAGGTTCGGTCATGCGCTTTCAGGCAATCACAAGGGGCGCTGGCGATATCGGGTGGGCGACTACCGTATCATTTGCGAGCTGCAGGATGACATTCTCGTCGTATTGGTCTTAGGAATTGGCCCTCGTCGCGAGGTGTACCGGTAGCGAAGGAAGACATGCCACGTAGAGACGACATAACAAAAATTCTGGTGATCGGGTCGGGACCGATCGTAATTGGGCAGTCGGCGGAGTTTGACTACTCTGGCACACAAGCAGTGAAGGCGCTGATGGCCGATGGCTATGAGGTTGTGCTGGTGAACTCCAACCCGGCCACCATCATGACCGATCCCGATCTCGCCGACCGCACCTACATCGAGCCGCTGACGCGCGAGTACGTTGAGGAGATCATCCGCGTCGAGGCCGCGATGATGGTCGACGAGAATAGCCGACACGTGGGTCGAACATCGGGAGGTAAGTTTGCGCTGTTGCCGACGGTCGGCGGTCAGACCGCGCTCAATCTCGCGGTCGATCTGGCGGATGCGGGTGTGCTGGAAAAGTATGGCGTCGAGCTCATCGGCGCCAAGCTTGAAGCGATCAAGAAGGCCGAGGACCGGCTGCTCTTCAAAGACGCCATGACCCGGATCGGGCTCGACATGCCGCGCTCCTCGCTGGTAAATAACCTGCGCGATGGTTTGGACTACGCGACCAAGATCGGCTTCCCGGTGGTGATCCGGCCGTCATTCACGCTAGGCGGATCGGGCGGCGGTATCGCGTACAACCGTGAAGAACTGATGGAGATACTCTCCCGCGGACTCGATCTGTCCCCCGTCCACGAATGCCTGATCGAAGAGTCGGTGCTTGGGTGGAAGGAGTTCGAGCTGGAGGTGATGCGCGATCTTGCGGACAACGTAATCATCATCTGTTCGATCGAGAACATGGACCCCATGGGCGTGCATACGGGCGACTCGATTACGGTAGCTCCGGCGCAGACGCTCACCGATCGCGAGTACCAGATCATGCGCGATGCGGCCATCCGGGTGATGCGCGAGATCGGTGTCGAGACCGGCGGCTCGAATGTGCAGTTTGCGATTCACCCGCAGACCGGCCGCATGACCGTGATCGAGATGAACCCCCGTGTGTCGCGGTCTTCGGCCTTGGCCTCGAAGGCCACCGGTTTTCCTATCGCGAAGATCGCGGCCAAGCTCGCTGTCGGTTACACGCTAGACGAGATCCCGAATGACATCACGCGCAAAACGCCGGCGTGCTTCGAGCCGACCATCGACTACGTGGTGGTGAAGGTGCCGAAGTGGCAGTTCGAGAAGTTTCCCGGTGCGGATGAGACGCTGGGGCCGCAGATGAAGTCTGTCGGCGAGGTGATGGCCATCGGCCGCACCTTCAAGGAAGCGATGATGAAGGCGCTGCGTTCGCTTGAGACCGGCAAGCGCGTGGGCGCGGAAGTGATTGAGCCGCGCCGATTGACGCAGCGGTTGGTGACGCCTCAGCCGGAGCGGCTGGATTACATCCGCTACGCCTTTCGCAAGGGCCAGTCGGTGCGAGAGGTCGCACGCACCACCACCATGGATCCATGGTTCCTGTACCAGATCAAGGAGATCACGGACACTCTGACGCTGGCGGGCGAACAGAACGCCGACACGATTTCGCCCGAGCTGCTGCGCCGTGCCAAACGCATGGGTATCTCGGATGCGCGGCTGGCCGAAGTATGGAAGCTGGACAGCGGCGCCGGCGTGCAGCAGGTGCGTGCGCTGCGCCAGGCGCAAGGGCTCAAGCCCGTCTTCAAGCTGGTGGATACGTGCGCTGCCGAGTTCGAAAGCGAGACGCCCTATCTCTACTCGACGTATGACGAAGAAGACGAGGCGCCAGCTACCGGCAGACGCAAGGTCATCATCCTGGGCTCCGGTCCAAACCGCATTGGACAGGGCATTGAGTTCGACTACTGTTGCTGTCACGCCGCCTTTGCTCTCAAGGAAGACGACTTCGAAACGGTGATGGTGAACTGCAATCCCGAGACGGTGTCGACCGATTACGACACCAGCGACCGACTCTACTTCGAGCCGCTTACGCTCGAAGATGTGCTGGCCGTTTACGAACATGAGAAGGCCGGCGGGGCCGAGGTGGGCATGATCGTGCAGTTTGGCGGTCAGACGCCGCTCAACCTTGCCTTGCCGTTGAAGCAGGCGGGCGTGAACATCATCGGCACCTCGCCGGAGTCTATCGATCTGGCGGAAGATCGCAAGCAGTTTGGCAAGCTACTGGAGCAGCTACAGATTCCGCAGCCTCCCGGAGCCATGGCGGCAAGCGTCGATGATGCGGTGGCCGGGGCAGAGCGCGTGGGCTATCCAGTACTGGTGCGGCCGTCCTATGTGCTGGGCGGCCGCGCCATGGTGATCGCGTACGACGCTGAAGCGGTGCGCCGTTACATGAAGGAAGCTGTCGAGTACTCGCAGGACAGGCCGGTGCTGATCGACCACTTTCTCGAGGCGGCGGTGGAAGTCGACGTGGATGCGCTGTGCGACGGCGAAGACGTGGTGATCGCCGGCATCATGCAGCACATCGAGGAGGCCGGTATTCACTCCGGCGACTCATCGTGTGTGTTGCCCGCCGTGGACCTGCCGGCCAAGACCTGCGAGACCATCCGCGAGTACACGCGGAAGTTGGCCCGGGCGCTCGACGTGCGAGGACTGGTCAACCTGCAGTTTGCAATTCAGCGCGGCGCGCAGGGAGAGAACGACAAGGTGTTCGTGATCGAGGTGAACCCGCGCGCGTCACGCACCGTGCCCTATGTCTCAAAGGCGACCGGGGTTCCGCTGGCTAAGATGGCGGCGCGGATCATGACCGGCCGCAAGCTCCGTGAACTCCTGCCGGAGCAGGTGCGCAGCGGCCGCGATCTCGAAACCGGAACGCATTACTACGTGAAGTCGCCGGTATTCCCCTGGAGCAAGTTTCCCGGCGTCGATACCGTGCTGGGACCGGAGATGCGGTCAACCGGCGAAGTGATGGGCGTGGCGGATAACTTCGGCGAGGCCTTTGCCAAGGCGCAGCTCGCGGCCGGACAACTGCTGCCGTTGACGGGCAATGTGTTCTTCAGCGTGAACGATCGCGACAAGGCGGGGCTGATCGAGCTGGCGCGTCAGTATGTGATGCTGGGCTTCCAACTCGTCGCCACACACGGGACCGCCGATGTACTGGAGCGCGCAGGTCTGATCGTGGAGCGCGTGTACAAAGTCAAGGAGGGCCGGCCGAACGTGGTCGATCTCATCAAAGGCGATCGCATTCAGTTGATCATCAACACGCCCCAGGGGCAGGATACCTTTTTCGACGAGAAGGCGATCCGGCGTGCCGCCGTGAGCCAGCGTCTGCCCACTATCACCACCATGGCCGCGGCGCGAGCGGCGGCTGAAGGGATCGCGGCCCTGCAGCGGAAGCGCACGCATGTGGAGGCGCTGCAGCACTTGCATGCGGCGCACGAAGTAGCGGCGCGCTGACCGCCTTCACAATCCGCGACTCGGAGCAACGAGCAACTGGTGCGGCACGTCTCATGAAGTTGAGGTGACGCTATGTCGCGCGAGGAGTGGCAGGAGCCCCAACTGAAGCAGGATACCCAGAAGGAACAGAATGCATTCTTCACGCCGAAGGATGCCCGGACGCCCGGCGAGGAGCAGGGAGGAACGCGCCCGGTGAACCTGAGCGGCGAACTTCCGCGGGAGACAGCGGAGCCGGGTGCGCCGGAGGAACTCTACGAGGGACGGCAGAGCGGGGGCAGCCGTGCCGAGCACGCTGCCTATGCGGATGCCGGCAGCGAGGGCCATCGCAAGGTTGAGCCCGAGCAGGAGGCGCACGAAGGCTCACTGCGCACGCGGGCGCCGCAGGGCGAGGAGCAGGGCATCTCGAACGCCTCCAGCTCAGAGGAGGCGGAATCGCAGCGACGCGTGGTAAGCGAACGCCCGGATGCGCGCGCGGGCATCAACCCTGCAAACCGCAAGGCGAGCTAAACGGCGCGGTCAGCCCTGCTGCTGTCTGTGCCTGGCAGTGGCGGCGCGCGAAGTAGAATGATGCCATGTTGCTCGAAGGCATCTTCCCCGCCGTCACCACGCCGTTTCATGCAGATGGTCGCCCACACTGGCACAACCTGGAACGCAATGTAGAGCGATACTCGCGCACACCGGCAGCGGGGCTGGTGCTGATGGGATCGACCGGCGAGGCGGCGATGCTGAGCGATGAGGAGTCGCGGCACCTGCTGCATGTGGCCAAGGGCGCAGCCGCGCAGGACAAGGTGCTGATCGCCGGCGTCGGCCGCGAGAGCGTGAGCGAAACTCTGCACATGATCGAGGAAGCGGCGAAGCAGGATTACGACGTCGCGCTGGTGCGGACGCCGCACTTCTATCGTCCACAGATGCGACCGGCGGAGATGCTGAACTATTACCGCATCGTGGCGGATCAGTCGCCCCTGCCGGTGTTGCTCTATAGCGTGCCGGTGTACACGCAGTACGATCTGCCGGTGGAGATCGCCGCGGAGCTGGCGCACCATCCGAATATCATCGGTATGAAGGACTCGAGCGGCAAGGTGGAGCGTATTCGCGAACTGGTCGCGCAAACCGCTGCCGCTCCACGACATCATGTAACTGTCACTACGACGTTTTCCGCGGTCACAGGAAGGATGCAGAACTCGTCCATGGTCGCCGCGGGACTAGGGAGCGCACTGATGCCGGCGGACATGCTGGGTACGGCGGAGTTGCTGATGCCGTTCGCACCATCGGCGCCACAGTTCAAAACACGGACGCGAGAGGTCGGCTTCCAGGTGCTATGCGGATCGGCGCAGGCACTGCTGCCCTCGTTGAACGCGGGCGCCACCGGCGGAGTGCTGGCCATGGCAGCCTTTGCGCCGCAGGCATGCGCGGAGATTCACATGGCCTGGAAGGACAAGGACGCACCCCTCGCAGAAGAGAAGCAGGCCCGCGTAATGCAAGCGGCTGAGGTAGTCTGCGGCCGCATGGGTGTTCCCGGAGTGAAGTATGGGTGCGACCTGAACGGCTACTACGGCGGCGCACCAAGGCTGCCGCTGCTGCCGCTGAACCGGCAGGAGAAGGCGCAAGTCGAGGAATTGTTGCACGACCTCAAACAGTAAAGACACGCTCGTGTGCCTTGCCGTTCAGTAGCCGTGGAAGACTGCTCGCTGCCGCTCGTCTACCATTGGGGCCTCCGCACCTGCTCCCGGCGGACGACTGACTTATAATTTTTAGAAGGCGAATTACCGCCTGCGCTCCCAGCCTATTTCACCGCGGTGACATGGCTCTACCGGGCCGCGGAGCGTGCAGTCTCGTTCTCCGCATCTGAAATGGGGGAGAGCGAGAGGGCTGCGACGGCTCGTGATCGCGTCATCATCTTGGATACGGGAAGGAATCGCCACATGGCGGCTGGAGATGTTGCCCTGAAGGTTCAGCAAGGGCCGGCGGCGCTCGACACAAGCGCGCAGAAGCGGATCGTCAACGATTTCAGCATTCAGGTCGCGACGGTCAACGGTTCGGGTTCGCAGTCGGCGAACAATGTTCTCCTCAAGAGCATCTTTGCCATGGGTGTCCCGGTCAGCGGGAAGAACCTCTTTCCTTCGAACATCGCCGGCCTCCCGACCTGGTACACCATCCGCGCGAACAAGAACGGCTATGTCGCCCGCAAGAAAGAGATCGACATTCTGGTCGCGATGAACGCCGAGACGGCGAAGGATGATGTGCTGTCTCTGCCCTCAGGCGCGGTTGCTATCTATGACGAGACGCTGAACCTGCAGCAATATCGCGACGACGTCAACGCGTATCCCGTGCCGTTCGACAAGCTGACGGCAGCGGTCTGCCCGGAGGCGAAGCTGCGCAAACTGGTCAAGAACATGGTGTACGTCGGCATCGTCGCCAAGCTGATCGAGATGGATCTCGAAGCTGTCGAAGCGGCCGTGCGGCGTCAGTTCGCCAAGAAGTTGAAGGCTGCGGAACTGAACTGGTCGGCCGTCAAGACGGGCTATGACTACGCCGCTACATCGCTGACCAAGCACGATCCTTTTATCCTGGAAGCGATGCACGCGACAGAGGGCAAGATCATCATCGAGGGGAATGCGGCACTCGCGCTGGGAGCGTTGTTTGCCGGGGTCACGGTGGTTACATGGTATCCCATCACGCCATCATCGTCGGTGGTTGAAAACCTCATCGACTACTTGAAGAAATATCGGATCGACGAACAGGGGCGGGCGACCTTTGCCGTGGTGCAGGCGGAGGACGAACTGGCGGCCGTTGGCATGGTGCTGGGGGCCGGATGGGCGGGCGCGCGCGCCATGACAGCGACCTCCGGGCCCGGCATCTCGCTGATGGCCGAATTTGCCGGGCTGGGCTACTTCGCGGAGCTGCCGGGCGTGATCTTCGATGTGCAGCGTGTCGGTCCTTCCACCGGCATGCCGACACGTACCGCCCAGGGCGACGTACTCTCCGTCGCATTTCTGTCGCATGGCGACACCAAGCACGTGATGCTGCTTCCGGCGTCGGTGACGGAGTGCTTCGAGTTCGCGATGGCGGCCTTCGACCTTACCGAACGTCTGCAGACGCCGGTGTTCGTGCTCTCCGATCTCGATCTCGGCATGAATAACTGGATGGCGGATCCATTTACCTATCCTGACAAGCCGATCGATCGAGGCAAGGTGCTGAATGCCGCTGACCTCGACCGGCTGGGCGGCTTCGCGCGCTACAAGGATGTGGACGGCGATGCCATCCCGTATCGCACGTTACCCGGTACCAACCACCCGCTGGCGGCATACTTCACGCGCGGCAGCGGACACAACGAGAAGGGGCTCTATACCGAACGTCCTGACGACTACCAGTATCAGCTTGAACGGCTGGCGCGGAAGTTCGAGACCGCACGCACGCTGGTGCCGGCGGCATTGACGGTAGAGAACGGAACATCGCCCATCGGGTTGATCGCCTACGGAACATCAGATTTCGCGGTACGCGAGAGCCGCGATCAACTGAAGAAGGAATACGCGCTCGACACGGACTATCTGCGCATCCGCGCGTTCCCCTTCAGCAGAGAGGTGCACGAATTCGTGGCGTCGCATGAGCGCGTCTACATCATCGAGCAGAACCGCGACGCGCAGATGCTCAGCCTGTTGAAGCTGGACCTGCCGGCGGAAGAGACCGCCAAACTGCGCAGCGTGCGGCACTACAACGGCTTGCCCATCGATGCGCGCAGCGTAACCGACGAGCTCGTCATGCAGGAGGGATTGTAATGGCAACGACGACAACTCCACCGGCCGCGGCACCGAAGGCGCCGAAGACAAACAGGCTGGGTCTGCAAGTGCTGGACTACCGTGGCGGCAAGACGACCCTGTGCGCGGGCTGCGGACATAATGCAATCTCCGAACGCATCATCGATGCGATGTACGAGATGGGTGTGCAGCCGGAGCGGGTGATGAAGGTCTCCGGTATCGGATGCTCATCGAAGAGCCCCGCCTACTTCATGAATCGTGCCCACAGCTTCAACAGCGTGCACGGCCGTATGCCCGCCATCGCAACGGGCGCGCTGCTGGCGAACCACACCATGAAGTCGCTCGGCGTCTCCGGCGACGGCGATACAGCATCGATCGGCATGGGCCAGTTCGTCCACCTGCTGCGGCGCAATCTGCCGATGATCTACATTATCGAAGACAACGGCGTGTACGGGCTTACCAAGGGCCAGTTCTCGGCCACTGCGGACGTCGGCTCGACCTTGAAGACCGGCGTCATCAACGACCTGCCGGCGATCGACACCTGCACCTTGGCCGTCCAACTCGGCGCTAGCTTCGTCGGGCGCTCGTTCTCCGGCGATAAGAAGCAACTGCTGGCCATGATCAAGGCGGCCATCGCGCACAACGGCACGGCGATGCTGGACGTGGTCTCGCCCTGCGTCACGTTCAACGATCACGAAGGCTCGACAAAGAGCTACAAGTACATGCAGGAGCACGAAGAAGCGATCACCGAAGTCGGCTTCGTTCCGCACTTCGAAGATATAGCGGTCGAGTACGACGCCGGCACCACCTACGACGTCGAGATGCACGACGGCTCGCATCTCCGCCTGCGCAAGCTGCATGATGACTACAACCCCACGGACCGTATCTCCGCGGTAAGCGCGCTGATGGAGGCACACGCCAAGGGCGAGGTGTTGACCGGCGTCTTCTACGTGGATACGAAGCGACCGAGTTTCACCGATTTGCTGAACCTGGTTCCGGAGCCGCTCGGAACCCTGCCTCAGCAGCGCGTACGGCCGCCGAAGGCAGTGCTCGATCAGGTCATGCAGCGGTATCGATAGAGCGACGCGGCAGATGCGCTTCTGTCGTCTCCCACCCTTCGCGACCAAATGCAGGTTGCTCAGGATGGGGCACCCGGCAGCTTCGGCGGTTTACAGGATGCAGCTACGCCAAACGAGTGTAACGACGGATGGGAGACCGCGAATCAGGAGCCCTTTTCGCCGGAGTGTTCTTCCATCGCATCAGGACCCGGGAAGTCTGTGTCGTTCTCTTTGATATCCGCGTCGCTGGTGCGGTGTCCAAGCTGGCCCTGAAGGTAGGGATTGTCGCCGTGAGTGCGCGGAGCCTCTTCTTCAACAGCCCCTTTGTTGATGTCGCCATCCGGGTGATTAGGTTTGGTCATAGTCTTCCAAGCATAACGCGCCCGGTTGTTTTGTTGGGTGGCGGGACCAACTGAAATGAAGACGAGCGGGCGCCTGTGAGGTCGCCCGCTCGTCCGTAGCGATTTCCCAGCGATCGCGCCGATCCAGGTCCAGCGCCGGCAGCACGGGTGTGCCTTCTTCGCGCACCGCATCCAGACTCCTGGGGTTGAGCCCGAGCGCCTTCAGGATGGTGGGCGCAACCTGCTCGGTTTCCACCGCCGAGTAGACCGACCTGCGTTCAAAGCTGGGGTTCGAGAGCAGCATCATGACGTTGGTATCGTCATGGGCAAAGCCGCCGTGCTCCATCAACTTCTTGGTGCTGCCGGTGTAGATCACACCGACGTTGGGAGTGACGATGATATCCGGTGTGCGCGGATCCCCATAGGGTGGCAGCCCGGGCTTGTTGTAATTCTGCGCCAGGATTGGGCCGTAGAAGATCTGTCCGATGCCCGCCTTGGTAGCATTCTCTTCCAGGATCGATACGGCGTCACCGGTCTCATTGGAGTCCTTCAGCCAGAGCACGGACACGTCGTCCTGTGTGGGTCCGATACCGGTCGGGTTGGTGGGTGACTCGGAGAAGGGCAGCAGGTTGGCCACCAGATCGGCGGGCGTTGTGCCGTGGTCGTTGTTCGGGCCGGGTATGGGGAAGAATCGCTTAGGATCGATGGGCGACTGGCCGTGCTTGGCGGTGAGGATGATCAAGGTCGACTCGTAGCGGTTGTTTTCCTTCAGTTCCGAAACCATCTCGCCGATCGATGCATCGACGAACTGGATCTCCTTGAGCAGTTCGGCCGTCGGAGTTCCCGCGGCATCGACGTAGCCACCGGTCGCCACATTTTTCTCAATGAGCTTCTGGCCGATGCTGACCGCCTGGAAGTTCATGCCGAAGATGGCGGGAACGCGCGCGCGTTGGCCGGTGTGCGTCTTACCTTCAATCTCGTTGAGAATGGCGTGGACCTTGAGCGTGTCGTAGCACTGGATATTCTGGAAGCTGCCCGTCCAGTCTCCGACCTGCGATGGATCGGGTATGGTCGAGCACGAAATCTCAGTCGGGGTGGTGATGCCGGGCAGGTTGATCACCGGGGAATTGATCTCCGGGGAGTAGTAATCGTCGAGCGAGCCGCCCCGGGGTCCGGCTACGGCAGCGTAGGCAGGATGCTTGTCCGACCACGCGGTATAGCCGCCGGCCGAGTGGATGACGCCGAAGATAGTGTTGGTGCGAATGAAGTTCCAGGGAAGAACCGGCGCGCAGCCGTTCCTGGGATCGCGGACGAGGCGAGCTGTATCGATGGACGCGATACCACCGTCGGTCAGCGCGGCTCCGGGTGCGCCGCCGTTCAGCTTGCTCTGGTCGATATCGATGCCCTCTTCATACTCGGTCCGGGTACCGGTGGGAGCGGCATAGGGCGTGCACGGTCCCGCCGCGACCCCGTTGCCGGTGGCCTTCGCCGGTGCATCGAGGGAGCGGTCATACGCGACATCGTAGTAGACCCCGACGGTGCGAGGCGTGCCGCCGGTGACCAGCGCCATCAGGCCGGGGAATGAATCGGACGGCTTGGAGGTGGATGCGGCCACATAGTTGACACCCGTCCGGCCAAGAGCGGCCATGTTGGGGCAGTAGGGCGTGCCGTCGTTGAAGCCTGCGATGCCGCGGGAACAGTTCAGGTAATCGACCGCATGCATACCGTCGATGCTGATCAGCAGAACGTGACGGATGTGGCTACGATTCCAGGTGGGGTCTGCGTCTTGTGCCTTTGCCGCGAACACCGACAAAGCCGTCAGTACTAAGAGCGTGGTGGTTCGTTTCATGGGCTAACTCCTAGTTAACGGTAGTTATCAGAGAGTTAGCCGGTGCTATGTTGTGGAATAATCAATTTTCGATGAATAGGAGGAACGGGCGCTGGAACCCGACTCATCATGCAGGGGCGTACTTCCTTGTGGGATGGAGAAATACGTCCCCTACATCGGATGGGGCGATCGCTAAAGCGCGACGGTGACGGCCTTTACTTCGGTGTAATTGTGGAGAGCCTCTTCGCCCTTCTCGCGTCCCCAACCGGATTGCTTATACCCACCGAAGGGCAGGCTGGCGTCGAAGACGTTGTGACAGTTGACCCACACGGACCCGGCGCGGATGCGGCTGGCCATCTTGTGCGCGGTGCTCAGGTCGCGTGTCCACACACTCGCGGCGAGTCCGTAGATCGAATCGTTGGCTTCGTGCGCGATGCGATCGAGGTCATCGTCGGAGAAGCGTTGCGCGCACACCACCGGACCGAAGATTTCCTCGCGGACCACCTTCATCTCCGGCGTGGTGCGGGCCAGGATGGTGGGTTCGACGAAGTAGCCGCGGTTTCCACGGGACTTGCCGCCGACGAGGATCTCGGCGCCTTCGTCCTGCCCGGCCTGGATGTAGCCGGTGACCCGGCGATGCTGCTCGTCGCTGACCAGCGGGCCCATCTCGGTTGCAGGATCGAGACCCGGTCCGACCCTGATTCTGGAGGCGATATCGCTGACGCCCTGGAGCACCCGGTCATAGACCTTCTCGTGCACGAACAGGCGCGAACCGGCGCAGCAGCATTGGCCCTGGTTGAAGAAGATGGCGCCGGCAGTGCCAGCGATGGCGCGGTCGATATCGGCATCCGGGAAGACGATCGCCGGGCTCTTGCCGCCGAGCTCGAGCGTGACCTTCTTGAGGTTGCCGGTGGCGGCGCCGACGATGAGCCTGCCGACCTCGGTCGATCCGGTGAAGGCGACCTTGTCCACCAGCGGATGCGCGGCAAGCGGGGCGCCGGCGCCTTCGCCGTCGCCGGTGAGGATGTTGACGACACCCTCGGGAAAACCGGCTTCCACGAAGAGTTGCGCCAGACGCAGACCGCTCATCGGCGTCTGCTCGGCGAGCTTGAGAATGATGGTACAGCCAGCGGCGAGCGCGGGCGCCAGCTTCCACGCGGCCATCAGCAGCGGAAAATTCCACGGAATGATCTGGGCGACGACCCCGATCGGCTCCTTGAGGGTGTAGGCGTGGAAGTCGGCGCCGGCGGAGAGAGGCAGCGTGGAACCGGTGATCTTGGTGGCCCAGCCGGCCATGTAGCGGAACATATCGACGGCCAGCGGGAGGTCGGCGGCGCGGGCGACGGAGACCGGCTTGCCGTTATCGAGCGATTCCAGCTCCGCCAGTTCTTCGAGGTTTTGCTCGATGAGATCGGCCAGCCGCCAGAGCATGCGGCCGCGCTCCGAGGGCGACATGCGGCGCCAGGGACCTTGGTCGAAGGCCAGGCGGGCGGCGTTCACGGCCCGGTCGCAGTCGACCGATTCGGCCTCCGGCACATGAGCCATGATCTCGCCGGTGGCGGGGTTGTAGACGGGGAAGGTCTTCCCGGAAGCGGCGGCGACGAAGCGGCCGTCAATGAGCATGCGGTGTTGCTGCTGGAGAAAGGCGCTGGTGGGGGCGCTGGCGCGGGTGTCGACGGGGATGGTGGCCATGCGGGGTGGGCTCCTTGGTGTGCACAGATTGACGCCCCAAGATACACCCCGGAGACAGGTGCTGGACAGGCGGTCGGGTTAGAGCGAAGTACGCCGGCGCCTAGTAGCTTCGGTGTTACCCCTCCCCCTCCCATATGGTATGGAAGTCTCGTCGATTGAACGAGATAGCAGGAAGAGTGGCGCTCCATATCTCATTCTAAAGGGTTTACGTGCAAAAATTAGAAAACAAAAGGCTTAGCGAGCACATCGGGCAGCAACGCAGCAGATCAGAGAGCCGGCTATTTCCAGTATGACGGAATGGGGGAATCAGTACGCCAAAGAAAGCAGAACTCTGTCTATTGGCGGTAGGCGCTGGGCTTGGGAGCGATACGGATGCCCAGGCCGTTGAGCTTGCTGCGGGCTTCGGCGGCCTCGGGGGTTTGCGGGTAGCGCTGGATGAGGCTGCGCAGCTCCTGCGCGCCGGCGTCGCGCTGCTGGGTGGCCATGAGCGATTCGCCTTTGCGCAACTGAGCGGTGGGGGCTTTGGGGTTCCCGGGAAACTTCTCCAGCACGGCGTCGTAGTCCTTGACTGCCTGGGGGTACTTGCCCTGGCGGTAGGCGATCTCGCCCATATAGAACTGCGCGTTGCCGGCGAGGTCGTCCTGCGGGTAGTAGCGTAGGACATCGCCGAACTCGGAGCTGGCCACGTCGTATTTGGCGGAGTTGTAGTCGCGCACCGCGCTTTGATAGAGCTGCTGCAGCGGCGGGGCGGTGGTTTGCATGGCGGGGGCGCTATTGCCCGCCGGACCGAGTGCCGCGCTGCCGCCGGGCCCCTGCGACGCGGGTGTGCCGGGGCCAGCGCCGGTGGGGCCTTGAGGGCCGGCTGCGCCGTTCTGGCTTCCGGTTTGGCTTCCGGTTTGGGGAGTATTGATGTTCTGCAGCTCGCCCTGCATCGACTGGAGCGTGGTGTCGAGCTTGGCAATACGCGACTTGAGCTCATCCACGGAATCGTTGAGCGCCTGCATCTGTCCGGAGAGCTGGGTGTTCTCGTTCTGGGCGGCGAAGGATTGCTGCAGTGCGCCGACCTGCGTGGTCATCTTGTTCATGTTGTCGGTGTTCTGCTGCACCAGGTGCAGCAGGACGCCCAGACGCTCGTCATTGGACTGCTTGATTTGCGTGAGCATGTCCTGAAGCTGCTGCACCTGGGTCTGCAGCTCGATGATTTCCTTGGCGACGGCATGGGCGCGCGGCGGCATCAGGACAAAGGCGAGAAGGACGACGGGGGCGATTCGCAGAAGAGTTTTACGCATGATTGTTTCCGGTTGCGAGGCTGAATGCGACTCGCGGAGCCGTGCTCAGTTTAGTTCATTTCGCGTGTGCCATGGGTGATGGGGAAATGCGGGTGACGAGAGAATAACAACCCCACCCTAGCTCTCCACCCCAGCACGCAAAGATCGCGTGCCGGGGACCCCGGTGCGCTAGAGTGGGGCACCCGGCCCAGGATGACATGTGGGAAAGGAACAACCCCACCCTACGCGATGAAGCCGCGTAGGATGGGGCACCCGGCTAGAGTGGGGGACCCGGTTTGTGGCAGTGCGGAATCAGCGATCGACGGAGAAGCCGGCGCGGCGATTCTGCTGGTAGCACTGCTCATTGTGCTCGGTGCAGAACTGCTTTTCCTTGCCATAGCTCACGGTGCGGATGCGATCGGGGTTGACGCCGGCGGTGACCAGCGCCTGCTTGGCGGCGTTGGCGCGATTTTCGCCCAGCGCGAGGTTGTACTCGGTCGAGCCGCGCTCGTCGCAGTAGCCGCCGATGACGATCTTCAGCCGCGGGTGCGAGGCGAGGAAGCCCGCGTCTTTCGAGATGATGGCCTGCGCCGGGCCATTCACGTCGTAGCTGTCGTAGTCGTAGAAGATGTCCTGCACGTTGGAGTGGAAGGTGGCGTCGTCGATCTGCTCGCCGCCGGTTTCGCCGGTGGAAGAGGCCGCGTTCACCGTGACGCGAGCGGTGGCGTCGGTGGAACCACCGAGACCGCGCGCGACGAGGTGGTAGTCAGTCGATTGGGTGGGGGTCACGCTCCTGGTTCCAGAAGAAGGTACGGCGCCCAGACCGTCGATGGAGACATCCGTGGCATCGGCGGTGTGCCAGGTGAGGGTAGCGGTCTCGCCCGGATTGATGGACGCTGGCGTGGCCGTGAGCGTGGCTGTGGGAGCGGTGCCGGTGACGGCGGGAGGTGGCGGCGGAGGCGGAGGCGCGGCCTTCTTGTGGCAGCCGGTTACGGCGACCAGTGCGAGTACGGCGATGCAGGAAGCAAGATAGCGGTGCGTAGCTTCGGAACGGAATAGCGGCGTCTTCACGGTCTCTCCTATGGCGATCTCTCCCCCGGCGGTTCGTTTCCAGGGGAGTTGAATTTCTCGAAATCTCTCAACGGTCCGGATGGCGACCGAGGTCATACAAAATCGAGTGTTGCGAACCTGATCGATGCCCGGGAGCTTACTTCCAGCTCCAGTTTGGCATGTAGTTGTTGCCTTGCTCGGTCAACGGATGCTGCTGCGTTCCATCGGCCAGCATGCTCCAGATGGCCACGTGGTGGCCTTCTTCGCGCTCGAAGACGATGTGCCGGCCATCCGGGGCCCAGGAGGGAAAGTCGTTGCGGCCGGAGTCATGCGTGAGTTGGACCCAGCGGCGGCTGGCGACGTCCATCACGTAGATGTCCTGGCCGCCGGGCGCGCCGGGCCCGTACTTGCGATCCCAGGCAAAGGCCAGGAACTGTCCGTTGGGTGACCAAGAGGGCGAGGTGGCATAGCCGCCATCGGTCAGCCGCTGCACGTTCGCGCCATCGAAGTCCATGGTGTAGATCTGCGGCAGGCTGGTGCGGCCGCTCACCCAGCCGATCTGCGCGTTGGTCTTGGGATTCCAGCAGGGGGAGACGTCCGGGCCCTTGAAGGTGGTGAGGCGGTGCAGGTTGCCGCCATTGGGGTCGGTGGACCAGATCTCGGGATCGCCGGAGCGGTCAGAGGAGAAGGCGAGATGGGAGCCATCGCCGGACCAGGCGGGTGAGATGGTGGTGCCGCCGGGCGAGGGGAAGCTGACCATGCGCCCGAGAACCAGGGAGTACATGCGGATGGACCAGCCCTTTTTGCCGAGAGAGGCGAAGGCGATGCGGCTGTTGTCCGGGGAGACGCGGGGGGAGAGCGAAATCTGGCCGAGATGCGTGATCTGGTGCGCGCCCTGGCCATCGTAGTCCATGCCCCAGATCTCCTTAATGCCGGTGCGGGAGGAGACGAAGTAGATCTTGGTTTCGGCGATGCCGTTGATGCCGCCGCCGAGCCGCAGGATGATCTCGTCCGCAAAACGATGCGCGATGAGGCGGGCGCTGTCCTGGGAGGCGGTCTCGTTGTACTGCTTGCCCAGGATGGGCGGCGCGGTGGCGTCCTTGGCGTCTACCAGATACCCGGCAACCGCCAGACGTCCGCCGTTCACGGCGAGCGATCCCAGCGCCAGCATGGCGGCGTTCGCGGGCTCCCCGGACCACTGACTCAGGTTGGCTTCCTGCGGCGTGCCGGGGGTAGCCGGTGGGGCGAGGCTCTTCGAGACCATGTCGAAGATACCGGCGTTCGACAGATCATTGAAGAGCGTGGTGTCGAAGGTGGTTTTGAGGCCGGGGGTCTGGGGATCGGACGAGCCCGGCTTGAAGTCCGCGGCCGCGAGGCGAATCTTTTCGACGCCCAGATTGGTGCCGGTACGTACCCAGTCCTGCGCCTGCGCGGTGCGGACCAGCACGAGGGCAAGAGTGAGAAGCAGAAGGCGGGTAGCGGAGCGGCCGGGCGAGGTGCGCATTCTCATGGTTGAGCGGGGGGATATCGTCATCGATCAATAGTCTATCGGCCTGGGTCCAAATCTCGTTGCATGTTTTTGGTTGGGCGGCGCTTCGCGCCGATTCTGAAGAACAAGATGAAGCAGATCCCTTCGACTACGCTCAGGGCAGGCTCTTCGACTCCATCTTCGGTTACGCTCAGGATGACAATCAGGCGAGGCATGCACGCCCACGGCACTAGCGGCCATTCTGATCGTAGGTGAAAGTGTACGCCACGGAGAGGCTGGATCCGTTGTATCCGGGCGGAAGTGGACCAAAGCTCTCAACACGCTGCACCGCGCGGGTGGCCGAGATATCCAGGCTGGAGGAGCCCGAGGACTGGGCGATTTGCACGCCGCTGGGGCTGCCGTCGCGCGCGATATTGAAGGTGACAACCGCCTGGCGGCCCTTCGGCGTGCCGGGATCGACCTCCTGGATATACCAGTTCTCGCGCACCTTGCGGGTGATCACATCCACGTACCAGGGGAAACGGAAGCCAGCGCCGCTGGTGACCGAGACAGCGCTGGGTGCGCCCGTGCTGCCGGCGGTGGAGCGGGGAAGGGCGGAAGGCGCCTGTTCGCCGAAGTTGGCGCGATGCTGCGGCTGCGCCTGCGGCGGCGGATGGGGCTGTTCCTGCGGGTGGGGCTTGGGCGGGAGGGGCTTCGGCTTCTCCGGTTGCTTGACGGGGATGGGGATGGCCTTCGGCTCGGGCGCGGGGATGAGCTTCTGCTGCTCAATCGCGGGCGCGGGGCTGGGGTTCTCCGTCGCCAGCACGTTGTCCGTGGGCTTCTGCGTCTGCGGCAGGGGAATGGAGGGCGCGGAACTGACCAGCGTGGCCTGGATCGCGCCCGCGGGAGAGTTCTGCCCCCACTCGTTGCCGTGGATGCGTCCGTGCAGCCACACCGAGACGACCAGCGCACCGACCACCAGCAGATGCAGCCCCAGCGATTCCATGAAGGGCGCGCCAAAGGGAGACTTGCGATCGAACGCGTGCTCGAGATGGGGGCTGAGGCGCGGGCTCTGGTAGGGGAATTGACTTTGGGGCATCGTCAGTCTATTTCGCGGCCTTCTGGATCGGCTGCGTCACGATGGAGATGTTGGTGATGCCGGCCTGCTTCACCGCGTCCATTACCGACGCGAAGGCGCCGAAGGGCACGCGTTCGTCGGCGCGCAGGTAGACGACCTGATGCGCGGGATCGGCGTTGGGCTGATGCAGGCGCGCGGGAATATCCGCGAGGTTGATGGGCTGATCGCCGAGAAAGACGCGCTGTTCGCGATCGATGGTGATGACCTGGCGTGTTTCGGTGATCTCCTTCACGGTGCGCGTCTTGGGCACGGCGACATCGATGCCGGACTGGAGCACCGGCGCGGTGAGCATGAAGATGACCAGCAGCACCAGCACCACGTCCACCAGCGGCGTGATGTTGATATCGGCGAGCGAGCTCTGGGTTCGTCCTCCGGCGTTAGTAAATGCCACGTCCGGGCTCCCTGGTTCCTTCGCGGCCGGGTTCACGTCCGGCGTCGCGGGCCGGCTCGCGCGCGGGTTCACGGCCATAGTCGTATTGGGGATCGCGTGCAGGTTCGCGGTAGAGCTCGCGCGGGTACTCGCGCTGCTGATCCCGCGCCGTCTCCCGTTCGAGCGGATCCTGTCCGGGGCGCAGCGAGATCTCTTCCATGCTGTTCAGCAGCTCGCGGGCGAAGTCGTCCATGCGCGAGCCGAACTCGCGGATGCGCGCGGAAAACTGGTTATAGGCGACCACGGCCGGGACGGCTACGACCAGGCCGGCGGCGGTGGTGATCAGCGCCTCGGAGACGCCCGGAGCGACGGCGCGCAAGGTTGCGGCGCCCGCGGTGCCGAGGCCGTGAAAGGCGTCGACGATGCCCATGACGGTGCCGAAGAGGCCGACGAAGGGTGCGGTTGCGCCGATGGTGGCCAGCCAGGTGAGACGCTGCTCCATGTAGGTGAGCGACTCGCTGGCGGCGGATTGCGCCGTGCGCTCAAGCGCGGTGATATTGCGCGGCGGTCCAAAGCCCCCGGTCTGCCGGCGGTAGGTGTCGTAGACCTCGTCAAAGACATTGACCAGCGGGCTGGGCTTATATTGCTCCGAGACCGCGGCGACCTCCTGCAGGCGCGCGGCCTTGCGGAAGGCGCGCAGAAAGAGACGGCTCTGCGAACGCGCTTTGCGGAATCCGGACCACTTGCCCAGGATGATGGCCCAGGAGAAGAGGCTGGCGAGGGCCAGGATGCCGAGCACCACCAGCGCGATGGGGCCTGAGTTCGCCAGCATCTCGACGATGGCATTGGCTCCATGCGTAGGCGGAGGCGCGGCTGCGCCCGCGTCGTCTGCCTGAAAGAGGAGGAGGGCGAGGGAAGAGATGGAGGAGTAGAAAAAATGTGTCATCGAGAGTGTTCCGGGCACTCCGTATGAGCGTAGCAGGAAGCGGGGGCGGCTTCTAGCGCTGTGATATCCCTTGTAGGGATTTTGCTTGGGTCATCTTGGGTAGCTGAAAGCTCGGCGGTCGGCACCGTCGAGTTCCGCAGCCTCCTCATCATCCGAGCAAGCGAAGTCTGTCGGGCTATCAGTGGGAATAGAAGCTGCCTGACGCGATTGATGAACGTGAGGAGTATCGATGTCTGATGTCGGCGAGGATCGTAATTTCGATTTGAATATAGAAAAGGTTCTCGAAGGCTGGGAAACGCGCCATGCGGCTCGAGAACTCATCGCGAACGCTCTTGATGAGCAGATGTTGACGCACACAAGCGATGTCCAGATCGATCAGGATCCAGACGGAACATGGCATATACGAGATTTTGGACGTGGTTTGAAGTATGAACATCTCACTCAGAATGAAAATCAAGAGAAGCTTAATAGTCCAAGCAAGGTGATCGGTAAGTTTGGGGTCGGGTTGAAGGATGCGCTTGCGACCTTTAATCGGCGTGGTGTTGAGGTTTGCATCCGCTCACGATTTGGTGACATAACCCTGGACCAGATACCCAAATCTGGGTTTACTGACGTCGTTACTCTTCACGCGGTTGTTCATCGCGCGCAAGACGAGTCTTTGATTGGCACAGATGTTGTCCTGCGAGGCGCCACAGATGCCGACATTGCGGACGCGAAGAATTTTTTCCTCAAGTTCTCAAATGAATCGATCCTAGATGAGACTTCGTATGGGCAGATTCTGAAGAAAAATCCTGGCCGCAACGCGCGCATTTATGTCACCGGGATGCTTGTGGCGGAAGAAGAGAACTTCGCATTCTCATTCAATATCACCTCACTAACTGCAACGATGCGTAAGGCCTTAAATCGCGAGCGCACAAATGTTGGTCGCAGCGCATACAGTGAGCGCGTCAAGCAGATGCTATTGTCCTCTAAATCAACAATAGTTGCCGACACTATAGTTGAGGATCTGATGAGGATCGAAACTGGGACAAATCGAGACGAGGTGAAATGGACGGACGTAGCCGTGCATGCTTCGCAAATCCTGAGCGCGTCCAAACAAGTCGTGTTTGTGACTGCAGCAGAGCTGATTTCCCACAGAGATGCAATCGATCATGCTCAAGCTGATGGAATGAGGATTGTGACCGTATCCGATAGCATTAAGAATTCACTTCATGGGACCAACGACGTTCAGGGGAACACCGTTCGCGATCTTTCGGTTTACCAGGTCGAATGGGAACAGAGCTTCGCATTCAGGTTCGTCACACCTGACAAACTCAGCTACGCCGAGCGTAACGTATTCGATCAGTGGAGAACAGTAGCCAGCTTTGTTGGCGGGCTTCCGAATAGAGTTCGTGATGTTAAAATCTCCGAGACAATGCGCCCGGATCTACTGACGGCGCGTGAGACGGAAGGCCTTTGGGACCCAGCTTCGTCGAGTATCGTCATCAAGCGCACTCAACTCAAAACCTTGTCGGCCTTTGCAGGAACACTTCTTCATGAGATGGCTCATGCGAGGAGTGGCTATGGCGATGTGACGCGCGACTTTGAATCTGAACTCACGATGATGTTAGGGATGTTGGCAGCTTCGCAGGCCTCTCCAAGAAAAGGAGTGCTTTCAAAATGGTTCAATTCTTAGACCTACTTCGATGAGGGTGATGGGGTTAGCTTCTGGCTACCGGGGATGCATGGAGATCTAGGCGTGCGGGAGGAAGAGACCGCGAACGTTCTCCGGAGAGACGAGCAGACGGCGGCCGGGGAGTTCGATCAGGTACATGCCTTCGAGCCGGGTGACGAGCGAGAGATAGGCGCCGAACTGCCGATTGCGAAACCACCCAAACGGGCGCAAGGGCCAGCCGACAGCGAAGAGCTTGAAGGTGCGGAGATTGCGAATGTCTTCGCGGCGCACCGGCTCGATCGAAGTGGCCTGGCGCAAGTCGAAGGTGAGGGTCCGGGCGAGCGAGTGTACTTTGAGCAGATCGCCTTCGCCTACGCAGCGCGTGGGATAAAACAGGGTGGTGCCGAGACAGACAACGGCGAGGATGGCGAGGGTGAACAGAAGAGGGTAGTCCATGGTGAAGCAGCCTGTATGCGGTCCACTCTACAACCACACGGCTCATGCTTTACCGGATTTGTCCGAAACATCTCGCCGTACAGTGGGTATAAGTACAGTGGGTATAAGTACAGTGGGTATAAAGAGAGTGCCTTCGCTCCGGGAGAGCCTATGATTCGCTCCGTCCTACGGTTCGGCCTCGTCTCATCCCTGCTCCTTTTAATGGGCTCATCGGTCTTCGCGCAAGGTCCGAAGACGACAACGACACCTGCGGGGCAGACGACCATCCGCACCGAGGCGCACATTGTGGTGCTGGATGTGATGGTTACGGACAAGCAGGGCGTACCGGTGCACGGGTTGACGGCAGCGGATTTCGTCATCCGTGAGAATGGAGGGCCGCAGACGATCAAGAGCATGGATGAGCATACCGGAATCATCGGCGCCAGCCAGTTGCAGGCGCCGAATGTTCATACCAACCGCCCCGCTCCGGGAGCGGATGTGTGGAATGTGGTGCTCTACGACCAGTTCAATACGCCGCAGGCGGATCAGCAGCGAGCGCGGGCCGAGTTGGTGCGTTTTGCCAATGCGCTGGCGCCGAAAGGAAACGTGGCGCTGGTCAGCTTTGGCGGAGGGCTCCGCGTGGTGTCGCCCTTCAGCGCGGGCCAGCCGGGCATGGTGAAGACGCTGGCGGCGGGGGCACTGCAGTTTCACCACGGACCACTGTTGCAGCCGTATAACGCGGACGAGCAGTTCGATCTTGAGCAGTATTTGAGCAAGCTGCCAGCCGCCGCAGCAACAGCGGTACGCAACAATCATCGCGAGACGGAGATGGGCGCGCTGGAAGTTCGGGTGAAGGACACGCTGGGAGCGTTCTCCGCGATTGCCCAGTGGCTTCAGCACTATCCGGGGAAGAAGAATGTGTTCTGGCTCTCCGCCGGCTTTCCCATTACGGCCGAGCCGCAGCAGTTCCGGGGACAAGATGGCGTGAGCGGGAGTGCTGTCTTCCGCGAAGACTACTTCGGGCTGCAGCAAAGAGTGAACCAGCAGCTTGCGACCGCGCGTATCGCGATATTTCCGCTGGATGTACGGGGAAATATGGGAGCCGGGAACGAGGGCATCGACACGGCGGATGTCAAAGGGGCACAGTATGCGGAGCCGGGCGGTGGTCAACTCTTGAACGACGATCAAGGGCAGGCCCACGATCGCATCGGGCAAGGATATGTGGAGATGAACGATGTGGCCAAAGCGACGGGGGGGATCGCGCGTTATAACCGCAACGATCTCGCCGATGTGCTGGCGGAGCAGTTTCGCCAGGGGCAGAGCTTCTACTCCATGTCCTACACTCCCAGCGACGATCACTACGACGGCAAGTACCGGAAGATCGAACTGACCTCCGCGAACAAGAGCTATCGCCTGAGTTACCGGCGCGGCTACTACGCATTGAAAGACACCGGCGTACAGCCGAATGCCATAGACGCGTTCACGCTGGCGCTGAAGCTAGATGCGCCTCCCGCAACCGGTCTGATCTTCAGCAGCCGGTTCATCCGGCATTCCGGAGATGGGCATGCGGCAGACGAGAAGGCGTCCCTGGTGTATACGATCGATGTCTCCGGGCTGGTCTTCACGCCGGCTGCAGGTGGAGTGGAGTCCGCCGGCGTGGACTGCGCGGTGGTTGAATACGATGCGTCAGGCAGGCTGTTGGGAACGTCGCAGATTCATGTTGACGGACATGTGAGGCCGGGGCAGTTGGAGCGAGTGAAGGCTGCCGGTTTGACGGCCACGCAGGATTTTGCACTGGCGCCGGGAGCGGCCGCCCTGGCCGTCGGGGTGCGCGACCACACCACCGGGAATTTCGGCGCGGTGCACTTCAACCTCGCGCAATAACCCACATTCACGATCGCTCAGGAGTGTCCGCAGCGGAGCGG
Organism: Acidobacteriaceae bacterium; assembly: GCA_051001135.1. Classification (GTDB taxonomy): domain Bacteria; phylum Acidobacteriota; class Terriglobia; order Terriglobales; family Acidobacteriaceae; genus CAWHMN01. The sequence goes on from JBPCNO010000104.1 coordinate 31,825, forward strand.
GCTTTCCTGGACTTGGCAGCGGGATCGTCGATGCAGCGGTCGGAGACGCGCACCGGGTTGGCGCATTTCCCGGCGGCGGCGCGGGTGAACGCGCGATAGAGCCGGCTCACGTCCACCTGGCCCTTGTGCAACTCGCGCTGCAGCGCGGCATGCATGGCGGAGAGCAGTTCGTCCCGCAATTCATTCAGAACTCTATCGATGTAAATGTACGGCACGCATCCTCCACGCACTTCGATCGCACGCACTTCGATCGCACGCTCACGGATCGCACGCTCGCGAACGTCTCTTGACCAAACCGGCTGAGCGCCTGTTGAGTCTGAGCGCCTGTTGAGTCTGAGCGCCTGTTGAGAACGATACAAGCGATCCGGTATACACGCGATCACGACAAAGGATCTTGGGTATGGAGCCGCGCCGGCTATCTGGAAGCCGTGGTATCCGGGGCGGCGACTGGTGGGGAATCGCCAGGAGAATTCAGGTGAAAGCCGCTGTAGTCGATGGTCAGAGCGGCAACGCCTCCAAAGCGCACCTTGGTGTCGCTCTGGTTGTGGTGCGGCAGCCAGAACTGACCGATTTTGATGTAGGTATGCGCGATGGCGGTCTTGCTGATCCAGAACGAGGGATTCTTTGCCGGCTCGGCTTGCACGCGCTTGACCGCGAAATCGGCGCCATCCACCCAGATGGTGCCGCGGTAAAGGAATTTGCTGTCGTGCTTGGGATCGACCTGGAAGACATAGGTGGGAGTGGCTGCATCGCCTTCGGTTGCGACCAGATCGAAGTTGTAATTCGCGGTGGTCAATGCGGAACGCGCGGGGTCTTTGAGGGCCTCCTCTTCGCTCTCCAGCAACTTCTGCAAGACGCGCTCCCGCAGCAGCTTCGATCCGCTCTCCGAGACGATGCGGAAGCTCTTGGCGCCGGGCGCACCGCAGGTGACCTCGACGTCCATGCTGGCTTCAAGGGTGTGAGGGAAGCCGGTGTACTTGAGGTGATAGCGGCGCTTGGCGGAGTAGTTCTCCAGCCGCGCGGCGCGCTGCTGATTTTCTGTCATCATGCGCTGGATGATCTGAGCACTGGCGAGATGCGCTCCGGGTACGGACATGTGCGGGTGATCCTCGGCGAATGCGGCGGGCGAGAGAGAGGGAAGGAATATGGCTCCCAGCAGGAGGGCTGGAAGAAGTAGTTGCCGGAGGGAAGGCCGGGGGTTGCTGCGATTTTGGAAGGGCTTGAACCGGAACGGCGTCGAAACCCAGGATGGCGTGGGAAGTAGATGAATAATCAGCCTCGTCTCCGGCGGACGATGCCATCGAGGCCCACCACCCGTACGTCATCCAGCATACATTGCGGAGACGAACATGGGCTGGAAGAGAGTCAGGCGTCACGGAACGCCTGCTACCGGGCGTTGCCCTTCACCAGATCAGCTTCCAAGCAAGGCTTCTATGTCGCGCTTGCCGTGCAGCACGTGCATGATTTCTACATTCCGTCGGAGAGGCGAGAAAAGATCACATACTGCCCAACGGGAATGCTGCGATATCCAGTTGAATTACTGGGCAAAAATCCCTATGCGGCCGCCGATATAGCGCCAGATTCGGAGAACATCGCGGCGCGCTGGTCCGCCCAGGCGATAGGTCGTTACTGGCTTGACTTGCTGCGCGATGCCCGCGCCTCTCGCTTCAACTCCATCGCCAACTGCGGAAGTTCGTCACAGGAGTAGTCAGTGAAGTTTCCAGATACCAGATCGCTCTCAGCCTGATGCAGAGCGCAGACGATTTCCAGGCGATCACGCTCACGTTTTTCCCACAAGGAAAGGGCCTGCTCGACCGCTTGCTCGGCGCGCTGAAGCCTTCCGCTCTCAATCGCCTGACGGACGAAGGCCTCCTGATCGGCGGTAAGTTGAACGTTCATCGCTTGAGCGTAGAGTGAGGCACTTCGGGCTGTAAATCCATTCAGGGCGGCAAGGGAGCGACATGCTGGGAGGGGAACTAGGAGCGCACAGCGACCCCCTGCTATGCTCGGCTGGACGAGCGCTCCATCGACGTTTCCGACGACCCGCTATGCTGCTAGAACTGCGCGCAGAAAACTATGCCGTGATCGACCACACAGTGGCCGTGCCGGGAGCGGGGCTCAATCTGCTGACGGGGGAGACGGGCGCGGGCAAATCCATCCTGGTGGACGCGCTGGCGCTGCTGATGGGCGGCAAGGGATCGGCGGAGATGGTGCGGCACGGCGCGGAGAAGGCGGTCGTCTCGTGCGTCTTTGAAAGCACCCCCGAGGCCGAAGCCATCCTGGAAGGGAACGGCCTCGACGCCGAGAGCGGCGAGATCCTGCTGCGGCGGGAGATGCAGGCCAGCGGCAAGGGCCGCGTCTTCGTGAACAACCAGCCCGCCACTACGGCGGTGCTGCGGCAGCTCGCTCCGGAGCTGGCCCTGATCCACGCACAGAGCGAGTCGCTGGCCGGGTTCGACGCCGCCCAGCAGCGATTGCTGCTCGACCGCTTTGCGGGTGTGCAGACGGAAGCGGTGCACGACGCGTACAGCAAGTGGAAGCTGGTCGCGGAGCGCCTGCGGACGCTCGAAAACGACGAGCAGGATCGCCTGCGCATGGCCGATCTGTGGAGTTTTCAGAGCCGGGAGATTGCCTCTGCCGGTCTGGTCGCGGGCGAGGAAGAGCAGTTGCAGACGGAGCGGCGGGTGCTGGGCAATGCGGAGAAGCTCTATGCGGCAGCGATGGGCGCACATGAGCTGCTGTATGAAGGCGGTACGTCGGCTGAGTCTGCGCTGCGAGCGGGGCTGAAGCAGGTGGAAGAGCTGGCTCGCTACGATGCGCGGTTCGTGGAGACGGCACAGCAACTGGCGTCGGCGCGCGCCGTAGTGAGCGATGTAGCGGAGACGGTGCGAGCCTTCGGCGAAGGGATCGAGGCTTCGCCCGAGCGGCTGGCGGAGATTGAAGACCGGCTGGCGTTGCTGGACCGGTTGAAGCGGAAGTATGGCGCGACGGTGGACGCAGTCATGGCATTCGGCGAAGAGGTGAGCGCCAAGCTGGCCGAGGTCGAACATCGTGACGAGCTGATCGCGGAGCTTCGCATCGAGCTCGCAGCAGCGGCAGCCGAGTATCGCGGCGCCGCCATGGCTGTAACGGCCGAGCGGGAGGCGGGCGCGAAGAAGCTGGGCAAGATGGCCGAGACGCAGATCAACGATCTCGCCATGAAGGTGCGGTTCGCGGTCGAGGTGAAGACCTCCGAGACGGAGAGCCGCTGGACGGCGCATGGGTGGGATGAGGTCACCTGCCGTATCGCGACCAACCCCGGCGAACCGCTCAAGCCGCTCGATGAGATCGCCTCCGGCGGAGAGATGTCGCGCGTGCTGCTGGCGCTGAAGGTGAGTGTGGAAGAGGGTGCGCAGCGGAACCTGACGCGCAGTGGTGGAAAACGCAAGGCGCTGCTGCCGCGTACGCTGGTCTTCGACGAGATCGATATCGGGATCGGCGGCCGCGCGGCCGAGGCGGTAGGGCAGAAGCTGAAGATGCTGTCGCGGTCGCAGCAGGTCCTGTGCGTGACCCATCTGCCGCAGATTGCGGCCTTCGCCGATCAGCATTTCCTGGTGGAGAAGCGCGAGGAGAAGGGCCGCACGCGCACCGGCGTCCGGCTGCTGGGGCCCGCGGAGCGCACCGAAGAGGTGGCGCGAATGTTGAGCGGAGCGCGGCTCTCGGAGACCTCGAGGCGGCACGCGGAACAGATGCTGGAAGAAGCGAAGGCAGCTTCCAGCTTTTAACTTCTAGCAAGAGCAGCTACCAGCACCCAGCGTACTCTTCATCCCACCCTTCACTTCGTTCAGGATGGGGCACCCAGAGTCTTCATCCCACCCTTCACTTCGTTCAAGATGGGGCACCCAGAGATGGTTCGATGGACCAAAATCCCCCTACTCGCTAGTACCGGGCGCTCGTCAAGTCCGGGGCATCAACGAGTTAGCTAGAAGCTGGAGGCTAGTAGCTGCTCTTAGTGTCAGGGAGGATACATAGTCTCTCGGGTGTTAACGGCGCTGGCAACAGGGCATCTCAGAACGGTATACTCAGAATGTGACTTCCGTGACCGTTGAACTACCTATTCGCGACCTGGTCGCAGCTCGGCCGCAAGGCGGCAAACGCGTTCTCCTGTTGAAGCCACGCGGCTTCTGCGCCGGCGTTGTTCGCGCTGTCGATATTGTGCGGATTGCGCTCGAGGCCTTCGGCGCGCCCATCTATGTGCGCAAGGAGATCGTGCATAACAGTTTTGTAGTCAACGAACTGGCCGACAAGGGCGCGATCTTCGTAGATGATATCGACGCGGTACCGGAGGGTATGCGGGTCATCTACTCGGCCCATGGCGTCTCGCCGGCGGTGCGCCAGCGCAGCAAGGAACGCGGGCTGAAGGTGATCGACGCGACCTGTCCGCTGGTGACCAAGGTGCATGTGGAGGCGGTCAAGTTTGCCCGGCAGGGTTACTCGCTGGTGCTGATCGGCCATCGCGACCACGATGAGATCGAAGGAACGCTGGGCGAGGCGCCGGACGTGACCCAGGTGGTGTCCTCGGCGGAAGAGGTGCAGACGCTCGAGGTGCCCGACCCCGACCATGTGGCGTATCTGACGCAGACAACGCTGAGCCTGGATGAGGCGCGGGATATCATTCAGGCGCTCAAGCAGAAGTTTCCGAACATTGTGGGACCGCACTCGCAGGACATTTGTTACGCGACGGAGAACCGTCAGGTCGCGGTGAAGAACGTCGCGCACGCGGCGGACCTGGTGCTGGTGGTGGGCTCGAACAACAGTTCCAACTCCAACCGGCTGGTCGAGGTTTCCGAGAATCTGAACACGCAGGCCTATCTCATCGACAGCTCGGAGGCCATCGATCCGGCGTGGCTCGAGGATGTGCAGACGGTTGCAGTGACGGCGGGCGCTTCGGCTCCGGAGATCCTGGTATCGGAGGTCGTTGCCTACCTGAGGGACAAGGGGTTTGGAGACGTCGAAGAGGTCGAGGTGATGCCGGAGAATGTGCGCTTCGGTCTACCGGCGGAGATTGTGCAGGCAATCGGACCGGCCGCGGTTGCGGCGCGCTAAGCGGTAGTTCTCCTGCTGCCTGGTTTATTTTGAGGATCCACTCCGTACAGCCGCTCATCTGAGAAGCGGCACAGATTCTTTCCACGGCGTGGCTTACATCGACAGGAAATACGCGTTCACGCAGTAAGCCAGTGCGGATTCAGAAAGAGAAGGCATGAGTCAAACTGCGCATCGTGAAGACGCCCCGGAGCGGATAGCGAAACCGAAGTTCGGACGGATCGACGCGGGGCTGGACCAGGTAGCAGAGGCGGTCAAACGTTCCAAGGAGCACATCTTTTCGCAGCAGCATCCAGATGGTTTCTGGGTCGGTGAGTTGGAAGCCGACGCGATGCTGGAGGCGGACTACATCTTCGCGCATGTGCTCCTGGGCAGCGGCGACCAGGGAAAGATGCAGCGCGCACTCACCGAGATGCTGCGCTACCAGAACGAAGACGGGAGCTGGAGCATCTATCCCGGCGGCCCGGGCAACATCAGCCTGGCGGTGAAGTGTTACTTCGCCTGCAAGCTGATGGGCATGCCGCCGGAGGAGCCACTGATGGCGCGTGCGCGGACGTGGATCCTGGCGCATGGCGGCGTGGTGGAGTGCAATACCTTTACCAAGATCTATCTCTGCGCGCTGGGTCAGTACGAGTACGACGCGGTACCGGCGATTCCGCCGGAGATCGTGCTGTTTCCCAACTGGTTCTACTTCAACATCTACGAGATTTCGTCCTGGTCGCGCGCAATCCTGGTGCCGCTTTCGATCGCGTACGCGAAGAAGCCATTCAAAAAGATTCCACCCGAGCAGAGCATCGACGAGCTATTCGTCGGCGGCCGGGCGAACGCCAACCTGCATCTGCGCTGGGATAAGACGAATGCCATCAGTTGGCGGAACTTTTTTCTGTTCTGGGACCGGCTGACACACTGGGCCGAGCGGGTGCATATTCGCCCGCTGCGCAAGATCGCGCTGAAGAAGGCCGAGCGCTGGATGCTGGAACGCTTCGAGATGTCGGACGGCCTGGGGGCGATCTATCCAGCCATGTTGAACGCCATCATTGCGCTGCGGTGTCTGGGCTATTCGAACGACGATCCACAGGTGATCCGCGCGACGGATGAGTTCGAAAAGCTGGGTATCGACCAGCCGACCGGTACCGCCGATTACGCCGAACCCACCTTCCGCATGCAGCCCTGCGTCTCCCCGGTGTGGGATACGGCGCAGATGGTGTACGCGCTGGGCGAGGCAGGGGTCTCCCGTACCGACCCACGTCTGCTGAAGGCGGCCGATTGGATGCTTTCGAAAGAGGTGCGGCATAGCGGGGACTGGGCCATGAAGGTGCGCAATGCGGAGCCCGGCGGGTGGTATTTCGAGTACAACAACGAGTTCTATCCGGATACGGACGACTCCGCGCAGGTGCTGCTGGCGCTGAATAAAGTGGATAATCCGCGCGAGCGCTACCAGTACGACGTGTCGAAGCGCGCCATCGACTGGATACTGGCCATGCAGTGCAAGAACGGCGGCTGGGGCTCGTTCGACAAAGACAATACCAAGATGATCTTCCAGCACATCCCCTTTGCGGATCACAATGCCATGCTCGATCCGCCGACGGTGGATATCACCGGGCGCATCCTGGAAGTGCTGGCGACCTACGGCTATACGCGCAAGGACAAGCGGGTGGAGAAGGCCATCGCGTTTATCCTGCGCGAGCAGGAGCCGGATGGAAGCTGGTTTGGCCGCTGGGGCGTGAACTATCTCTACGGCACCTTCCTGGTGCTGCGCGGCCTGGAAGCGGTCGGCATGTGGAACCACGAACCGCAGATCCAGCAGGCGGCGGAGTGGATCCGCATGGTGCAGAACGCGGACGGCGGATGGGGCGAGACCTGCGGCAGCTATGACGATCCAAGCACGCGCGGCGAGGGACCGAGCACGCCATCGCAGACCGCCTGGGCGATTCTCGGTCTGCTGTCGGCTGGTGATACGCGCAGCGACTCCGTCGCCAAGGGGGTGCGCTGGCTGCTGGAACGGCAGCGCGCGGATGGCTCCTGGGACGAGAGTACGGGCGAGGGCAAGACGCGTGAGGCGATCTGCACCGGCACCGGCTTTCCCCGCGTGTTCTATCTCGCGTACCACACCTACCGCGACGTCTTCCCACTGCTGGCGTTGACGAACTATCGCCGCGCCATGGAGCGCGCCTGAGCTTTTCAGGCGCCCGAACTAGACAGGAGACCTTACACGATGGCAGTACCGATCTCGCAGATGTGGACGGTTGCGACCTACGTATTGAAGCAACGGTGGAGTGGCCGCAAGCGCTACCCGCTGGTGCTGATGCTGGAACCGTTGTTCCGCTGCAACCTGGCGTGCGCCGGCTGCGGCAAGATCCAGTATCCGGCGCACATCCTCAAGCAGGAGCTGACGGCGGAGGAGTGCTTCCGGGCAGTCGATGAATGCGGAACGCCCATGGTGTCCATTCCCGGGGGCGAGCCGCTGATGCATCCCCAGATCGGCGAGATCGTCGCCGGGCTGGTGGCGCGGAAGAAGTACATCTATCTTTGCACCAACGCCATTCTGCTCAAGGAGAAGCTGCACCTCTTCCAGCCGAGCAAGTATCTGTCCTTCTCCGTGCATATGGACGGCCAGCGCGAGCACCACGACTTCTCCGTGTGCCGTGAGGGCACCTATGACAAGGCGCTCGAAGGGATTCGCGAGGCAGTCGCGCAAGGATTCCGCGTCACCACCAATACCACCCTCTTCGATGGAGCGGACCCCAACAGCGTGCGCGGTTTCTTCGACGAGATGATGACCGTAGGTGTGGAGAGCATGATGCTGTCGCCGGGTTATACCTACGACAAGGCGCCGGACCAGAAGCACTTTCTGGGACGCGCCCGGTCGCGGCGGCTCTTCCGCGCCATCCTCTCCAACCGCAAGAAGAGCTGGCGGTTCAACGCTTCGCCCATGTTCCTCGAATTTTTGATGGGGAAGCGTGACTTCACCTGTACTCCGTGGGGCATGCCGACTTACAACGTCTTCGGCTGGCAGAAGCCGTGTTATCTGCTACAGGATGGCTATGCGGACAGCTTCAAGGAGCTGATGGAGGCCACCGAATGGGCGAACTACGGGACCGAGTCCGGCAATCCCCGCTGCGCCAACTGCATGGTGCATTCGGGCTATGAAGCCTCCGGCGTGGACTACACCTTCGGCTCGCTGCGCGGGCTGTGGGATACGGCCAAGGCGACGCTGTTCAGCGTGTACCAGGACCGCGGCGCGCTAGACCTGCTCAACGAGCCGGTGCGGCCGGTCCACGCGCAGAATCCGCTGGTGCATATCCACACCACGGCGCAAGCCGTCGATCTGCACGCGAACACGTTCGAGGAGACGACGGCATAATGGACACCCACGCAGTGGAGCATGCGCGGCCGGAGCTGAATCCCGACGCGCTCGAAGTCGCCGAGGGCCGGGACAAGCAGGATCTGCAGGGCTGGATTCCCGAGCTGGCGTCCGAGGACGAGATTCGCGACGCCCTGGAGAAGGCCTTCGACTACCGCGGCGATATCAGCCTGACGCTCAAGGATGGTTCGACGGTGGAAGGCTATGTGTTCGACCGCCGCGCAGGCGCGACTCTGGCCGATTCCGCGGTGCGCGTGATGCCGGCCAAGGAGCGCACCAAGCTGACCATTCGCTACGCTGACATCGCGGCGCTGGCCTTTACCGGCCGCGACACCGCCGCCGGAAAGAGCTTCGAGGCATGGATCCAGAAGTACTGGGAGAAGAAGGCCGCGGGCGAGAAGAGCATCGGCATCGAGGCTGAGAAGCTGGACTAGTCCGGAAGCGAGACGGGTCCGGAAGCGAGACGGGTCCGGAAGCGAGACGAAGATGGCGCTGCACATCGACAACCCGAAGGCCGCGGAGCTGGCATTGCAGTTGGCGCAGCATACGGGCGAGACCGTGGACGAGGCGACCATCCGGGCGCTGGAAGAGCGGCTTGCGCGCACCTCCGCCGAGAAGCCGGCAGTGGAGAATCAGGAGGCATCTTCCGAAGGCGTAGCGGAGCGGCTGATGGCGATCGGGCGCCACTTCTCCTCTTTGCCCGACGTTGAAGTCTTCGATCCAGATGAGTGGTTGTATGACGAGCATGGGCTGCCTCACTGATGGTGATCGATTCGTCGGCCGTTCTGGCAATTTTATTGCAGGAAGAAGATGCGAAGGTCTTTTCGCGAACCGTTGAGGAACATACGTTCCGCTTCTTGTCCGCGGTCTCCTATGTCGAGGTTATGTGCGTTGCAGAGGGACGCAAGGGGAGACTGGGCGAAGATGACATCATCCGATTCTTTAGAGATTCGGGCGTGAGCATTGTTCCGTTTGATGAATCGATGGCGCGTGTCGCCGTGAAGGCATTCCAGCGATTCGGCAAGGGCAGGCATCCGGCGCAGTTGAACTTCGGAGATTGCATGGTCTACGCGCTGGCGCGTTCCCTGAATCAGCCGATTCTGTGCAAAGGCAATGACTTCCGGCAGACCGACATAGCCTGTCTGCCCTGATCTCGATGACAGTCCGCGCATGAGAGTTTTCCTGACAGGTGCGACCGGCTTTGTGGGAAGCCATGTGGCGCGCGCGTTCGCCGCGCAGGGCGCAGACCTGCGTCTGCTGGTGCGCGCAACCAGCCGCCTCGACAATCTGGAAGGACTGGTCGCCGAAGCTGCCGTGGGCGACCTGGCACAGCCGGAGACGCTGCGCAGCGCCTTGCGCGGGTGCGATGCACTGGTGCATGTAGCAGCGGACTATCGTTTGTGGGTGCCTGATCCCGCGGCCATGTACCGAGCGAATGTGGAAGGCACGAAGGCGCTATTGCAACTCGCGCGCGAGGAGAATGTCGCGCGGGTCGTGTATACCTCAAGCGTGGCGACGATGGGATTCCGGAGCGATGGCACGATTGTGAATGAAGACACGCCCGTCTCGCTGGCGCAGATGATCGGCCACTACAAGCGGTCGAAATTTCTCGCCGAGCAGCAGGCAATCGAGGCGGCGCGCGCCGGGCAGCATGTGATGGTGCTGAACCCGACCACGCCGATCGGCGCCAATGACATCAAGCCCACGCCGACCGGGCAGATCGTCGTCGACTTTCTCAATCGCAGGTTCCCCGCGTACGTGGATACCGGGCTGAACCTGGTGGACGTGGATGAGGTAGCGCGCATGCATGTAGCAGCGCTCGAGCGCGGCACTCCCGGCGAGCGGTATATCCTTGGTGGCGAAAACCTGTCGCTCAAACAGATTCTCGATAAGATGTCGGCGATCACCGGGCTGCCTTCGCCGACCATGCGGGTGCCGCACGCCGTCGCCATGGCCTTTGCCTTTTTCGACGAAACCATCACCGGCAGGCTGCGAGGCAAAGAACCGCGGGCAACGGTGGAGGCGGTGCGCATGGGCAGGAAAAAGATGTTTGCCTCCTCCGGCAAGGCGGAGCGGGAGCTGGGCTTTCGCGTTCTGCCGGTGTACGGAGCATTGCGGGCGGCCATCGACTGGTTTCGGGCGCACAGGTATGCGCCGCCGGCATGAGCGCGCGCATCGGCATCATCGCAGCGCTTCCGGGTGAGCTGCGTCCCCTGGTAAAGGGATGGGAGCGGCTGCAGATTGGCCGGCACCACTACCGCACGGAGCGTTATGGTGCAGAGTACGTTGCGGTGGCGTGCGGCGCAGGCGCCCAGCGGGCCACGTTGGCCGTAGAGGCGGCCTCCGCCGAGGGTCCCCTCACGGCGCTGCTCTCCATCGGCTGGGCGGGAGGTCTCAGTTGTGGGGTCCAGCCCGGCGTCGCCTATGCCGTGACGGAGATCATCGATCCGCGCACCGGCGAACGATACGCCACTGGTACGGTTACGAATACCCCAATCCGGCTGGTGACGGCGGACCACGTGGTGCTGGGCGCGGAGAAGCGCCGGCTGGCCGAAAGCTACGGCGCTTCCCTGGTCGACATGGAGGCCGCGACGGTCGCGCGGATGGCGCAGATGCGGGGCATCGCCTTTGGCTGCGTGAAGGTGATTTCGGACCGCGCGACGGATGAAATGCCGGACTTCAATCGGCTGCTGGGCCGGGATGGACAGTTGTCGCTGCGGCGGCTGGTACCGTATCTGCTGGTGCGGCCAAAACACTGGCCGACGATGGTGCGTCTGGGGCGGAACAGCGCGCTCGGCTCCCGCGTGCTGGCGCAGGCCGTGAGTGAGATGATGGAGCAGGGAGTCCATGGACACAGCAATCTCTGAGGGCGTGCGGGCGAAAGCTACGGCGGCGCCGGCGAGCATGCGCGCTGCCGTCTATCGCGGCGTGAACGATATTCGAACGGAGACGGTGCCGGTGCCTGAGATCGGCGCTGGCGAGGTGTTGATCCGCGTGGCCACCTGCGGCGTATGCGGCACGGACCTCAAGAAGATCCACACCGGATCGCACGCGGCGCCGCGAATCTTTGGGCATGAGACGGTGGGCACGATTGCCGCGGTGGGCGAGGGCGTCACGCGCTTTGCGGTGGGCGACCGCGTCATGGTCTTTCACCACATCCCTTGCGGACACTGCTATTACTGCCGCAAGAAGACCTTCGCGCAATGCCCGGTTTACAAGCGCGTGGGGTGTACGGCGGGCTTCGAGCCGTCCGGCGGCGGGTTTGCGGAATATGTTCGGGTGATGGACTGGATCGTAGAACGCGGCCTGATCAAGATTCCGGACGATGTGCCGTTCGAGCAGGCGGCTTTCGTTGAGCCGCTGAATACCTGCCTGAAGGGCGTGCGCAGCCTCAGACTGGAGCCCGATGAGACCGTATTGGTGATCGGTCAAGGGCCGATCGGCATTTTGCTGGCCAGCCTGGCGCTGCGCTCCGGAGCGAAGGTGCTGACTTCGGATCTGTATCCGGAGCGGCACAGGATCGCTCGCACCTTTGGGCTGGTCCGTCCCCTCGATGCCTCAACCGAGGACGTAGTCGCGCGCACCAAAGCGGAGAGCGACGGTCGGGGAGCCGATGCCGTGCTGCTGGCCGTCGGGGGCAACGCACTGATCCGCACAGCCATGGACGCGGCGCGCTGCGGCGGACGCGTGATGCTCTTCGCCCAGACCCAGCATGGAGAAGCCACCATCGATCCGGCGGCCGTGTGCGTGGACGAGAAGACACTGCTCGGCTCCTACAGTGCGTCGATCGAGGTCCAGGAAGAGGGCATCGCGATTGCGTTCGATGGCTATCGAAATGGATTTGATCTGACGCGACTGGTGTCGCACCGCTTTCCTCTGGAAGAGGCGGAGGCGGCACTGGAGTTTGCCTCGCAGCCCCGGGCCGAGTCGATGAAGATTATGATCGGGGACGCGCGATAGCGGCCGGAAGTGCCCGAGAATGCCCGGATATATGGGGAATAGCCCGAACGGCCGATGCCTCGCCGCCGTATTTGAGAGAATAGAAGACCATGGCAGGAGAGATGGAAGCCGCGGTGCTCTACGGCAAAGAGGACGTGCGAATCGAGCGCGTGGATGTGCCCGTGGCGGCCGACGGGGAGATCGTCATCCGCGTGCATGCGGCGCTCACCTGCGGCACCGACCTGAAGACCTACCGGCGCGGCTATCACGCCAAGATGCTGGTGCCGCCGGCGCTCTTCGGCCATGAACTGGCCGGTATCGTGCACCAGGCAGGAGCCGGGGTCACCGCCTTCCGGCCCGGCGACAGGGTGGTCGCGCTGAATTCAGCCCCCTGCGGGGTGTGCTACTGGTGCAGACATGACCAGGAAAATCTCTGCGAGGATCTGCTGTTCAACAACGGCGCCTACGCCGAGTACATCCGTGTTCCGGCGCGTATCGTGGCCAAGAACACGCTGCTCATTCCCGAACATGTGCCCTTCGAACATGCCGCGCTCACTGAACCGCTGGCCTGCGTAGTCCGCGGGTTGGAGGAGAGTGGCGCGCGCCCGGGAGACAGCATGGCGGTGATCGGCGCGGGCCCGATCGGTCTGCTCTTCATCCACGCGGCCGCGCTGGCTGGTGTTGAGGTGATCGCGGTGGTCAAGCGCGATGAGCAGGTGCTGGCGGCCAAGGGGCTGGGCGCGGCGCACGTGTTGCAGATCACCACGGTCGAGGATCCGATCGCCGCGGTGCGCGCGCTGACTCCGGATGACCGCGGGGTGGATATCGCGATCGAGGCCGTCGCGCTGCCGCAGACCTGGCAGTGGGCCGTGGACATGGTACGGCGCGGCGGCGTGGTGAACTTCTTCGGCGGACCTGCGGCGGGCACGCGAGTGGACTTCGATACCAACCAGTTGCACTACAACGACATCACGCTCAAGGCGAGCTTCCATCACACGCCCGCGACCTGTCGACGCGCGTTTGAGCTGATCACCAGCGGAGGCTTCCACTCCGGCGACTTCATCACCGGACGCGCCCCGCTACGGGAACTGTCCGACGTCTTTCACCGGTTGATGGACCGCTCGAACGACATCAAGACGGTGATTGTGCCGTGAGCCAGGTGCATTGAACGTGTCTGCTACTTCGACAGTTACGAACACATTGGCCGAACAGGGCTGGGCGGCTTTGCCAACGGAGTACCGCATGCCGGCGAACCGCCCCACGCTGGCTGAGGCGCAGGCCTATTGCCGCCGGCTGTCAGAGACGCATTACGAGAACTTCCACGTCGCGTCGTGGTTCCTGCCCAGGCGGCTGCGCCCGCACTTCCAAAGCATCTACGCCTACTGCCGTATCTCGGATGACCTGGGCGACGAGGTAGGGAACCGCGAGCAGTCGTTGGCGCTGCTCGGTGAGTGGGGCCGGGAACTGGACGCATGCTATCGCGGTGAGACACGGCATCCGGTCTTTGTCGCACTGGCCGAGACGATCCGGCAATGCGACATTCCGAAGGAGCCGTTTGCCGATCTGCTGGTGGCGTTCCGGCAGGACCAGACGGTGACGCGGTACGACACCATGGAAGACCTGCTTGGCTACTGCCGCTACTCCGCCAACCCCGTTGGGCGCCTGGTTCTGTACGCCTGCGGCTATCGCGACGCCGAGCGTGTCGCTCTCTCCGACCTGACCTGCTCGGCCTTGCAACTCGCGAATTTCTGGCAGGACGTGCGCGTGGACTGGACCAAGGACCGCGTTTATATACCGTTACAGCACCTGAAAGAGGCGGGGCTCGATGAGGGCATCTTCGGGGAAGACACACGGACGGACGGCGATGCAGAGGGACGCTTCCGCGCGCTGATCGAGACCGAAGCCAGCTTTACGCGCGAGATGTTTCGCCAGGGCGCAAAGCTGATCGGGATGGTAGACCGCGAGCTGGCAATCGATCTCGACCTGTTCACGCGCGGCGGCCTGGAGATTCTGCGCGCGATCGAGGCGCAAGGATATGACGTGCTGCGGCAACGGCCTGCCATTTCCAAGCCGCGCAAGGCGAAGCTGCTGTTGCGCGCGCTGGCCGGTAAATTTCTGCCGGGAATGCGACCTGAAGGAACCATCGACGGGCGAACTGCCGGGCGGAGAGCCGAAGGTTGAGCGTTGGTGCGACACGTACGGAGATCGATGCGGCGTATGCCACCTGCCGTGCGATCGCACGGCGGGAAGCAAAAAACTTTTACTATGCCTTTCTCGCTCTTCCCAAACACAAACGGAACGCGATGTGCGCGATCTACGCCTTCATGCGCCATGCCGACGATCTCTCCGACGACGAGACGAAGTCCCATGCCCAACGCAGAGCGGAACTGGTCACATGGGTGGACGCGTGGCGGCGCGCTGCCCGTGGTGAAGTCACGGACGATCCGGTCTTTCGCGCGGTGGTGGACACGCAGCGCCGGTTCCGGATCGACGACGCGCTGCTGGAACAGCTTGTCGAGGGAACGGCGATGGATCTGCAATCGCCAGATCTGGAATCTGCGGACGAGAACGATGCAAAGAGCGCGCTGCAAACCTACGATACATTCGCCGACCTCTACCACTACTGCTACTACGTCGCCTCAATCGTGGGGCTGGTATGCATCCGCATCTTCGGGTATACCGATGCGCGGGCGGAGAAACTGGCGGAGGAGACGGGCATCGCCTTTCAGCTCACCAATATTCTGCGCGACGTGCGTGAGGATGCGGAGCGCGGACGCGTGTACCTGCCGCTGGAAGATTTGGAGCGGTTTGGCACCACCTTGACGGAAGTAAGCGCACTCAAGGATGGGCGGCGGCTGCGAGAAAACCAGCGGCGGCTGCTGGCGGAGATCGCGCATCGGGCGGAGACCTATTATGCCTCTGCGAAACAACTGCTGCCGCTGATCGACGCGGACAGCCGCCCCGCGCTGCGTGTGCTGGTGGATATCTATGCGGGCCTGCTCAAGCGAATCGAGGCGCGGGATTATGACGTGTTCACCGCGAAGGTCTCGGTGCCCACCTGGAAGAAGCTCTCGATCCTGGCGGGGGGTGTGACGCAGATGGGCGTCACGCGTGTCAGAGCATCAAGGACCTGATGGGCATCAAGAACCGGATGGGCCTAATGGCGATTGACTCTCCGATGGTAAAGCCGCACCCGATCCAGAGACCGATCCAGTCGGTTTCCGTAATCGGCGCCGGTGTCGCTGGATTAGCCGCAGCCTGCGCGCTGGCGGAGGCGGGCTACCGTGTGCAGGTGCTGGAGCGACGGCCGTATGTGGGTGGCCGCGCTTCCTCCTATGAGCATCCGGGAACCGGTGAGGTGATCGATAACTGTCAGCATATCCTGCTGGGTTGCTGCACTTCGCTCATCGATCTCTACCGGCGGCTGGGGGTCTCCGATCAGATCGCCTGGTTCGATCGCATCACCTTCCTGGCCCCGGACGGACGCAGAAGCGTGCTGTCATTCGCGCCGCTGCCAGCGCCTCTGCACACGGCGATCTCATTTGCCCGCTCGAGTGTCCTGTCCTGGAAGGACAAGGCGGTGATCGCGCGGGGTATTTTCGCGTTCATGTTCGGAGGTCAGGGCAGTGACGCGGAGAGCTTCGCGCAATGGTTGAAGAAGACGAGGCAGACACCGCGGGCGGTAGAGCGGTTCTGGAAGCCGGTTTTGTTGAGCGCGCTGAACGAGGAGCCGGACCAGGTCTCCGTGCGTTACGCCGCGAAGGTCTTTCGCGAAGCCTTTCTATTCTCGGCGGAGGCGGGGCGGATGGGTGTGCCGCGGATTCCGCTCAGCGAGCTGTACGGTGCGGCGCATCGCTATATCGAAGAGCGCGGCGGCAAGATCCATCTGCGCGCAGGCGTGGAGTCGCTCCGCTGGGATGCGGCCGCAGAAGCGTGGGAGCTAACGGCCGGCGCACATCTGTTTTCCAGCGATGCCGTGGTGATGGCGCTCTCCTTCGAATCGCTCGCGAAGCTGTTGCCGGCGCTTCCAGAGGCGCCGGCGCGCGCAGCGCTTGCGGTGCAACTCGCCAGCTTCGAGCACTCGCCCATCACCAGCGTGCATCTGTGGTTCGATCGTGAGATCACCGATCTGGATCATGCCGCTTTGCTCGATACCACCATGCAGTGGATGTACAACGCGGGGCGGCTGCAGCCCAGGCGGCAGGCAAACAACGAGGTCAGCAAGGACGGCAGCTACATCGAGCTGGTCGTCAGCGCATCGAAGATGCTGACGGGTATGCAACGGCAGGAGATTGTCGATCTCGCCATGCGGGAACTTGCGCTGTTCTTCCCCTTGGTGAAGCAGGCGACGCTGTTGAAAGCGGCGGTGGTGAAAGAGGTACGCGCGACGTATTCCGTACGGCCGGGACTGGATCTGGTGAGACCCGGTGCGGTGAGCGGGTGGCCGCGGCTGTTCCTCGCCGGCGACTGGACGGCGACGGACTGGCCTGCCACTATGGAAGGCGCGGTGCGCAGCGGATACCTGGCGGCAGAGGCGTTGTCGAAAGAGAATGGAAGGCCGCAGGCGTTTGTCGCGGCAGATCTGCCCCGCCGCGGCCTGATGCGTTTGCTGCCTTGATGCATCTACTGCCGTAGCCGGTCGAAGCAAGCGAGGGTGGATGGACTATCAGCCAATCGAGAATTACGGGGTTGTCGGGAACATGCGGTCGCTGGCGCTGGTCGGCGTGAACGGTTCGATCGACTTCCTGTGCTTTCCGCGCTTCGATTCGCCCAGCGTCTTTGCGGCGCTGCTCGATCCGGAGAAGGGCGGGTTCTTTTGCATTCAGCCGGAGCTCGACAACGAGCACACCAAGCAACTCTATCTGCCGGACACGAACATTCTGCTGACGCGCTTTCTTTCGGAAGAGGGTATCGCGGAGCTCACGGACTTCATGCCGATCCTGGGGGAGACGGTGCCGAACCAACTGATCCGCATGGTGCGCGTGATTCAGGGTGACGTGGAGTTCAAGGTGCAGTGTCACCCGTGCTTCGACTACGCACGCATGGAGCATACGGTGGAGCGGAGAGAGGGTGCGGTGGTCTTCCGCCCGGCCGGAGACGCGCTGCCGGCGATGGTATTACGAGCGACCGTACCGCTGATGGTCGAAGGAGATGCCGTGGTGCAGAGTTTTCGTCTGAACACGGGCGAGACGGCCATGTTCGTTTTCGGCGAAGATGGCGACGAGGTCCGGGCGGTGCTCGATCCGGAAGCGATCGAAGAACGATTCAGGTACACCTCCCAGTTCTGGCGCGACTGGATTGCACAATCCCAGTACACCGGCCGCTGGCGCGAGATGGTGAACCGTTCCGCGCTGCTGCTCAAGCTGCTGACGGACCACGAATACGGCTCCATCGTGGCGGCGCCCACGTTCGGTCTGCCGGAGAGGATCGGAGGCGCACGGAACTGGGACTATCGCTATACCTGGCTGCGCGACTCGTCCTTTACGCTCTACGCGATGATGCGCCTCGGTTTCACCGACGAGATCGCGCAATTCCAGAAGTGGTTGAAGGGGCTGTTCGACTACGATTCGGAGCAGGGTCCGTTGCAGGTGTTGTATGCGCTGGATGGGAGGCGTGAGGTCCCCGAACTGGAGCTGAACCACTTGCGCGGCTACATGGATTCGCGGCCGGTGCGCATCGGCAACGCGGCGTGGAATCAGCTTCAGCTCGATATCTACGGCGAGATGTTCGACGCAGTCTATCTCTCCAACAAGTACAGCGATGGCATGAGCCACGACGAGTGGGTAAGCATGAAGCGCGTGCTGGAGTGGCTGGCGCGCAACTGGAAGCGCGAGGATGAAGGCATCTGGGAGGTGCGCGGCGGGCGTAAGCACTTCCTGCACTCGCGGCTCATGTGCTGGGTGGCCTTCGATCGCACCTTGCGGCTGGGGGCCAAGCGGTCGCTGGCCGGTCCGTACGGCTGGATGGAAGAGACGCGCGACGCGATCGTCGAAGACGTCTACCAGAATTTCTGGAGCGAGAAGCTGCAGTCGTTCGTGCAATATCAAGGATCGGAGACGCTGGATGCGGCGACATTGCTGATGCCGCTGGTGCGCTTCATCAGCCCCACGGACCCGCGGTGGCTTTCGACACTGGCCGCTATCGAGCAACACCTGGCGGTGGATACGCTGGTCTTCCGGTATCGCGATATCGACCGCTTCGACGGGCTGGAGGGGGATGAGGGCAGCTTTACCGCGTGCTCCTTCTGGTTCATTGAGGCGCTGGCGCGCTCGCACCAGATCGATAAGGCACGGCTGCTGTTCGAAAAGATGCTGGGCTATGCCAACCACCTGGGGTTGTATGCGGAGGAGTTAGGGAGCAGCGGCCAGCATTTAGGAAACTTTCCCCAGGCGCTGACCCATCTGGCGCTGATCAGCGCAGCAACCTATCTGGATCGGGAGCTTTCGGGTAAACGGGCGCCGACCTGGCGCTAGTAGGCAGATCTCTCCCGGACAGCTCTCCTGGAGATTTCTCCCGGAGCGTGAAGCGTGCCTGCCGTCGGTCACGCCTGTGACAGACGTGTATGGGGGACAAGACCAGCGGCTTTGAAATTGGCGACCAACTTATATCGGCGGAACGCTGCTCCAGCGAAACAGGGCGCATCCAAACAAGAGAGCGCGGCTGCCTGCCGAGAAGGCCGGCTCGATAAGAAGAGTCCGGAGCCCGCGGCCGGAACCATCGTGGCCATCTCCGGATTCCCGAGATCTTCAGAATTCCTACAGCTTCGCAGCCCAGAGAGAAAGGCAATCGCATGCATCGCACTACGAACGGCCAGACCGATACGTCGCCGCATGGCGCACTCCAGGCAATCGGACGTCAACCGTGGGAAGTCTTCCTGGGCGGAGGTCTCGCCCTCTTCGGGCTCACGCGCAAATCGAAGGCTGGCACGGCGCTTGCGGCCGCCGGCGGCCTCATCGCCCTGGGTGGCGCGCGCCTGCAATCGCATCCGCGGCAGTACTCGGCGCAAGCGAGCTTCGCCGTCAACTGCACTCCGGAAACAGCGTACCGCTTCTGGCACGACTACGAAAATCTGCCCCGCTTCATGCGTCACCTGGAGTCGGTACATGTGACCGGCGGCAACCAGTCGGAGTGGGTGGCGATCGGGCCCATGGGAGCCAAGATCCGCTGGACCGCGCAAACTACGGAGGATCGCGAGAATGAGCGAATCGCATGGGAGTCTCTGCCCGGGGGGGACCTGCCCAACAACGGATCGGTGGAGTTTCGTCCCGGTGTGGCCGGTCGCGGAACCATCGTGAAAGTCAGCATGGAATATCGTCCGGCAGCAGGAGCTATCGGGCGAGCAGTGGCCACCGTCATGGGCAGGAACCCGCAGTTCGCCGCGCGGGAGGCCTTGCGCCGTTTCAAGTCACTCGTTGAAACAGGCGAAGTTGCTACCACGCTTGGACAATCGCATGGACCTCGCGGCGTGCACGGCCGCGTGGAGCAGGTACTGTTTCGTGAGAAGCAGGATCAGCCCGCGCCGCGGCATCAGCCAACGCTCCAGCACCCGACCGCGAATCGTAAGAGCGCATGAGCCCGGCAGCTGCGCTGCTGCCCGAAGAACACGCAAAGGAGAGTTCCGATGAAAGCAGTCTGCTGGATGGGTAAAGAGAACATGCAGGTGCACGATGTGCCTGATCCGAAGATACTGAACGCGCGTGATGCGATTGTGCGTATTACCAGCACGTGCATCTGCGGTTCGGACCTGCACCTCTATGACGGTTATGTGCCGACCATGGAGCAGGGCGACATCATGGGCCACGAATTCATGGGCGAAGTGGTGGAAGTCGGTCATGGCGTGGATAAGAACAAGTTGAAGGTCGGCGACCGCGTGGTGGTGCCGTTCACCATCGCATGCGGCAATTGCTTCTCCTGCAAAGACCAGCTCTGGTCGCTCTGCGATAACTCCAACCCGAATGCCTGGATCGCCGAGAAGATGATGGGCTACTCGCCCTCCGGCCTCTTCGGCTACACGCACATGCTCGGCGGCTACGCCGGCGGCCAGGCGCAATATGCGCGCGTGCCCTTTGCCGATGTGGGACCGATCAAAATCCCTGACGGGCTCCCGGATGAAAAAGTAATCTTCCTTTCTGATATTTTCCCCACCGGCTACATGGGCGCGGAGAACTGTAACATTCGTCAGGGGGACACGGTCGCCATTTGGGGTTGCGGTCCGGTGGCGCAGTTCGCCATCCGTAGCGCGTTCATGCTGGGAGCAGGACGGGTGATTGCCATTGACCGCGTACCGGAGCGTCTGCAGATGGCCGAATCCGGAGGCGCCGAGACACTCAACTTCGAGGAAGTCGATGTGCTTGAAGCATTGAAGGACATGACGGGGAACCAAGGTCCGGATTCCTGTATGGACGCCGTAGGTATGGAGGCCTGGGGACACGATCCACTGTTCATGCTCGACCGGGCCAAACAGGCTGCGCGTCTCACCTTCGACCGGCTGCCTGTGCTACGTCAGTGCATTATCGCTTGCAAGAAGGGCGGCACGGTATCCGTCCCGGGCGTCTATGCGGGCTTCGACGACAAGGTTCCGGTGGGCGCGTTCATGAACAAGGCACTGACGCTCAAGACGGGGCAGACGCACATGATGCGCTACATGGCTCCGCTGCTGGAGCGGGTGCAACGCGGCGAGATCGACCCGAGCTTCGTGATCACCCATCGCCCCTCCATCGACGAAGCGCCGCAGGCCTACCGCACCTTCCGCGACAAGAAGGACCAGTGCATCAAGGTAGTGCTGAACCCGTGGGCAGACGGCGCCAAAGCAGCCTGAGCCCGTTCATTCACACTCTTAGGTGAATCAACGCTGTCGACGAACTCCGGATGCGCGGCTGACTGGCTCAAGCCAGAATCGACCTTTCATCCGGAGTTACTATTGCAAGGCTCGAACTCCCGGCGACGAACCCGCGAGCCGAATGTCGCTTCACTTGAAGAGCAGCAGGATGCTGGCCAGCAGCGCCAGGGGCATGGCGACCAGTCCGACCTTCAGGAACTGCCATGCGGTAATCTCCACTTGCTCGCGGCGCAGCGCAATCAGCCAGAGAATGGTCGCCAACGAGCCGGTCACCGAAAGATTCGGCCCCAAGTCCACGCCGATCAGCACCGCGTTCGCTATGCTGCCTGTCTCGTGGGCGGCCTGCACGGTAGCGCCGCCGATCAGTCCGACCGGAAGATTGTTCATCCCGTTCGAGAGCAGCCCCACGGCAAAGGCTGCCGCCAGATTCGCCAGCATGTTCGACGTGTGCGCAAGCGCCTGCAGCCCGGCGAGTCCCAGGTGCAGCATGCCGGCGCCTTTCAAGGCTTCCACGATGACGAACAGTCCTGCCACCAGCGGCAGCACCGCCCAGGAGACTCCCTTCGCCACCTTCAGGAGGATGCCGCGATCGCGCCAGAAGACGATGAGCAGGGCAACCACGGCAGCACCGCAGGTTGGCGCGCCCAGCGATAGCCCCAAAGCAGACGACGCGATGAGCGCCGCCGCAGCCAGCAGCAGGCCCGCGAGCGCCAGCTTTCCATTGGTCGAGAGCTCCGCTCGTTCGAGATTGCCCGCAATCGCGCCTTCAAGGTCGCGGCGTGACAGCAGACGCAGACAGATAAACGTAACCACCACCGATGCAATTGAAGGCAGAATGAAGATGCTGAGCCATCTCCCCAGTGACGGCATGTGCTGGTCGAAGATCACCAGATTGGCGGGGTTCGAGATAGGGAAGACGAAGCTGGCTGCATTCGCAATGAACGCGCAGGCCAGCAGATACGGCTTCGGCTCGACCTTTGCCTTGCGCACTACGGCCAGCACCGCCGGCGTGAGCACCACGGCGGTCGCATCGTTCGACAGCAGCGCCGTAATGATCGTTCCGGAGAGATAGATCAGCAGGAACAACCTCTCGGGTGAGCCCCTGGCATTGCGCGCCGCGATGCCCGCTACCCAATCGAAGACGCCTTCTTCCCGCGCCAACTCCGCCAGAATCATCATGCCGGTGAGGAAGAGATACACATCCACGCCCTCATACACCGCGTGGCCTGCTTTAGGCAGCGGGAGCAGGCGGCAGACGCACAGCAGGATCGCGCCGCCACAAGCCCAATAGGCCTCCGCGATGCCGCGTGGACGAATCAGCATGCAGACGATGCTGATGAAAGAGATGATCCAGATCAGGATCGTTGCAGGATGCATTCAGACGTTCTCGTTTCCTGAGATCTCAACGTATGGATTCGGCACATGCATCCAGAAGGACGATACCAGTTCTGTCCGCCGGATCAGTGAGGGCACAGCATTTCGGGCGCAATCATGGTGCGTATCTTTCCGCTTCGATGGGCGGATCGGCCTGGCCGCGGGAATCCCCGGCGTCCTTACTCAACGTTTCAGGCACTGCGGACCACAGCAAGATAAAGGCAACAAGGGCGATCCCTGCCAGCCCGAGAAACGACGCGCGGAAGCCTGCATGCTGGATCAATTGGCCGCCCACCGTCGTGCTGAGCGCCGCGCCGATACCCACCATGGTGGCCAGGCTGCCCGCAGCCAGATTGAAGCGCCCGGTGCCGCGGGTGCGGTCGGCGATGACCAGGATTGAGACCACGCCGAAGATGGCGTTCGCTACCCCGTCCAGCGTCTGGATAGCGATCAGCGCGCCCGTGGCGTGGGTCAGCGTGTAGAGCACTCCGCGCAGCGGCAGCACACCGAAGCCGATCAGCAACAGCGGCTTCCTTCCCCAGCTACCCGCGCGCCTGCCGATCCTGGCCGCGGAGATGGCGATAACCAGTTGCGTCACAATGACGCAGGCAGCCATGAATGGCGCAGCCGCCCTGGGATCGCCGCGCGTAAGCATCTCGCCGAGTTGCGGCAGCATGGCCGCGTTCGAAAGATGGAACAGCAGGCACGTCCCGAGAAACAACAGCAGTACGCGGTCTTTCAGTAGCGCGCGAACACCTTCCGTCTTCGGCTTCTCACCATCGCTTCTCGCGCCACGTGAGCGCGCGTAGTCGATCTGTCTGGGGTCGATCTTGAAGATCGAGATCAGCGCGGGGATGACCAATACAGCCGCGGCGGCGAAGATCGCCCGATAGCCGATCTCGTAACTGACCAGCGCGATCAGCAGCGCGGCAAAGACATTGCCCGCAGAGTTGAAGGCCTGGTTCCTGCCGAACTGCCGATCGAACCCGGCTACTCCGACGATGCCCAGCGTGATGGCGGCCACCGTCGGGCCGAGGAAGGGCGCCGCGCCCCCGATCAGCACCTGTGCCGAGTAGACGGACCAGGTATGCAGATGACCCATGAGCAGAAAGGCTCCGGTCAAGAGAAAGCCCAGGCTCACCGCCATCAGCGTTCGTTTCCGATGGACCGTATCGACCACCGCGCCGGCGGGCGTCTGCATCGCCACCGTGACCAGGCCGCCGAAGGTGAGCACATAGCCAATCTGCGCCGGCTTCCAGCCGCTGGACGCCAGATAGGCAGCTAAGAATGGCCCAAGACCGGTCTGCACATCGGCGAGAAAGAAGTTCAGCCACTCGACGGCGCGCAGCGTGGGCCGCGGCTTTAATGGCGGCACGAGTTCAGGCCCGGGTTGACGCCTGGGTGGGGATTCCGTCACGCGATCCTCTTCCCCAGATCGTTCAGCTTTTCCAGAAACTCCTCGCGCTCGATCTCTCCTCGCGCATAGCGCTGGCGCACAATCCTTTCCGCTTCCTGCATCACGGCGGACTCAGTCCCCGGTCTCGACCGCCGTATCTCCACCAGCGATGAGCGGCGCAGCAGCCAGTAGAGGCCAACACCCACGCAGGCCAACAACAGCAAGCCGGTGAATTGGTCCCACTCGGGACCCAGGCCCGGCCCCCATCCGAAGCCCGGCCCAGCGGGGCCGGCGCACCCGGCGCAAGCGAGCGCAAGCACCCCAGCGATTCCTGCAAAGCGACTCTGGCGATGCATGGCTGCTCCTCCTTCCTGAAGGTCTGAAGCACGTTCCTCGCCATTCGGAAGGACTGCTCACCGGGGCATTGCAAGCATAGATGCCACCATGCGTGGCGATTGCGGACGGTCAGCGGGCGGAAAACGGACAGATCAGGACGCTGCATCCGGCCAGGCGTGGCGCATAGTTCGCTGCGGTGCACTGTGGCTATCTGCTTGCACTGATATGTCCGGCAGATGCACCTCCTCAATCGCTCGCCATCTGTCACGGACTATTTTCAGGACGGAGCCTTGCATGAGCAGTATCTGGATCTATATCTTCATCCTCTTCTCCGGCGTGCTGCAGGCGTGCGGCGCACCGATGAACGGTCAACTCAGGAACTCGCTGCTCAATCCCTGGCTGGCCAGCCTGGTCTCGTTTGGATTGATTGTGCTGTTCCTGATCGGCGCGTTCACTATCTGGCCACGCCCGCTGCCCACGCTCGATGGCATTGCGGCCATGCCGTGGTGGGCTACGCTTGGCGGCCTGGTAGGCGCGGTCGCGGTCTTTGCCGGGTTGTTGTTGGTCGACAAGGTGGGAGCCGGACCCTACACCGGCTTGACCGTCACGGCCTCGCTGATCATGTCCATCGTCATCGATCACTTCGGTCTGTTCCGGATGCCTACCCACGGCGTCAACATCTGGCGCGTGTTGGGAGCGGTGCTAATGATCGCTGGCGTGGCACTCATCTCGCACTTCTGATCGGGGCTCCGTCCGTTCGTTTTACGGACGCTCGCCGGGCTCATTGCACACGCTCATGCCGGGAGAAAACATCGATGGTGCGGGCAGAGCGCTGAATCCACACCTCAGCGAATTTGGCCATCGCGTTGCTGTACTCAAGAACGTAAGCCGCCAACCTGGCGACAGGAGAACAATCCATCATGATCCATTCACGAACAACACGACTGGCCCTGGGGATCGGGGCGAGCCTCCTCTTCGCGTTCGCCGCGAACGCGCAAGGACCGCGTGGACCACGGCCGCCCGGACCGCCACCCGGACCACCGCCCGATCGCCCAGCCATGATAGCGACCACGCAACAACAAGCCGCCGATGCGGTGCAGCGTGCGTATGACGCGCTGGGCCGCAGCATGGCACTCTCACAAAGCGCCGCGCAGGATACAAAGGAGATCCTGTCCCGGGCGCGCGAGAGCTATCAGCAGGCGCTCACGCAATACCAGGCCAGCAACTTTGTGGGCGCACGGGAGACCGCGATGGCGGCCGCCGATATGGCGCGCGCTGCCGAACAGATCGCCGGCGCTCATCTGATCGAGGCGGCGTCGCGGCAGACACAGATTCCCGCGCCGCCGGCGACCGACAGCAGCGCACAAAGCGCGCGTGCCTATGATGCGCTGGCGCGTGTCAGCGATCACAGCGCGCGGCTCACGGCCGACCTGAGCAGCGGAACGGCGACGCAGGCGAGCCCGCAAATCCGTTCGTTGATGGGCGAATCGCGGAGGCTGCAGCAGCGGGCGCAGTCCTTGCTGAGCGCCAGCAAGCCGGAAGAGGCCGCCAGTCTCGCGCGCGGCGCTGATGCGTTGCTGGCCGCCGCCGATCACATGCAGCAGCGCGCGCTGATTGCCAGCGGCGCCATTCCGGCGCAGGCAGCGCCGCCACCCCCACCTCCGGGAGCGGGTGCTGCACCTCCTCCGCCACCCCCGGACGCCGGTGCGCCTCCTCCGCCTCCCCCGGCGGATGCAGGTGCGCCACCGCCGCCGCCTCAATCGTGACGGCAAGCCGCGCGGCCGGAGCTTGGTATCCGGCCGCGCGCGCTTATCATGAACAGCATGGCGTTTCGCCACGACCACGCGGACTCTCCGGATCGGTACGCGGCGGTGGCGGGCGTGCACTGGCCGGCAATTCCGTCCGCTGATTGTCGCGAAGGCTCTCCACCTTGGCATGACTCGAAGACTATCCATCCCGCTCCGCACCAACAGTGTGAAAGCCCGCATCGTGTTACTGGCGGTGCTGACCTGCCTGCTGATGGGCGCAGCGGCGAGCGGGTTTATCTATCTCTTGCGCAATACCGAGAGTGCGCAGATTGGCAGCTCCGAACGGCGGCTCGCGATCCTGGCGCAAACACTGGGGCAGGACTACGCGGCGCAGAGCCGGTATGAAGCGCAAGCCCACCGGCCTCTCGCACTTAGCTCGCCGAGGGAGCCTGGTTCGGAACAGGTTTTGTCACTGATGACCAGTGTCGTGCTGCAGCACGAGATCGGGGTCGAGGGTGGTTTCTATTCCACTGCCGACGACGACCTGCTGGGCTATGCCTTCCCCACGCATGAAGGTCCCGGCCGCAAGAAAGACATTCCTGAAAAGGAGCGGCCCGCGATCACTGAGCTGGCGCGGAAGGCCGCGACGACCGGGCAGCCGCAATCGCTGCGCTTCTCCGGCGCGCGGGATGCCATCGTCTTTGTTGCGTCGCCGGTAAAGATCGATGGCAGCATCCCCGGCAGCACATGGTTGATGCAGCGACTACCGGGCGTCAACTCGGGACGAAACCTGCAGCTACTGTTCGGTTCCATCGGGTTCGCACTCGCGGCCTTCGTGTGCGCGCTGGTGGCCTTCCTCATCACCGCCCAGGTGCAGGCGGGGGTCAGCGCGGTGCTGGCGCGTCTGGGGTCGCTGCAGCAGGACTTCTCCGGCGCGCGCACCGCTCAGCCGCAACTGGCGGAGTTCGAACAGGTGCTCGCCGAGGTGGACGCGCTCTCACGCACGCTGAAGCAAAAGATCGAGAGTGAGCGCCAATTGGAGAACAGGTTGCGCCATCAGGAGCGGCTCTCCGCGCTGGGGCAGTTCGCCGCCGGCATCGCGCATGAGCTGCGCAACCCGCTCGCCACCATTCGGCTGCGGACGCAGATGTCGGAGCGCGCGAGCGGAACGGAGTCGCTTACCAAGAACACCAGGGTGGTACTGGAAGAGATCGATCGGCTGGATACCATGATCGAGCGGCTGCTTTATTTTTCGCGGCCCATCCGCCTGGCGCTCGAACCGGTCGATCTCGCGATACTGTGCACCGACGTATTG
>JBPCNO010000105.1:0-12032 GCA_051001135.1 Acidobacteriaceae bacterium
AACATCCTGCTCGTCGGCCCGACCGGCTGCGGCAAGACCCTGCTGGCCCAGACACTGGCCCGCATCCTCGACGTGCCCTTTGCCATCGTCGATGCGACCACGCTGACCGAAGCCGGCTATGTAGGCGAGGACGTTGAAAACATCATCCTCAAGCTGCTGCAGGCGGCCGATGGCGACGTGGCGCGCACCCAGACCGGAATCATCTACATTGATGAGATCGACAAGATCGGACGCAAGGACGAAAATCCGTCGATCACCCGCGATGTCTCCGGTGAGGGCGTGCAGCAGGCGCTGCTCAAGATCCTGGAAGGCACGGTGGCGAACGTACCGCCCCAGGGTGGCCGCAAGCATCCCCACCAGGAATTCACGCCGGTGGATACGACCAACATCCTGTTTATCTGCGGGGGCGCATTCGTGGGCCTGGAGCGGGTAGTTGGCCGGCGCGTCGGCAAGAAGGCCCTCGGCTTCAAGGCGCTTACCGAGAAGCAGGCGCTTGCGGAAGCAGAGGCCACGCCGGCCCAGCGGGACAGCGAACTGCTGCGCCGCGCCGAGCCGCAGGATCTGATCAAGTTCGGCCTGATCCCGGAGTTTGTCGGACGGCTGCCCGTGCTCGGCATCCTCGATGAGCTGGATGAGCCGGCCTTGGTCGAAATTCTGAGCAAGCCGCGCAATGCCATTCTGAAGCAGTATCAGCGCCTGTTCGAGTACGAAGGCGTACAGCTTCACTTCACCGATGAAGCAACGCATGCGGTGGCCCGGGAGGCACTCGCGCGCAAGGTCGGCGCGCGCGGCCTGCGCATGATTCTGGAAGAGCTGATGCTTGAACTGATGTATCACCTGCCGGGCAACAAGAAGATCAAGGACCTCGAGATCACGGCTGAGATGGTGCAGAAGCGCGATCTCTCCATGACCTTGCTGGAAAAGGCCGGTTAACAGACTGTCGAGCGCCGATTGACCCGCTTGTCAGAGCGCGATTTGCAGTACGGAGCAACTCACCAGCCCGGACCTCATCCCATCCAGGGACCTCCGGTAACGTTGTAGATGGCGGGCGTAGCGCGGGCCGGCAGCACGCCGGATTTGCGTTTCACCCGCTGCAGGCTTTTCACTACTGCGGCAGAAACAGTCGTCCGCCGCCACAGCGCGGGCAGAAGGAAAAGCCATGGCACAGAGCAAAGAACCCAAAGAGACAAAAGAGACGCGGGAGCGAGGTGAGCTTCGCAAGCTGCCCATGATGCCCATCCGCGATATGGTCATCTTTCCTTTCATGATGACGCCGTTCGTCGTCGGGCGCGAGTCCAGCGTGCGCGCACTCGAAGAGGCGCTCACCGGAGATCGGAAGATCTTTCTCGCGACCCAGCTTGACGCGGGAATCGACGAGCCTAAGGCGGGAGACATCTATACCGTCGGCACGATCGGCAACATCGTCCAGAGCGTCAAGATGCCGGACGGCAATATCAAGGTGCTGGTGGAGGGTCTGGAGCGCGCCAAAGCGACGGACATGAACGATGCGGACGGCTTCTTTGTGGCTACGGTGCGTATCCCGCGGCCGACTGAGCCGGGGCCCCAGATCGAGCAGTTGATGCAGAAGGTGACCACGCTCTTCGAGCAGTACGTCAAGCTGCAGCAGAGCCTGAACTACGAATCCATGATCGCCGCGGTGCGTATGGACGAGCCCTCGAAGCTGGCCGACACCATCGCGGCCAACCTGCAGCTTTCGATCGAAGAGAAGCAGGAACTGCTCAACCTCTTCGATCCATCGGAACGGCTCGGCCGCATCGCCGGCATCCTCGATCTGGAGATCGAAAAGCTGAACATGGACCGCTCCATCCAGGGACGCGTCAAGCGGCAGATGGAGCGCGCACAGAAAGAGTACTACCTCAACGAGAAGATCAAGGCCATCCAGAAGGAACTGGGCCGGGGCGAGAAGAGCGAGTTCGATGATCTGAAGAAGAAGATCGAGGCCGCCGGCATGCCCAAGGATGTCTTCGACAAGGCAGTGCAGGAGCTGAAGAAGCTCGAAGCCATGCCGCCGATGTCGGCTGAGTCCACCGTCTCGCGCAACTATCTCGACTGGCTGCTGGCCGTGCCGTGGAAGAAGAGGTCCAAGGAGACGCGCTCCATCGACCATGCGGAGAAGGTGCTGAACGAGGACCACTATGGCCTGGAAAAGATCAAGGAGCGGATCCTTGAATTCCTGGCGGTGCGCCAACTGGTGAAGAATCCAAAGGGCTCGATTCTGTGCTTTGTGGGGCCGCCGGGAGTCGGCAAAACCTCGCTCGGTATGTCGATCGCCAAGGCGACCGGCCGCAAGTTCGTCCGCATGTCGCTGGGTGGGGTGCGGGACGAGGCGGAGATCCGCGGACACCGCCGCACCTACATCGGCGCGCTGCCCGGACAGATCATCCAGTCGATGAAGAAAGCGGGCACCAAGAACCCGGTCTTCATGCTGGATGAGGTGGACAAGATGGCGGCGGACTTCCGCGGCGATCCCGCTTCCGCCTTACTCGAGGTCCTGGATCCGGAGCAGAACTCGAGCTTCCAGGATCACTACCTCGACGTGGAATACGACCTGTCGCAAGTCTTGTTCGTCGCGACCGCGAACGTGCTGCATACCATCCCGGGACCGCTGCAGGACCGCATGGAGATCCTGCGGCTGCACGGCTATACCGAGGCGGAGAAGCTGGAGATCGCCAAGCAGTACCTGGTCCGCAAGCAGATCGAGGCCACAGGGCTGAGTGACAAGAACATCACCTTTACCGATGAGGCGCTGACGGAGATCATTCGCGGCTACACGCGCGAGGCCGGCGTGCGCAATCTGGAACGGGAGATCGGCAATGTGTGCCGCAAGGTGGCGCGCCGCGTGGTCAAGAACGGACTCAAGCACAAGGAGCAGCTCACCGGCGCGAACGTTCCCGACGTGCTGGGTGTGGCGAAGTTCCGCGATTCGCAGGTGCACGAAAAGAATGAGATCGGTCTGGTGACCGGGCTCGCCTGGACGGAGATGGGCGGCAGCATCCTGTCGACCGAGGTGCAGGTGCTGGACGGCAAGGGCAAGCTCACGTTGACCGGCCAACTGGGCGACGTGATGCAGGAATCGGCGCAGGCTGCGCTCTCCTATCTGCGCAGCCGGGCGCTCCATCTCGGTCTGGCGCGCGACTTCTATCGTAATGTCGATATCCACGTACACGTGCCCGAGGGGGCGATTCCCAAAGACGGCCCCTCAGCGGGCATCACCATGGCCACGGCTCTCTCCAGCGCCCTGACCACGATCCCCGTCCGGCGCGACATCGCGATGACCGGCGAGATCACCTTGCGAGGCAAGGTGCTGCCCATCGGCGGGCTGAAGGAGAAGCTGCTGGCGGCGCACCGAGCGGGCATCTTCGAGGCCATCCTGCCGAAGGAGAACGAGAAAGACCTTCCGGATCTGCCGGAGATTCTGAAAAAGACCATGAAGCTGCACTTCGTCGATCACGTGGATGAGGTGCTGAAGATTGCGCTGGAGGCGCCGCTGCCGGAGCTCAAGGAAGAGACCCCGGAAGCGCTGGCAGGCGTCCACGCCGCGGTGACGGCGGAGAAGCCGCGGGCGCATCAGTAGACAGAGGGGGAGGGGTACCCCTCCCCAGGGTCTAAGTTTTCTCGCTGGGTAAAGGAAAACGGTCTGCGCTGGCGCGCAGATCCCACCCTACGCGCTCAGGAGATGTGTGGCACCCCACGGTGTTCCGGCGCGTAGAATGGGGCACCCGGCGTGGCGGCAAGGGCTTCGTCTGCGAGAATAGGGAGGTCCATGCGCCTCCATCCAAAATTTCTTCTCTCCGCGACCGCGCCGGAGCAGTTTCCTTCGAGTTCCGTGCCAGAGGTCGCCTTCCTCGGCCGGTCGAATGTCGGCAAGTCCAGTCTGATCAATGCCCTGCTGGGCTCGAAGCAGGCGCATGTCTCCTCCACGCCGGGCCGCACGCAGTCGATCAATTTTTTCGCGCTGTACGAGGCGCCGGGCCGCCCCGCACCGGTGCTGATGTTTGCCGACCTGCCGGGATACGGCTACGCCAAGATCTCGAAGTCGATCTCTGCCGAGTGGCCCAAGTTCATCGATCCTTACCTGGCCGAGCGGCCCTCGCTGGCCTTGTGCATCTGCCTGGTGGACAGCAATGTGCCGCCTCAGGAGAAGGATGCAGCGCTCATCCAGTACTTGAAGGATGTTGGCCGAAATTACTTAGTAGTTGGAACTAAGGCGGATCGCATGTCGGGGAATGCGCGCACCAATGCGGCCCACCTGCTGCGCCGCGAGTTGGGTGCGGATGACCTGATGCTGTGCTCGGCAAAGACGGCGCTCGGGCTGAAGGAGCTCTGGGCGGTGTTGCGAGGGTTGGAAGTGGGTTAGCTCGTTCCGGTGGTCTCCCACAGTTTCGTGACCACAGCGCAACGTGGGTCCTTCGACTTCACACTGCGTGCTCCGCTCAGGATGACGATGGGGTGGGAGGAGCGGAGTCTCGCGGGCGGGGAGGATGGCTGTGGTCTCCCACCCTTCCCCTTCGACTTCGCTCAGGGTCAGGACGGGGCACCCGGGCGCGGTGGCACGATCTGCATGGGGGCGCCATGGCCGATCTGGAGTTCGGCGGCGGTGGATAGCTCTCCGGCGGCCACGGCGCGTTCTACGGCGGCGCGGAAGCGCGTGGCCTCATCCGGAGTCATCGCCACAGAGCGTTCGGTCCGCAGGACGCGCGGCAGGTAGCGGGGCGCGCGCGCGACCCAATGGCGGCGTTCAAGATCGTCCTCCGGGAGCGTATTCACCACCAGGCTGTCCAGATACCTTAACGCCTGAGCCGATGGTTCGAGCGTTCGCCAGCTCACGGGCAGCCAGTCCTCGCGATCGCGCTCCGAAGGTTCTTCTGCCCCGGCGGAAGCTTCCTCTGTCCCGGCGGAGGAAGAGAGCAGGACTGCACCACGCTCCAGGAAGGGCGCGAGGCGGCGGTCGTCCGATGGGTACCAGGCGATCAGGTCGGGCTGCGCTCCGCGCTCTCCCATCTCCGCCAGTGCCTGCGCTACGCCGCCTTCGAGCAGAACTGAGACTGCCTGCTGCTTGCGAATCTCGTTCTTGAGGATGCGCAGGGCTTCATCGAGAGTGTTGACCGCGAAGTCTACGATGCCGGCACGCGTTGCATCCCGGATGGCGTCGCTCGATGGCTCGATGGTCAGCGATGCGGCGCCCGCGATGCCGGTAGCGAGAGTGAGAGACGTCCCGCCCTCGCTGAGGGGAGAACAGAGGAAGAACCTGCCGGGAATCCGCCCGCCGAGATGCCGGCGTGCGGTTTGCCAGATCTGCGTGTAGGCCGAATAGACGGTTGCGATGGTGGGTTGGTCTGGAACTTTGGATGAGGTGGAGTTCATCTGCTTGCGTTCGATCCTAGCTCAGACCCACAGCTCAGGTACGGAGATCGTGGTCTCCCACCCTTCGCGATAAAGCCGCTCAGGATGGGGCACCCGGACTCGTACGGAATGAGAATGCGTATCTGGCAAAATCACCAACTGGAGTAGGGCTGGCTGTCGCTACCAACCTGGTCCGAACCGCTGTGGACGTCGTTGATGCCGGGTTCGGTCTGGTCGACGTTGGAGAGCGTGTCGTCGGTGGCGGTGACCCAGGAGGTGCTGCTGTGGGTCATGGGATCGACGGGCATGCTCTTGAGGTAGCCGGCCTGTACCAGGTCGTCGAGGGACTGCGGCGCCTTCTCCTTGTCGGAGGTGTAGGCGTCGATGGCCTGGCGCAGGACGTGCAGATCCTCCTTCAGCACCGCCTCCTTGGCGGCCTTGACCGAGGAGATATAGCTGGGGATGGCGATGGCGGCGAGGATGGCGATGATCAACATGACGACCATCAACTCGACCAGGGTAAAGCCGCCGGTCCCATGGGAACGACGCCGCAAGCCTAGGCGCCGACGGCTTCGTTGACGTCCGCTTAGTTGTTGAGGGTCGCTCGATGTCATCGCGCTCATTGGTCTATTCGAATTACCAGTCTGCATATTTGGTGCCATTCAATGCGGTGCCTTGCGATTTCGAGTAGACGTCGAAGAGATTCTGGCCGCCGAAGGATTGGCTGTTGGGCTCATCCTGCATGGAGCGTTCTCCCCATTCCGTCTTGCCGGTCATAGGATCGACGGGAATGCGGCGGAGGAACTTCACCTTCTTGCCCTGAACATCGACCCCCTTGACGAGAGTTTCGAGATCGGGCGGGTAACCGAAACTGTCCACCTTGATCTGAAAGGCGCCGCGATCCGCCGCGTCCTTGTACTTGTCGATGGCATCGCGCATCTGCCACAGATCGTAGCGGAGTTCGCGCTCCTTCTCCCGCTTGACGTTGAAGCGAGCAATGGGCACGGCGGCGGAGGCCAGCAGGGCCAGGATCGCCACGGTGATGATGAGCTCGACCAGGGTGAGACCGGCTTCCCCGCCTTCGGATCTGCGAGCGGAGAGACGCCTAAGGGACAACACGGATACGCTTTCCTCGTTCGTTGAGCGGCGCTTCCGCGCCGATTCCTACATGCAAGATGAAGCAGATCCCTTCGGCTCCGCTCAGGGCAGGCTCTTCGACTCCACCTTCGGTTCCGCTCAGGATGACACTACCGCGGCACATATCTATTAGACGCGCTGCCACCTGCACTTGTGCGTGCGTTACCGGCTCCACGTGCGATCGAACGTGCTATTGCACGTCTCATCGGACGTGTTACTGCACGTGCACAATGGTGCCGGAGGTGACCACGGGCAGCGCCTGCTGCTGGCTGTTGCGCGCCGCTGCCTTGGTCACGTTCACGATCGAATCTCCCGGCGCCTTCGCCTGGAAGGTGAGCACGCAGAGCGGACCGGAGCCCGTGACGCCGCTGACCCCAGGTGGACGCGCCGCCGAAATGGCCACTCCGCCCGCGCCGTCGTCACGGTGAACGAGCGCGACCGCCTGACCGTCATGCCCCAGGAAATCTCCGGCATCGACGTTGACCAGCGTGAGCTTGGACGGATCGTACTGCACCTGCATAGGCGTGGCGAAGACATCCGTGCCGCCAGTGAGGTTCATGGCTACCTGGAAGGTCGAGCCGACCTTGGGCGCGATGGGCGGCGCGGCCAGACTGATCG
Source organism: Acidobacteriaceae bacterium (assembly GCA_051001135.1). Classification (GTDB taxonomy): domain Bacteria; phylum Acidobacteriota; class Terriglobia; order Terriglobales; family Acidobacteriaceae; genus CAWHMN01. The sequence goes on from JBPCNO010000105.1 coordinate 7,120, forward strand.
TTACAGGTGGCGCGTTCGTGGCCTGGCCGTTCGCGGCAGCGGCAGCGGCCGGCGTTCCCGGCGGGGTGGCAGGTTGGCCCGGAGCCGGACCGGTAGCAGCGCCGGGAGTTCCGGCAGGGGCAGGCGGCGCCGTGCTCGCTCCGTTGGGCGTGGGAATCTCGGAGCCCGAGGCTACTCCGGTCGCGCCGGGGACGCTCTTGGGCAGAGCAGACTGCGGAATGGTAATGGTGCCTATGCGGCGCAGCTCGACCGTATTGCCGGTGCCGGTGTCCACCTCGCGCAGGTTCAGCGGACTCAACTCCTCCGCGCGGACGACGTGGGGCACCAGCATGAAGACGATCTCGTCGTTCATGCTGATCTTGTCGGTGTTGCTGAACAGATACTTCAGGATGGGAATCTGCGCCAGCCCGGGGGTGCCGCTGAGGTTGTTGCTGTTGCTCTGCTGCAGGATGCCGCCCAGGATGTTGACCTCGCCCTCGCGCAACCGGATGACCTGGTCGACGGTGCGCTGGCTGATGATCGGCTCGTTAATGCCACCCAGTTTGACCGAGCCGTTGGTCTGGGAGATGACCAGCTTGAGCTTGAGGCTGACATCGCGATCGTAGTGGATAGTCGGCGTGATCTCGATCTCCACACCCACGTCGAGGTATTGAAACTGGGTGTTGACCAGCGAGCTGACCACGGCGGTGGCCGCGCCGGTCTGGAAGGAGCCGGTGGCCACCGGGATGCGGGAGCCGACCTTCAGATCGGCCTTCTGCCCGTCGGTCGCGCGCACCCGCGGGTTCTGCAGCACCTTGGTGTCGCTATCGGTCAAGAGCAGGTTGGCAGTGGCCTGGCTGACGGTAATGGCGAAGTTGGTCGCGTTCAGGTTTTTCAGATCGTTCAGCGACAGGTTGCCGGTGGTGCTGGTGGTGGGAGTGGTGGGGGTGCCGTTCGGGTTGTTGTTGTTATTCGTGTTCGTGGTCGTAGTCGTGGCGTTGGACGGCTGCAGCGCGGCGCTGAAGGTTTGGGGCAGCACGATGCCAAGATTGCGCTCGCGGTTGCGGCTCACTTCGAGCACGGCCACGTCCACTACTACCTCCGGGCGCGCCTTGTCGAGGTCATTGATGAGCTTCTGCGCCAGCAGCAGCTCGTCCGGGGTGGCGCGCATGACGATGGCGTTCTGGCTGGGCACGGCGTAGAGCTTGGCGTTGGTCAGCACGTTGCGCAGCGCGGTCTGAATGTCGTTGAGATCGTTCTGCTGGGCGGAGTTCGCCAGATAGAAGGTCTGGACAGCCTGCTCGTCCAGCTCGGTGCGCTTGGCGCGGGTATTCTGCGCGACGAAGATGGTGTTCGAGGTGACCGGTCGCCAGAAAGTATCTGACACCGTGGCGATGATGCGCAGGGCGTCGAGCAGCGAGACGTTCTGGAGATCCACCTGAATGCGCTTCGAGGTGTAGTCGGGGTCGAAGAGCACATTGATGCCGGCGGCCTTGCCGACCGTCTGATAGACGACCTTGGCGTCCTCCACCCTGTGCAGGGTGATGGGTTCGTTGGAGATGGGCTTGAGCTCGGCGGGAGAGGCGACGTCACCTAAGGCCGTCATGAAGGTATTGGAGACCGATGTCTCGGACGTGGGGCTGGTGGCCTTCTCCTGGGTCGAACGGATGTTCTGGCGCGCCAGCTCGTTGCTGGGGTCGATCTCCGTCGCCCGCATGAACTCCGTGAGAGCGCCGCTCACATCGCCGCCGTCGCGCAGCTTTTCGCCGCGGTGCACGTGGATGGCGGCCGCCTGGAAGCGCAGGCGCTCATAGGAGGCTTTGTAGGAGAGGTTTACCGGGTCCTTCTGGAAGGCCTGGTAGTAATCCTCATAGGCGCCGAGATAGTCCTCTTTCGCCTCCGCGAGCTGACCCGCCTTGTAGAGAGACTTGGCGGATTTGCCACCGGACTTCGCATGCACGGACGTGGGAAGCAGCGGAAGCAGGAGCAGGAGGAGAGCGGGAAGAGCCCAGCGTAGTGTGCGGCGGTTCATGTAACTCCAAAAGAGTGACCGTCTGTGCCGTGGAAACCGTGGAACGCGGGCAACGCAGCCGGACCTTGAATCAACAGAATCTATATCGGAAGTACGTGGATCGAACGCATCTGGATCGAGAGCATTGAGGGCAGCCATCCCGGCCTCCACCTTCAGAGTGGCGCGGGAATGCGCGGGGGCGCGGGATCTCCGGGCAACCAAATTCAAGATGAGAGGCTCGCTGCACGCAGATTATAGCATCGCGCCGTGGACCGGCATGTACCCCCAAAGTGCGTGCTAGCATGAGATTCACGCCTATGTCGCGGCAAGCCACGCATTCCATCCAGCCCGCCCCGCAGCGGGTGAAGGACCGTGACCCGGTGGCCTCCGGGCAGCGCGATGCTTCCGTCAACCGGGCGGCCAGCCATCATTACTTCCTGCTTGAGAAGTACGAGGCCGGTGTCGCCCTGCGCGGTACCGAGGTCAAGTCGATCCGCGAAGGCAAGGCGAACCTGAAGGACGCGTACGGCATTATCAAGGACGGCGAGGCTTTCCTGCTGAATGCTCATATCGGACCCTATTCCCATGGCAATCTCTCCAACCATGAAGCGCGGCGCACACGGAAGCTGCTGCTGAGGCGGGAGGAATTGCGGAAGCTGTTCGGAAAGACGCAGATTAAAGGGCAGACGCTCATCCCCACGCGGCTTTATTTCCGCAATGGGCGGGTGAAGTGCGAGATTGCGGTGGCCAAAGGCAAGCAGGACTGGGATAAGCGGGAGACGGAGCGGCGGCGGGAGGCGGACCGAGAGGCCAAGGCGGCGATCGTGCGCAGCCAGCGCACGGCGAGCTAAATTAATTGCGGTCTCCCACCCTTCGCTCCACTCAGGATGGGGCACCCCGGCGTTGGCGGGTCTAACAATTCGAAACAAAACCTGAGGTGCAAATACGAATGAAGACAGATCTACGTTTTGAAAACCCCGCGGAAGCGGATGCAGAACTACTGGTTGCGTTTGCCGTCAACAAGGCCGATAAGAAGGATCCCAAGGCCGAACCGAAGGTCGCTCTATTGTCAGAGGATGCTGCTCTGGTGAAGGCGACGGCGGCTCATTTCGGGGGCCAGGAATTTGCCGCCGGAAGCTGCGAGACGCTTCTGCTGCATGCGCCCGCGGGGCTGAAGGCCCAGCGCCTGCTGATAGTTGGGGTGGAAAAGGCGAATGCGAACGAACTGCGCAAGGCAGCGGGCGCCGCGGTACGCTTCGCCAAGCCGCGCAAGATTCGCTCGCTCACGCTGGTGCTGTCCGCGGACCTCCCCGCTGCCGAGGCGGCGCGAGCGGCGGTGGAAGGCGCCTACGTCGGCGACTTCGACCCGGACACCTACCGCTCCGACCGGAAGGACCGCAGCATCGAGTCGCTGAGTATCCTGGCTCCCAAGAATGGCGACAAGAGCGCCACGGAAGCCGGCTTTCGCGAGGGCGTGATCCTAGGCGAGGCGCAAAACTTTGCTCGCTCGCTGGTGAACGAGCCCGGCAACGTGCTCACTCCCACGGAGCTGGGCAAACGCGCGGCGGCCATGGCCAAGGCCAACGGACTGAAGTGCGAGGTGCACTCGACGGACAAGCTCAAGGAACTGAAGATGGGCGCCTTCTGGAGCGTCTCCCAGGGCTCGGCGGAACCGCCGGCGCTGATCGTGATGCGCTACGAGCCCGAAGGCGCGGCCGCGGACGGTCCGGTGCTCGGCCTGGTGGGCAAGGGCATTACGTTCGATACGGGCGGCATCTCCATCAAGCCGGCCGACAACATGGAGAAGATGAAGTACGACATGGCCGGCGGCGCGGCGATGATCGGGGCCATGCAGGCGATTGCGCAACTCAAACCCAAGGTCAGGGTGATCAGCGTGGTGTGCGCGGCGGAAAACATGCCCAGCGGAACGGCCTACAAGCCGGGCGATATCTCGACCGCCATGTCCGGCAAGACTATCGAGATCATCAACACGGACGCCGAAGGGCGGCTGGTGCTGGCCGATGGACTGCACTATGCGCGGCAGCTCGGGGCAACTCATCTGATCGACGCTGCCACGCTCACCGGCGCATGCGTGGTCGCGCTGGGTATGGTGAATGGTGGCGTTTTTTCGAATGACGATGAGACGTATGGACACTTCGTCGACGCACTCAAGACATCTGGCGAGCGCTTCTGGCGGCTACCCGTGGAAGACGAGTACCGGGAGCAGATCAAGTCCTCCATCGGGGACATTATGAATACCGGCGGGCGCTATGGCGGTGCGGTGACGGCGGCCATGTTCCTGAAGGAGTTTGTCGACGAGACACCGTGGATCCACCTGGATATCGCAGGGATAGCCTGGATGGAAGAGCAGAAGCCCTGGATCGCGAAGGGACCCTCGGGCGTTGCGGTGCGAAGCATTGCGGAGTGGGTGCGCACCTACGAGAGATAAATCGGACGGGAAATACGAAGGGCGGGCTCGGCGCCCGCCCTTCCATCGTTCGCGTTAAATGAAGTTTCCTCCTTTTCTCGCGAACGTGCTGCTGATTGGGAGGCTAGCTGGCGGCCTTGAGTTGCCTTCCGGAGCTCGCCTCTTCGATGATTTTCTGGCTGAAGGCGGGGATGTCATCCGGCTTGCGGCTGGTGATGAAGTTGCCGTCGACCACCACCTCCTTGTCCACCCAGTTCGCACCGGCGTTCCTCAGGTCGGTTTTCAGGGATGGCCAGGAGGTCATGGTCCTCCCCTTCACTACGCCCGCCTCGATCATGGTCCACGGACCGTGACAGATCGACGCGAGCAGCTTGCCGGTCCCGGCGAACTCCTTCACGAACGCGACGGCATCCTTGTCCAGCCGCAGTTTGTCCGGATTGATCTGGCCGCCGGGCAGAACCAGGATGTCGTAATCGCCGACTTTGGCCCTGGACA
>JBPCNO010000106.1:0-21431 GCA_051001135.1 Acidobacteriaceae bacterium
GCACAATGCCCGCCTCATGTGCCCTGGCCAGACCATCGGCCACCTGTGCCGCGATCTGAATCCCCTTGTGCAGCGGGATCGAGCCGGCGGTGAGCAGCCGGCGCAGCGTGTCTCCCTCCACCAGCTCCATGGCGATGTAGTAAGTGGCGTCCACCTGCCCCAGTTCGTAGATGGTGACGATGTTGGGGTGGTTGAGCGCGGACGCCGACTGCGCTTCCCGCTCGAAGCGTCGCAGCCGCTCCGGCTCGGAAGCCAGATGGTCGGGCAGAACTTTGAGCGCTACCTCGCGCCCCAACCGGCTGTCCAGCGCCCGGTACACCTCGCCCATGCCGCCGGCTCCGAGCGGGGCAAGGATCTCATAGGCCCCAAATCGTGTGCCTGCGACGAGCGACATAGAAAACTCACCAGATTGGTTGGGCCCAGATCCCAGTGTCGATTGCGCTGCTAGGATACAGCGGTTTCGGGCGGCCAGATATGGCATCCGTTCGCTGCAACGATTTCGGTGAGCCCGAATTTTCTATGGGTGATGAAGGCTCACCACATGCGTCTACCCTACCTCCTGAACAGATGCGTCGCGTGCGTGATGGCCGCTCCCGCACGCATGGCTGCGGCCACGGTGGCAACAGCAGCGCCGCCCCATGTTGTCGCAATTGCGGTCTGGGCGCGGGGACTCGGACTCGCCCGCAGCGGACGCACTGCGGAGGCTAGCCGAGAGATAGATAAATTACGGCAGATTGAAGAACAGCTTCGCATCTCAGGCAACGACTATTGGGCCACCCAGGTGAGGATTATGATGCGCGAGGTCTTGGCATGGTCGGCGCAGGCGGACAACAAACCCCACGACGCCGCAGCCTTGATGCGCGTCGCAGCCGATGAGGAGGATGCGGTCGAGAAGCTTCCGGTGACACCGGGGCCGATTGTTCCGGCCCGCGAACAGCTCGGTGACTTATTGCTGGAGCAGAGTCACCCGGATCTAGCGTCCAAGGAATTTGAGACGGCTCTCGCCAATGCACCCGGACGACGTGGGGGTATTGCAAGGGGCCGCGCATGCTGCCAAGCTCTCCCGCCAGAGGTAGGCGTTGGTGTAACTGTTTGGGGACGACCATCCCAGAGAATCGCACCAGTTTTTTGAACGGGAAGCGTCAGGTTTCGGTGAGAAGTGCTTCGGGAAATGACACTCAAGGATGCCGTAGCGACCCATAGGAGGGGCGCTATCCGGCACCTCGATTCCAGCCACCACGCGATAAGTCCTGCAATGGTCGGCAATCCGGAAGTGACGCAAATTACCCCAGCACAATTCGCGTGCCCCCGCTTGGGCGGCGCGGTACTATGTGAGGCCAAGATCGCCACGAGTGGAGACGCCCCGATGAAATGGGTTTGGATCGCGCTGCTTATCACATCGTCTGCCGTGTGCCTGGCTCAATCGGGCCAGACCACGGTCTACCTCGACCCCAACAGCCCCTTCTCCGGCGACTTTTCGGCAGCCGTGCAGAAGAAGAATCTGCCCGTGGTCGTCACCCTGGATCCCACTCGCGCGACCTACATGGTGACCTTCCAGGCTACCGCCAACAATGGATCGATCTTCAAGGGCGTAACCAGCGCCCTGACCACCGGCACCTACAATGACGGCGCGTGGGACCGCGTCACCATGCAGGTGGTTAACGCGCAGACGAAAGACATCACCTTCAGCTACACCTGTAAGAAAGAGAGCCAGAACTCCAGCGACCCATCGAAATCCGTCGCCGAATGTCTCGCCAAACACTGGAAAAAGAAGCTCGGCAGCTAGACAACCCTCGGCTCTGACGAAACCCCTACGCTGTCATCCTGAGCGAAGGCTTTGCGCCGCGAAGACGGAGTCGAAGAGCCCGCCCTGAGCGTAGCCGAAGGGGCCTGCGTTCTACCGCGTTCCTTATGAATCTTCTTGAGTGGATACGCGGTTTTTCTGCACTGGCCTGGCGTAGTGATTCCAGGAAGTCTCTACACTGGAAATAGAGATCTGCATCGAGGGTAGGGTGTGAACCGTGCGGGCTGCGAGCTAAGTCCTTATAGCAGAGGAATTTAGGCGTAAGCCCTTTATTGCGAGGAATTTAGCGCCAGCAGGAGAGTCTAAGCCACTCATTCCATAGAATTTACGCAAATACCGGGGGAGGGGGAACCCCCTCCCCCCGCAATGCTACTTCTCGATCTCCACCCCGCGCCAGAAGGCCATATGGTTCTTCACATTCTTCGCCGCAGGCTTGGGATCCGGGTAGTACCAGGCAGCGTCCTGGTTCTCCTGCCCATCCACCATCAGACTGTAGTAGCGTGCCTGCCCCTTCCAGGGACAGGTCGAAGTGGTCGAACTGGGCCGCAGGTACTCCCGATTCACGGAGCTCTCCGGGAAATACACATTTCCCTCCACCGTCTCCGTCGTCTCGCTCTCGGCGATCACCTTACCGTTCCACACAGCCTTTGCCATAATCCTTAACCCACTCTCTTTCCACGCAATTTTGCAAACAACACATTAGCAGATCGCCGCATGGGGCCGCCGTTCTTCTTCATCAGACTCGTAGACGCACGAAAGGACGCACTTAGGCGTCCTTTCGTGCGTTCGATCTCATTGGCGCCGAATCAGTGCTTCATGTCGTCCATCATGCCGCTTGAACCCTTCGCGTCCTTCGCCGAGTCGACCTTGGTGATGTGAATGGTCTTCGCGCTGCTATCCGCGGTTGCCATCAGGGTCACCTTCTTGCCGTAGTCGTTCGCGACCGTGTCCGGGTTGTCGATGGACCAGACTTCCTTCTTCGCATCGTCCACGAAGACCGGCTTCGCGCCCATCCCGATACACTTCTTGACGCAGGCTGCGTCCGGCGCCGAGCTGTTGTGCGCGGCGGCGCACTTGGAATCGGAGATGTAACCCATCAGCTTCATCGGCTTGGCGCTCATATCCGCTGCAAATGCCGGCACGCTGCTAAGAGCCAGCGCTGTCACCAGAATCCACTTCATATCGTTTCTCCCTCGGGCAAAACCATCCGGGAAAATCACCCGGGATTGCCAGCTATGTTCTACCTGCCGTCCTGCATACTTGGCAAGTGGACACTTGCTAGCGCCCGTTGGCTGTCGCCACCTGCCGCCGCTTGTCCATGTTTGCCAGCATCGTATCCAGCCGCTGCCTCGCGATGGTGGATTTGACGGTGAGCTGCTCCACCTGACGCAGGAAGGTGGGGGCGCTGCCGCGGACCTCTGCCAGGAATGGCCAGAACTTAGCCAGCAGGAAGAACGGCTCGGCATTCGTTTCCAGGAAGAGCTCGCAGTCGAGCGTTCCGTGGTTGACCAGCGCCGCCGCCATCTCCCAATAGGAAGTGACCTGCCGCAGGAACGCGTTCTCGTCCGAGCCGAAGTTGTTCAGGACCGCCCGGATGTCCTCGACCGAATTGGGCCAGAAGTGAACGAGAACCCACTCCCGCGCCTTGCGCATAACCGCCTCGGTACGCAATTCATAGAGTTTCAGGATGACGATTGCATCTTCTTTTGCCGCTAAGGAACTTGCCATAGATCGATCTTAACTTTCCCGGCCAGAGCAGTTGGCCGTCCCTGCTTACGAAGCGACTGCTTCTGCCCGTTCTTCGCGCGCCGCGGGCTCCGGCGGCGGTGGCGCATCGCCAAGACGTTTGGAGAAGGAGCAGCTTACGGCACCGGTTTCGTCCTCGGCAGCCTTCTTCTTCCGCTTCTTGGCAGCCCCTTCGTCGGAGGCCGCGGGCTTCTTGTTGTTGGGACAGGTCAGATAGACCCCCGACTTCAGTGTCTTCTCGATCAGGTACGAACCGCCGCACTCCGGGCACTTCTGCGGGACCGGCTTGCCGTTGGCGGTGAAGTCGCACTTGGGATAGTTGGTGCAACCATAGAAGGTGGTGCCGAAGCGGGTCTTCCGCTCGGCGATATCTCCCTTGCCGCACTTCGGACACTTCATGCCTTCGATCAGGTTCTGCTTGATGTACTTGCATTCCGGGTAGCCTGAACACGAGACGAACTCGCCGAAGCGGCCATTGCGCAGCACCAGTCCTTTGCCGCATTGCGGGCACTGCTCATCCAGCGGTTGCGGCGGCTTCTGCTGTTCCTTCGAGGTCAGACGGCGCACCGTCTTGCACGGCGGGTCTTCGTTGTACCCGGGGCATGCCATGAAGGGGCCAAACGGTCCATTGCGCAGCACCATCACGCGGCCGCACGCTTCGCAGTACTCGTCTTCCTTCTCCCCCTCGGGGGTGTCCAGTCCGGGCTTGGCGGCAAAATTCTCCTTGGTAAAGGAGCAACTGTCCTTCTTCTTTTTGTCGTACGCGCTGCAGGCGAAGAAGGAGCCGAATTTGCCCCACTTCAGCACCAGCGGTGAGCCGCAGCGTTCGCACTTCTCGTCCGTCGGCTTCTCCATCCGCTTGACGTTTTCCATGTGCTTGCCCGCATGCACCAGCTCCTTTTCGAAGTGCTGGTAGAAGGCGCTCAGCAGGTCGGTCCAGCGCTCCTTGCCGTCCTCAATGTCGTCCAGCTCTTCTTCGAGCTTGGCGGTGTATTCGGGATTGAAGATATAGGGGAAGTTCGCGACCAGCAGATCGGTGACGACCAGCCCGATCTCGGTGGGAACGAACTTGCCGCTGCGTCCCTGGCCTACCTTCTGAACGTATTCGCGTTCCTGGATGGTGGATAAGATGGTCGCGTAGGTGGACGGCCGGCCAATGCCGCGCTCCTCCAGCGTCTTGACCAGAGATGCTTCGTTGTAGCGGGGCGGCGGTTCGGTGAACTTCTGATCGTTCTTCAGCTCGACCAATGTAAGTGCCTGCCCTTGTGACAGATCGGGCAGCTTGTTCTTGAGCGCTTCGTCATCTTCGTCCCTGGTGTCCTTGGCCTCTTCATACACCTTGAGGAAGCCGTCGAACTTCAAGATGGAGCCGGTGACGCGGAAGTCGTAACGGCGGTCGCTCTGGGCAGCGACTTCGACGATAGTCTGATCGAACACGGCATTGACCATTTGCGAGGCAACGAAGCGCTGCCAGATGAGCCGGTACAGCTTGAACTGCTCGTCGCTGACGTACCTCTTGATGTCCTCTGGCGTATACCCGACCTGGGTGGGGCGAATGGCTTCGTGCGCGTCCTGCACGTCCTTCTTGGACTTGAAGGTATTTGGCTTCTCCGGCAGATACTTCTCGCCCAGCTTCTTCGCAATATGGTCGCGCACCTCTGCGATGGCATCCGGCGACACGCGTGTGGAATCGGTACGCATATAGGTGATGAGGCCTACGGTGCCTTCCTGCCCGATCTCGACACCCTCGTATAGCCGCTGCGCCACCCCCATGGTGCGCCGGACATTGAATCCTAGTTGCCGCGAGGCATCCTGTTGCAGCTTGCTTGTCGTAAAGGGTGGAGCGGGACTGCGACGGCGTTCCTTGCGCTCGATTTCGCGCACCGACCACCGCGCCTGTTCAAGCGCCGCGAGCACTGCCTTGGTGGAGGTCTCATCGGGAAGGGCAGTGCCGGAGACGGTTTCGACTTCCGCTTTCTTGCCATCGATACCGATGAAGCGGGCGGTGAAGTTTGACTGTTTCGCGCCTGGGTTCAGTTCCGCTTCGATGGTCCAGTATTCGACCGGGTTGAAGGCTTTGATCTCACGCTCGCGCTCCACGATGAGGCGCAAAGCAACTGTCTGCACGCGACCCGCCGAGAGACCGCGACGCACCTTGTCCCACAGCAGAGGTGAAATCTGATAGCCGACGATGCGGTCGAGAACACGGCGGGTCTGCTGCGCATCCACCAGATTACGGTCCACCGGCCGCGCATGGTCGAAGGCCGCGTGAACGGCCTTGGACGTGATCTCGTTGAAGGTGATGCGCTGAATCGAATCCTTCCTAGCCACATCGCGCAGCTCATCTTCCAGATGCGCGGCGATGGCTTCGCCTTCGCGATCGGGATCGGGCGCGAGATAGATGTGGGTGGCCGTCTTCGCCAGCTTGCGCAGGCGGTCCACGACCTTCTGCTTGTCCGGCATGACGATGAGGTCGGGCGTAAAGCTGCCATCTTCGAGATCGACGCCGAGCTTGTTCTTCGGCAGGTCCTTGATATGACCGATCGATGCTTCGACCGTATAGTCCTTGCCGAGATATTTGTTGATCGTCTTTGCCTTGGCGGGCGATTCGACGATCACAAGAGATTTACTCATGGATGTTCCTTCATTCTCCCAACGAGCAGTTCTGCTGCCGGTCAGGGGGGCGCGCCAGTTACAGCTTCACGCTGCCGGTTCGACCTTTTTCACTGCTACTGTGTACGCGTGCATGACACGTTTTGTGCAACTTTTCCTGAAAGCAAGGCTGCGTCCACTTCCATCCCGGCTTAGGACCATCACGAAAGATGATCTGTTCCGCGGGAGCCGTGCTCATTGTGGCCGGAGCAGTCGGGCCAGGTAATTCTCCGAAAGCTACCACGCGCCGCCTGCCGGAATCCAGCCGGTACAGTGAGCCAGCTCCACATACCAAGCCTCTCCGCTACATGCGGCGGACGTAGTGTTTGCCGGGTAACTGCTTGATGTGATTGGCCAACTCCAGCTCGAAGAGTGCCGTAAAAATCTCGGCTGAACTGAGCTTTTCTTCCAGCCTTTCGATGATCTCGTCAAGTTGCAATGACTCATCGTGCCGCAGCAGCGCGAAGACAATCGACTCATGGTCTCCCATGGGGATGTCTGTAAATAACGATGCATCAGGGTTGCCATTCGATGCAAATCCGAGTTCTTCCTCCATCTGCAACCGGATCTGCGAGGGCAGGTCTTCCCACACGTCCTCCCAGGTGGCGGTCAGCTTGGCCCCCTGCTTAATCAGCGTATTTGGCCCCCAGGAGTTCTTGTTGGTCACATTGCCGGGAACGGCGAACACATCGCGGTTCTGCTCGATGGCGCAGCGCGCGGTCACGCGGGTGCCGCTATGCTCGCCTGCCTCGATGACCAGTACCCCGATGCTCATGCCGCTGAGTATACGGTTCCGCCTCGGAAAGTTTTGCGGTGCGGGGAACGTACCGATGGGGTACTCGGAGACGATTGCGCCGCCCGCCGACAAAATCTCTTCCGCGAGCCGTTTGTTCTCCTTGGGATAGATCACGTCGATGCCGGTGCCCCAGACGGCTACCGTGGCGCCGCCGGCGGCGAGCGCGCCTTTGTGCGCGGCGGTGTCCACTCCTCGCGCCATGCCGCTCAGAATGGTGAGTCTTCGGCTGGCCAGATCGCGCGCGAGCATCTCCGCCATGCCGCTGCCATACGGCGTGGGATGACGCGTACCGACGACGGCGATGGCTGGCCGCGACAGCATCGTCCGGCTGCCCCGGATCCACAGCACGGCAGGCGGATCGAAGATCTCTTTCAAGCGTTCCGGATACTCCGGGTCGCTATAGGTCAGGATGGCTCCGCCGGATTGTTCCACGCGCTGCCATTCCTGCTCCGCCGCCTGCCGTGCCTGGCCTTCTGCGATGAAGCGCGTCGCCTCTACCGGGATCTGCAGCGCCTCCAATTCCGTGAGCGAGAGCTGGAACAGAGACTCCGGCTCGCGCAAACGGCGGATCACCCGCAGCAGCCGAATCGATCCGATCCCAGGCGTCAGCGTGAGCGCCAGCCACGCAAGGCGGGCCTCGCCCTGCGCTCGTTCGGACGTGCTTGGAGCGGGAACTGTCGGCATACGCGGCGAGCAGGCGGCAGTTTCCGGCTGGCCTGCGCTTCTCCTGAAAAGTAATTGACGAAGAGTGATTAGCTTGGGCAGAGAGTAGATGCGTCTCGCATGTGAGTCAATGGATCTACCACGGAAGTTGTGCGCGGGCGCCCCGCTCGTCTATCGGAAAATATGCTGCTTGGCGTCACCTCTGACCACTCGCGACTTTCCCCGAACCGCGTATGTGCGTCGGCCGTTCTACACTAACCAGTGACCCGCCTGCGCATTGCCGCCATCGACTTCCTCAATCCCGCGCCGTTGATGTGGGACTTCGACCATCCGCCTCGATCTATTGAGCTGCGTGAGCGCTACGATGTTGACACCATGATGCCCTCGCAGTGCGCTCAGCGGCTGGCCGAAGGCACGGCGGATCTCGGCCTCGTTCCGGTCGCGGCCTATGCCACCACAACCGATCTATTGATCGTCCCCGGTTGCGCGATCGCATCCAAGGGGGCGATTCGCTCGCTGCTGCTGGTGGTAAAGGCGTCCGCCGGCGGCATCGCCGGACTGAAGACGATTGCAGCGGACACCTCGTCGCGCGCAACGCTCGCCTATCTTCGCATCCTGTTGCGGAAGTATTGGCGAAGTGACGCGTCGGTCTTTCAGCATCGTCCAGATCTGGATGCGATGCTCGGACAGGCGGACGCCGCGTTGCTCATCGGCGACCCGGCACTGCTGGCATTGGAAGACCGCGACGCGCGCGAGGGACGCACCGGCGAGCGGTTGCTCTATCTGGACCTTGCAGCGGAGTGGCGGAAGCAAACGGGACTAGCCTGGGTCTCGGCGGTGTGGGCAGTGCGGGCGCAGGCGGTGAGTCGCGACCGCGCTCTGCGCCGCGCCTTGTTGACCGACCTGCTGGGCTCCCGCGATGCCGGCCTTGCTCATCGCGAAGCGCTGGTCGCTGAATGGTCGCGGCGTCTTCCGCTGCCGCCGGCCACGGTGCGCAGCTACTTGAACGAAAACATTCATTACCTGCTCGACGATGAGTGCACTCACGGATTGCAGCGGTTCTTCGAGTTCGCCGCGGAATGCAGTGTGCTGCCGCAAGCGCCCGCCCTGCGCTGGATGGAAGAGTAAGTCCAGACTTTCTGTCTGGTCCTAGTACGCTTCCAATTGTTGCAGTGGCATCCGTACCTGAAAGCGAGTGCAGCCGGGATGGCTCTCCACGGTCAGGAAACCGCGATGCATGCGGACGATCCGCTGCGCCGTATCCAGTCCCAGCCCGAGTCCGCGTCCAGGCGCCTTGGTGCTGAAAAAAGGCTCGAAGATGCGCGATTGGATCTCGCGCGGTATCCCCGGACCGTTGTCCTCTACCTCCACCAGCACCTGGTCCTGCACCAGGCTTGCAGAGATGCGGAGCAGTGGCGATTGATCTGCGTCTGTCTTCTGCGCTTGGGGTGCGGAGTCAGGGTGAGGATGTGTCCCATTTGGCTGGAATGCATCGAGCGCGTTTTCGATGATCGCCGTCCACACCTGATTCAGCTCGCTTCCGTACGCCGGAAGCGGCGGCAGATTTGGTTGGTAGTGCCGCTCGATCTTGACGGTAGAGAGGCGCGCCTGGAACATGGCGAGAGTGTTTTCGAGCGTCTGCGGAATATCGATGTCCTGGATCGGCGCCTGGTCCATGTAGGAGTAGTCTTTGATCGCTTGGATCAGGTCGAAGATGCGTGCGGTCGAGTCCAGCATCGCCGCCACCATGCGTTCCGTGCGCAGCGTGGAGGCAAATTGCGAGAGCATCACCTCCGCCGCCTCACCGGAAAGGAAAGTAGGCATTGTGTCCAGATGACTCGGCGTGACGCCTTGCTCCGCTAACTCCGGGCCGATCCTCCAGCCACCGGCCACCTGTTCTCCGATGCGCGCGCCGAGCCGCGTGCGCAACCACGACTGCACCGCATCTTCGCGAGCAGCGAGCTGCGATGCTTCAGGGGGCGCCACCTGCGCGCAGGCCGCAAGCGTGCTGGCTTCCCAGGCTTCCAGTGCGGCGATCTGTTCATCAGCGAGACACAGGCTTCCCAGCCGGAAGCGCTCACGCCCATAGGTCTTGATCTCGCGCAGCATGCCGGCCGCCGAGCGCTGTGCGGCCGAGGCTGGATTGTTGAGTTCGTGCGCCAGATTGCCGGCGAGCTTTCCCAATGCAGCCAGCTTCTCCGACTGCTGCTCCATGCGGGTGACCTCGCGCGTTCGGTCGAGAAGGACGGAGACAAGGCGCTGCGTGAGCGAGGGAATCGCGGCCAACATCTCCGGGAAGAGTGCGCGGTCATACTCGATGGCCCAGGTCGCCGCGGTTGTGAAGCCCAGGCCGCCGTAGGTCTTCATGCGTGAAAACGGCAGCAGGCCGGTGATCTGCCCGGCCCGTCCGATAAACAGCGCCGCGGGGCCGCTACGGTCACGGCGCACCTGCACCTCGCCCTGCAGCAGGATGGTCATCTTCGTAGCCGGGTCGCCTTCATAAAAGAGCGGCACGTTCGCTCCAAGGCGACGTTCGGTGCCGTGCGTGGCCAGCCACGTGTAATCCTCCTCCCTGAGCCCCGCAAGAGGAGCGACACGGCGGAGTGCATCGACGAGTTCTGCAACGCGGTCAACGGCAGGAGTCGGCACGATTTCTGAATCGACGTCTGAATTGGTCACAGGCCACCCACGTCCATGGTAGCTGAGGCCGATGAATTTCTTGAGGGCGAACTCTCCGCGTTTTTGTCCGTTGGAACGGCGATTCGCCGCGCTAATCAAACTGCTGTTCGATCCTCGCTCCAACTGCTGTGGCAGTTTCGAGTGCGGTCGCTTCCACCAGATCGCGGCCCACGTACACCATGGCCGCCGTCGCGCCTGCCGTAATCATGCACCAGGAGCAGATGCGGCCGAAGGAGACTACCTGACGCACGGAGTTGAATCCCGCCATCGCGCCATCCAGGCCAAGTTTGGCGCCGAGAAACCGCCCTGCCGGCATCGATCGGCCAGCGGCAACGATGAGCGCCAGCGTGGTTCCGTAGCTCGCCATACCGAGCAGGCTATCGGGGATGCCGAACGGATGCGCAACCCTGGAAGAGGTAATTCGGTCGGAATCGAAGCATGCGCCGGGTGGATCCGGCAAATGCCCGATGACGCCTAGCTGATAGAGCGCGACGGGCACCAGGCCGCCCAGCGCAGCGGCGCAGCCCGCAATCAGCATGCGATGCTGGCCAGTAGAGAGACTGTTCTCCTGCGGATGCATACAATCTCCCGTGATCAGTCGCGACTCTTGACCGCAGCCAGCGCGCCGATGGCTAGCACAGCCGCGCCCAAGGCAAACCAGTGGCGATGAAGGCTGACGAAGACTTCGGCACTGGTCCGAGCCGATCGATCGCTGAACTTGCCGCGCGTGCTGTGAACGCCCGGCACATAGTTATAGAGGTTGTTGGGCGCGTTCGGGTCCTGGGGCTGATCCTGGATCTGCTGCGATTTGTAACCGGTCTTGCCCAGATACCAGTCGAGAATGCCCGGAATGAACTTCTGCCCGATGATGGCGGCCACTGTAGGCGAACCGACCCAGTACTCACGACGCGGATTCCTGGCGTAACCCGCAGCCACCACCACGGCCGCGGAGACTTCAGGCTCGAAGATGGGCGGCACCGGCTGGGTCATGTGCGGCATCCGGTTCTTCACCCAGTCGAACTGGATGGTGTTCATCGCCGGCATCTGGATGGTGGTGATCTTGACGTTGCTGTCGTCGTGGTGCAGCTCGCAGCGCAGCGAGTCGGTAAATCCGTTGATCGCGTGCTTGCAGGCGCAATACGCGGATTGCAGCGGAATCGAGCGATAAGCGAGCGCCGAGCCGATCTGAATGATGGTGCCGCGGTTGCGCGGCAGCATGCGCTTGAGCGCCGCGAGCGTGCCGTGTACAAAGCCCAGGTAGAGCACCTCGGTGACCCGGCGATAGTCCGATGGCTCCATCTCCTTCACCGGCGAGAAGACGCTGACCATCGCATCGTTCACCCAGATATCGATCGGTCCAAGCTCATGCTCGACCCGTGCGGCGGCAGCTTCGACCGCGTCCGCATCGGAGACGTCCGTGGGCAGCGTAATGGCCTGCCCACCAAACTGTTCGCATTCCTGGCGCGCTGCGTCCAAGGCCTCCGGATTGCGCGCAATCAATCCCAGGCGAGCGCCCTTCTTTGCAAACGCGTGCGCGATGGCACGACCCAGGCCGGCAGACGCACCGGTGACGACGACTACGGGTTTATCGATCATGGAGTGATTCTTCCTTCCGGCGAGCAGACCTAACCTTAGTCAGATGCGCATCGCGTATTTTGCGCGGTAAGAAGAAGGGCATGCATCGAAAGGTTGCCACGCATACGGAGCCGCCGCAGGCTATCCACGTCGCTCGCGGATCTGTAGCACGGAACGTTGCAGCGCGGAACGTTGTTGTAGCTTTAGGGGATGGTGCGCTGGTTCATGCGCGTTCTCTTCACCGCCGCCTTCCTGCCTGCGGCGGTTGCCGCCGCTGCCGGCCCGGTGATTACGCACGTAGAGCATGGACCGAATGCCCCCGCACAACTGAAGAAGCACTACGTGGTGTTGGTATCGCTGGATGGATTCGGCGCGGATGATGCGAAACGATATGGAGCGCCGCATCTCGATGCCATCGCGGAGCACGGAGCATCGGCGCCGCAGGGCATGATCCCCTCATATCCGCTAGAGGCTCTGCCCAATCACTACGCGCTCGTAACCGGACTCTATCCCGAGCATCACGGGATGGTCGCGATGCGTTTCTACGATCCTGCGCGCCGGCAGCGATACGCCTTTGACGATCCAGCGACAGCCACCGACGGAAGCTGGTACCGCGGCGTGCCGCTGTGGTCGCTGGCGGAGAAGCAGGGAATGCGAACCGCCGGTTTGCGCTGGCCGGGATCCGAGGCGGAGATTGCGGGCGAACGCCCCAGCGACTACGCGAGATTCGGCGAACACATGTCCGATGAAGCCGCCGTCGCTCAAATAGCGTCGTGGTTGCGTCTCCCGGATGCGCAGCGCCCGCACTTCATCGCGCTTCGCTACTTGAATATTGAGCATGCGGGCCAGGTGTTTGGCCCCGATGCCCCCCAGATGCGCGATGCCGTGCATCGGGCGGACGAGTTCATCGGCAAGCTGCAAGCCAGGCTGCAAACGCTGCACCTGCCGATTGATCTGATCGTCGTTTCAGACCACGGCATGCAGGCGCAACAAGGCGATTGGATCACGCTGGATACATACGTCGATCTCTCGCACATGGAGATCGCGGGTTCGCTGCTGTATGCCAAGGACGAGAGCGCAGCGGAGGCCGTCTACCAGAAGCTCAAGATCGTCGATGGCAGGTTTAAGGTGTATCGCCGCAGCAAGGTGCCCGCCGCGCTTGAGTACAGCGGCGATCCGCGCATCGGCGACCCGGTGGTGGTGCCGAACGGACCGTATGCCATCCGCGCGCATGCGCCTGAAGATGCAGGTAGCTCATCCGCCTCTGTCGCCGTCTCACGCAAATCTGGCGCAGATAGCACCGCCTCCGGCGACGACCCCCGCGCAGCGGAACCGATCCGGGCCATTTTCTATGCGGAGGGACCGGACATCCGTTCGGCAGTCCGCTTGCGGCCGTTCGAAAATGTGAATGTTTACCCTTTCCTGGCGGCGATCCTCGGGCTGGATGCGTCCCCGACCGACGGCAGTGCTCCAGTTCTCTCACGAGCCCTCATAGCACCACCTGCGCCGTAAGGGTCGAAGCCTCCTCGTCGTGGAAGCATCTATGATGAAACCGATTATGGCTATCTTGCTGGGAATGGACGCCGGCGGCACAAGCACGCGGGCTGCGCTGGCGGTGGATGAACGGATCGTCGCGCGCGCC
Organism: Acidobacteriaceae bacterium; assembly: GCA_051001135.1. GTDB lineage: Bacteria > Acidobacteriota > Terriglobia > Terriglobales > Acidobacteriaceae > CAWHMN01. Next base: position 13,558 of record JBPCNO010000106.1, read on the forward strand.
TCCGGCGGCAGCATCAAGGTCATGCGTGTCACCCCGGCAAAGGCAGAGCAACACCTGCGCGACATTCTCAACGAGCTGGTGACGCATTCCGGGATAAAGCTGGAACAGATCACGGCCGCTTGTGTCGGCATCGCCGGAAACAACGTCGCGTCCGTTCACCAATGGGTATGGCAGACGCTCGGGCCGATGCTCCATGAAGATCTCGATGTCTGCTGCGATATCGATATCGCACTGGACGCAGCCTTTCCCGGGCAGGCCGGCGTGCTGGTGATCGCGGGAACGGGCTCCAATATCCTGGGCCGCACGCGCTCCGGGGCACTGGTGAACGTCGGCGGCTGGGGACCGATGCTGGCGGACGAAGGCTCCGGATATTGGATCGGGCATCAGGCATTACGCTCTGCGCTGCGCGCCTACGACCGTGGCGCGTCGTCTACGTTGCTCGGCGCTGTGCTTGCGCAATGGAAGATCGCCCGGCTCGATGAGCTGGTCGAAATCGCGCACGCGCACCCCGCGCCGGATTTCGCCGCGCTGACCCGGGTCGTGGTGCAGCAGGCGGACGCGGGGGACGAACTCGCGCGATCCATATTGCGCGCCGCGGGTAAAGCGCTCGCTCAGGATGCGGCGCTGGCCCTGGACAAACTACGCGCTCTGGATGACGAAGCGCCAACGCGGCTTGCGTTCACGGGCAGCGTGTTGGAGCACATTGCGCCGGTGCGTATCACGATGATCCAGGAACTGGAGCGCCTCAAGCCGGGGGTGCAGGTGCTGGCGCATGCCGTCGATCCGGTCGAGGGAGCGTTGTGGCGGGCCCGCCGTTTGGCAGGCGCCCTCTCGTGAGCAATCCTGTCGTGAGCGAACCATCGTGAGCAATCCTGTCGTGAGCAATCAGTCGTGAGCAATCAGTCGTGAACGAACAGCAGCTAGTCCGAGTTGTCGATGCGCCACCTCTCAGGGCGGCCGCGCCTCGGCGCATTGGCGTCCACCTCTCCACCGCCGGTGGAGTCTTCAAAGCGGCGGAGCGCGCGCATGAGGTGGGAGCGAACACGCTGCAGATCTTTTCCTCCAGTCCGCGCATGTGGAGGCCCAGTAAGCTGGCGGCCGCGCACTGCGCACAGATGAAGGAACTGCGGGAACGGTTCGATGTGGGGCCGCTCGTGATCCACGCCAGCTATCTCATCAATCTTCCCAGCCAATCGGACGAGGTGCGGGCCAACTCGATCACGGCCTTCCGCGGTGAGATCGAACGCGCCCTGGCCCTGGGCGCCGAGTACCTGGTGCTGCACCCCGGTTCGTGGCGTGGCCTGACCCGTGAGCAAGGCGTGCAGCGCGCTGCGGACGCCATCGAACAGGCCATCGCCGGTCTTGCATGGCAGGGCTGTAACTTCCGCATCCTGCTCGAGAACACGGCGGGCGCGGAGTTCTCGCTCGGCAGCAGCTTTGAGCATCTGGGCGCGTTATTGCGCCGTTTGCAGCCGGTGGCCCCGGTCGCCGTGTGCCTGGATACCTGCCACACGCACGTGGCGGGCTATGACATCGTCTCCCCCGCCGGATACGAGGCTACCGTGGCGGAGATCGACCGCCTGATCGGGTTCGAAGAGGTGCGGGTGTGGCATATGAACGATGCGAAAGCCGCGCGCGGCTCCAAGCTTGACCGGCATGAGCACATCGGCGAGGGAACGATGGGCGTGGGCGTCTTTCGCAGGCTGCTGAATGACCCGCGCTTTGCGCACTGCGCATTCGTGGCCGAGACGCCCGTAGACGAGCCGGGGGACGAGGAGCGCAATGTGCGCGTGCTGCGCTCGCTCCTGGGGCGGCCCGCGTAGATGTACCCGATTGACAAGCGTCATTCTGAGGAGCGCAGCGACGAAGAATCCATGAGGAGGTCAGTTTTGCATGGATTCCTCGCGCCACATCCGGCGCTCAGAATGACGATGCTGGGCGCTACAATCTATCCATAGATATGTCTCTGAACCAGGACACAACAACTACCGCGGACGCGGCGAGCGCGCCATCGTCGCCGGACCTTCGCTATAGCCCGGCTGAGATCGAGGAGCGTTGGCAACAGCGCTGGGCTGCGCAGCCGCGCCTGTACGCGGCCGAGCCGCCATCCAGCGGCAAGCCCAAGTATTACGTGCTGGAGATGCTGCCCTATCCCTCCGGCCAACTGCACATGGGCCACGTGCGCAACTATGCGATTGGCGACGCGCTGGCGCGCTACATGTGGATGCAGGGTCACAACGTGCTGCACCCCATGGGCTGGGACGCCTTCGGGCTGCCGGCGGAAAATGCCGCGCTCAAGAACAACACGCCGCCGCGCGAGTGGACGCTCGGCAACATCCGCCAGATGCGGCGGCAGTTTGACCGGCTCGGCCTAAGCTACGACTGGGAGACCGAGATAACCACCTGCCTGCCGGAGTACTACCGCTGGAACCAGTGGTTCTTCCTACGCATGTACGAACGCGGGCTGGCCTACCGGAAGAAGAGCAAGGTGAACTGGTGCCCGCAGTGCAACACCGTCCTGGCGAACGAACAGGTGGTGGATGGCTGCTGCTGGCGGCATGAAGACACGATCGTCGAGCAGCGCGATCTGGAGCAGTGGTTCCTGCGCATTACGAACTATGCCGACGAACTGCTTGCGGGATTGGACAAGCTGGAAGGGTGGCCGGAGAAGGTGCGCACCATGCAGCGCAACTGGATCGGCCGCAGTGAAGGTGCGCGCGTCAGCTTTTCGATGGAGAACAGCGGCGAACCGGTACCCGTATTCACGACGCGCATAGATACGATCTACGGCGCGACCAGCTTGCAGTTGGCGCCGGAGCATCCGCTGATCCGCACGTTGACTGCTGGGGACGGCAAGTTGCGCGAAGAGGTCTCTGCGCTGCTCGAGCAGCAGAAGCAGGCGAGAGAAGCCGGCGACGTAGGTGAGATCGAGAAGCACGGCGTCTTCACCGGCCGATACGCAATCAATCCTTTCACACACGAGCAGGTGCCGGTGTGGGTGGCCAATTACGTGCTGCTGGACTACGGCACGGGCGCCATCATGTCGGTGCCCGCACACGACGAGCGCGACTTCGAGTTTGCGACCAAGTACGGGTTGGAGATTCGCCAGGTGGTGCGGCCGAGAGAGCAGGTGGAGACTGACGCATTGCCGCTCACGGTCGAAGATGGAGTGCTGATCGCTTCCGGTGAGTTCAGCGGGTTGTCCTGCCGTGAAGCGCAGACCCGCATGGCCGAGTTCGCGCAGCAGCACGCCTTCGGCGAGCCGACCGTCACCTTCCGTCTGAAGGACTGGGGGGTCAGCCGTCAGCGCTACTGGGGTACGCCCATCCCCATGGTCTACTGCGCAAAGGACGGCATTGTGCCGGTGCCGGATGCGCAGTTGCCGGTGCTGCTGCCGGAGACGATCGAGATCACGCAGGAAGGCGGCTCGCCGCTGGGCAACGTGCCGGAGTTCGTCAATACCACCTGTCCGAAGTGCGGTGGACCCGCGCGTCGCGAGACGGACACCATGGACACCTTCGTCGACTCGTCCTGGTACTTCTACCGCTACACCAGCGCGAAGGATGACAAGGCTCCATTTGACACCGCTGCAGTGTCATATTGGTTTCCCATCGACCAGTACATCGGCGGTGTGGAGCACGCCATTCTCCACCTGATCTACTCGCGCTTCTGGACCAGAGTGATGCGCGACATGGGCCTGATCAAAAACGATGAGCCTATCGAGCGCCTGTTTACCCAGGGCATGGTGATCAAGAACGGCGCGAAGATGTCGAAGTCGAAGGGCAACGTCGTATCGCCGGACGAGATGATCGCCCGTTACGGCGCCGATGCCGCGCGGATGTACTCGCTCTTTGCTGCCCCACCGGACCGCGATCTGGATTGGCAGGAGGACGGGGTTGCGGGCGTCAGCCGTTTTATGTCTCGCGTGTACCGCTTTGTGATGAAACATGCGGAGATGGCGCGCGGAGCCTCCGGTCAGCCAGACGTCAAGAATGCCGCGACGGCGGCTCTGCTGCGCAAGCTGCACCAGACGATCCGCAAGATTACCCAGGACTTCGCCGGCCGATGGCACTTCAACACCTCGATCGCCGCAATCATGGAATTGGTAAACACGCTGACGGCGGCGGATGATTCGATTGCGGCCGGGCGAGTCGGCCCGGGCGCAGTAGCAGCCTTGCTCGAAGATCTGGTGTTGATCCTCGCGCCGTTCGCTCCCTACCTGTCGGCGGAGCTCTGGGAGCAGATCGGCAGGCAAGACTCGATCCTGCGGCACCCCTGGCCGAAGTTCGACGAAGCGCTGGCGCAGGAAGAGGCGATCGGCATTCCGGTGCAGATCAACGGCAAGCTGCGCGCGGTGGTCACGGTCGCGCTCAACGCAACCCAGGCCGAGATGCAGCAGGCTGCGCTGGCCGACGAGAAGATTCAGGCCGCGATTGCCGGGAAGCAGATCGCCAAGGTGATCGTGGTGCCGGGCAAGCTCGTCAACATCGTGCTCGCCAACATTGTGCTCGTCAACAGCCCGGTTCGTCCGTGAGTGTTCTGCAATGACTTCGCCGGCGCAAACAGAAACGGTGCGCGGCACACAGTCGCTGGTGCACATTATCGGCGCTTGCTGGGCCCGGCCGGGTATTCTCGCGCGGGAGCTCGCGTGGCGCTGGCTGTTCGGCATTCCGCTGCTTGCCGTGCTCTACTACGCGGGCGTACGGCTGCTGGCTGTGCTGCTGGCGGCACACACCGGCATCACGGACTTCTCGCTCGAAGATCCCATTGCTGCAGCGGGGGTGATCGCTGCCTCCTCTGCCGCTATTACGCCGGAGCTGCTACGCATCGCCAGTTGGGCTGCGCCGCTCCTGGCCATCGGCTGGGCGGTGGCTTCCGGCGTGGGCCGCAGCTTCGTGCTGCGCAGGCTGGCGCCACGCACGCGTTTCGCGCCTGCCTCAACGATGGGCACGCTGATCCTGCTGCAACTTGCCCGCATTCTCGCACTCGGCGGCAGCGTCGTCGGCTGGTTTGCCGCAGTGCGCTGGGCGGCGCATCGCACCCTCGCGGTGGCCGAGCCGAACCTGGTAGCGTATTGCGCCTGGGTCATCTGCCTCTCGCTCGGCATCTTTACGCTGTGGGCGCTGTTCAGTTGGGTGTTCTCGGTTGCTCCACTGCTGGCGGTGCTGGAGGGACGCGGCGTTCTCGACAGCCTTGCCGCAAGCCTGCGTCTGGGACCGCTTCGCGGGAAGCTGGTCGAGATCAACCTGGTGCTGGGCATTGTCAAGCTGGCGCTCATCGTGCTGGCCATGGTCTTCTCCGCCATTCCTCTGCCCTTTGAGGCGGTGATGACGGGCACGCCGCTCTATCTATGGTGGGTGGCGGTCACCATCCTGTATCTCGTCGCGTCGGATTTCTTCCAGATCGCGCAGCTCGCCGCCTTCATCGAGTTCTGGAGCCTCTACCGGTCGCCGGCCGCGCCATCGAGTCGAGGCTGATCTTTGGCTACACTTGGAGTGTGGACACCTCGTCGATCGTCATCCTGGACTTCGGTTCGCAGTACACCCAACTCATAGCGCGCCGTATTCGCGAGCAGAACGTCTTCTCCGTCGTGCTGCCGTGCACGGCGACCATGGAAGAGATCCGTGAGCACCAGCCAATCGGCATCGTGCTCTCCGGCGGCCCCTGCTCGGTGTACGACGTCGATGCGCCGTCGTCCGATCCGCGCCTGCTCGCGATCGGTCTGCCCATTCTCGGCATCTGCTATGGACTGCAGTTCATCACGCATCATCTGGGCGGCAAGGTGCGCTCGGCGGCCAAGCGTGAGTACGGCCACGCCGAGGTCGAGGTCATCGACGCGGCGAATCCGTTGTTCGCCGGCCTGCCGGCCTCGCTCACCGTCTGGATGTCGCATGGCGACGAGGCGCTGGAGCTTCCGGACGGCTTTGAGCTGACGGCGCGGACCTCCAATGCCGTGGCCGGGATCATGGATCGCGAGCGCCGCATCTGGGCGGTGCAGTTCCATCCAGAGGTGCACCACACGCGGAATGGCACCGAACTCCTGCGCAATTTCCTCTTCCGCATCTGCCAAGCCAGGCCGGACTGGACACCGGCGCACTTTGTTCAGAGCACCGTTGCATCGATCCGCGAGCGCGTCGGCGATGCTCATGCCATCTGCGCGCTCTCCGGTGGAGTGGACTCCTCCGTGGCTGCAGTGCTGGTGCACCGCGCCATCGGGGAGCAGCTTACCTGCGTCTTTGTCGATAACGGCGTGTTGCGCAAGGACGAGTATGTGAAAGTCCAGCGGAACATGCGGGAGAAGCTAGGGCTGAGGCTGGTCGCGGTGGACGCGAGTACGCGGTTCATGTCGAAGCTGATTGGCGTGATCGATCCCGAAACCAAGCGGAAGAACATCGGCCGCGAGTTCATCGCCGTCTTCGACGATGAGGCGCAGCGCATCGCGAAGCAGACCGGCGGCGTGGACTACCTGGTGCAGGGGACGCTCTATCCCGACGTGATCGAATCTTCGTCCGTGAAAGGACCATCGCAGACCATCAAGAGCCATCACAACGTCGGCGGCCTGCCTGACTCGATGAAGTTGAAGCTCATCGAACCGCTGCGCGATCTCTTCAAGGACGAGGTGCGGCGCATCGGCCGCGACCTGCAGATGCCGGAGGAGATCCTGGAACGGCAGCCGTTTCCGGGGCCGGGGCTCGCGGTGCGCATCCTGGGTGAGGTCACGCCCGAGCGGGTGGAGCTACTGCAGGAGGCGGACGATATCGTGGTGACGGAGATCAAAGCCGCCGGCCTCTATCGGCAGATCTGGCAATCATTCGCCGTGCTGCTGCCGGTCAAGAGCGTCGGCGTCATGGGCGATCAGCGTACCTACGCCTACACCTGCGCCATCCGCGCGGTGCACTCGGAGGATGGCATGACCGCCGACTGGGTGCCGCTGCCGTACGAGGTGCTGAAGCGCATCTCCAGCCGCATCGTGAACGAGATCCGCGGGATCAACCGCGTGGTCTACGACATCACCTCCAAGCCGCCGGGCACCATCGAATGGGAATAGTGCTGGCCGCACGGGCGAGCGCGCCTCCGGCGCCAAACCCTGATACATATCCGCGAAGCGTGACGGGCTGAAGCGAGGGACGAGGCGCGAGTACCCCCAGCCGCGACAGGCTGACTCAAAGGTGCTATTACCAGCCGCCGCCGCCAACATGCATTCTGCCTCTTGCCCCGCTAGGTAGCGAGAAGCGGGCGAAGGCTGGTGCTGTTTGAGCGTGGCGCAAACGTATCGTGTGGAACTGGAGCGGCTGGATCACGGCTATGAGGCGCGTGTTCCGTCCATTCATGGCTGTCTAACCAGTGGGCTGACGGAAGGCGAGACGCTGCGGCGGGTGCGCGAGGCCGTAGGGGCGCATGCCGGAATCTCGCAGGCCGGCGAAGCGCAGATTCGGCTGGAGATCTTCCGGACGTAACCCCGATCGGATGCGCAGACGGAGGCCTAACGCGAGTCCGGTGTATCGTACTTGCCGGGTGCCCCATCCTGCCCCTGAGCGCAGTCGAAGGGGAAGGGTGGGAGGCCGCAGCGCTCCCGTAGCGCGTCTTGTCTTTACCTCCCGATTCCAGTGGCTACCAGACCCGACGTGACCATCGTCACGTCCCGCTTGGCGTACCTTTACCCCTGATCCGGTACATTGGAATTAGAGGCCCTCGTCCGTGCTTCGTAGCATGACGAATACTCCAAGCTAAGTCCTTTGCTTGCAGGAATTTGCCCGCAAGCCCAATTGCTAGAGGAATTTACCGCGATCACCATCAACTAACCCCTTTAGATAGAGGAATTTAGCAGATTCATACAGGGGGTAGGGGGTGGCGGAAGGTGCGAAGAGCTGCGG
>JBPCNO010000107.1:0-77175 GCA_051001135.1 Acidobacteriaceae bacterium
GAATGACGTCGTAGTTGGAGGGGACATTGAACTGCGAGCGCACCAGCACTTCGATGCGGCGGTTTACCGTGGCGTGGGGCGGCGTTTGCGCGCGGCAACCGGCAGCCAGGACGATGATCGCGCAGCACAGCAGAAGACGAATTCGGGACAATACAGCCGCCTTTCAGGATACGGTCTCCTGATTATTGCAGGAATGGAGCCGGGCGGTGAAGCCGCGGCAGGGAGTCCGCGTGCACGGTATGACGGCGGCAATCGATAGGCCCTCCATTTTGAGCCGTGCTTTCCTCGTGCAGGATTTCTCTTTATCACCCGATTACCGGCCGATCACTTCGTTCTTGGTTCGGAGTGTGCGCTGAGCCGCTGCTGGAGGCGCTTTGTCAGTAAGGTCGATCTGCATGAAAATGGAAGTATGGAAGAACGCGCAAGCCGGATTGTGAATCCAAGGTATGAAGTTGCTCCTAACCAATAGGCCGCCGCTTACCCGCTCATACTCAGGAGATACCCCATGCAGTTCCGGCTCGCCCGTCCGACGTATGCCTTGATCCTTGCGTCATTCTTGTTCACGTGTTCCGTAATCGCCGCCCAACAGACGCCCGCCCCCGCCCAAACCGCGTCTGCAGCGCAGACGACATTCCCCCTCGATCCGCAGATGGCCAAGGTAATCCAGGCGTACAAAATGATTGCTGGAACTCCAATTTACGATCTCTCGCCCCAAGATGCGCGCCAGCAGTTCTCGGCAGAGGATGCGGAGAAGGCCGTGGCCCGTGCGACAGGTGTTCAAAAGGCGCCTGAACCGGTCGCGAAGATCGTCGATCAAATGATTCCCGGACCGGGCGGCCCCCTGCCGATTCGCATCTACACGCCTAGCGGCACCGGTCCATTCCCCGTAGTCGTCTACTATCATGGCGGCGGCTTCGTCATCGCCACCATCGATACCTACGACGCAACGCCGCGCGCGGTCGCCAACCTGGCGCACGCCGTCGTAGTCTCGGTTGAATATCGCAAAGCCCCTGAACATAAGTTTCCGGCAGCCGTGAATGACGCCTTCGCTGCCTACAAGTGGGTGCTACAGAACGCCGGTAGTTTCAACGGGGACGGCAACCGCGTAGCCGTGCTGGGAGAAAGCGCAGGCGGCAACCTGGCGGCAGTGGTCTGCATTGAAGCACGCGATCAGGGCATTCGGATGCCAGTGCGCCAGGTACTGGTCTATCCGATCACGCAATACAGCCTCAACACCTACTCCGACATCGCCTACGCCAACGCCACCCCACTGAACCTTCCCGCGTTGAAGTGGTTTTATGGCTTCTATCTCTCTTCTCCCGCCGACGCCAACAATCCGCTGGCCGCGCCGTTGAAGGGCAATCTTCGGAACCTGCCAGGGGCCACTATCATCGCCGCTGAGATCGACCCGCTGGGCAGCGATGGCCGTCAGTATGCCATCAAGCTCAAGGACTACGGTGTCCCTGTGAACTACAAGTTCTATAGCGGCGTGACTCACGAGTTCTTTGGCATGGGCGCGGTAGTAGACAAAGCGAAGCAAGCGGAGCAGCAGGCGGCTGCCGATCTGCGCATTGCATTCCACGAGTAGTTCCCCGGCAATCATGCGGTTCGGCGCTGCAGCACTGGAGATGCGGCGCCGCGCATCATCTCTCTGAGGCCACAGGTCCGATCGCCTAATAGATCAGTTGTGAGCGGTTGATATTGCCGGCTGTGCCCACGCCCGCCAGGGTGAAGTTGAAGCTTTCATAGTTCTCGTTGCGCTCCTGACCCAGAGCGAGCCGGCGATATTCAACCGTAACGCCGCAGCAGTCCCAGTTATAACTCGCCTGCACGCCGCCATACTGCAGCTCACTGCGATTGAGATCGAGTCCCGTATTCAGCCCCGCGCTGAATCCCGGCTTGGTGCCGTACCCGTATCCAACCAGCAGCCGGAGCTGATCATAGTTGGTCGCCTGGGAAGCGCTATCGGCGCTGAAGACAGCGTTCAACTCATCCAGGCGGGCGTGGCTGATGGAAGCGAAGTAACTGTTGTGGCGAACATCCGCATACACATTGCTGCCGTTGATCCGTCCCGCTTTCGGATCGTAGTCCAGGTCCCACCCGAAATCGACCTGCTGGTCCGTGTGCACGGCCAGCCGCGAGATGATGGGCGAATAGTTTCTCGGGCCGGCGAGAAAGGAGATACCGGCGAAATCCAGCGTCGAATCGATCACGTTGCGGCGATCGGCAAACACCGCGCCTCCGAATCCCGGCTCGAAGAAATGCTTCTGCGCCACGGTCCAGCTCACGTTGTCGCTGGTTGCGCCACCGCACTCGCGATAGTCGATCGGCAGGAAGATGCGCCCGGTCACCGGCGGCGGCACGTCGGGATTGGTGCAGGGCTTGTTCTTCCGGCGCTTGAAGTAGAGCCGCTGCGTGAGCGCATACTCCACCTCGTTGGTGTCGGTCGCGATATCCACCGGATCGAAGCGCAGAATGGACCGGAAGTTATTGATGCCGGCGACGTAGCGGTAATGGATCTCCGGCTCAATGGTGTGGCGCATGGTCCGGTTGTAATGGGCCAGCCACGCCGGCGTGAAGTCCCGCTCGATCACCGGTGGCCGCAGATCGAGCCCCGCTTCCAGGTCCTTGCGGTTCGCGCTGGCGCTGCGATACACCGGCACGAACGAATCGGAGCCCGGTGGAACGATAAAGCTGGGCGCCTGGCTCTTGGAATAGAAGGTGTCGCGGACAGCGAACTCCGGCCGCACATTCCATCCGGCAAAATGCAGTGGAAGCGAGACGGTGGGACGCCCGTCGATGCGTCCAACATAATCGGCTGTGTTGAAGTAAGGCTCATGCCGGTTCAAGCCCGCCACGGAACCGCCCACGCTCCAGACCAACGGAGTTCCTTCGAGCCGGTGATCCACGGAGCCAGCATCGAATGAGGGCAGGTGCGCGATGACGATATCGCTCACCGGATTGACCGAGGCATAGTTGATATACCGGTTAAAGGCGAGGTTTTGCGAAAGCCCATTGCGATTATGGCTGATAAAGATGTTGGAGTTCACCTGCGAGGCCGTGGCCTGCGAGAAGCTCTCCGCAAATGCCTGTCGATAGATGATGGAGCTGAGATACTCCGCGTTGGCCACGAAGCGCGTGTAATCGCCAAGAGTGCGCCGCGCGTTGAGCAGGACATCCTGCCCACCCTGGTTCTGATAACCGCTGCCCAGCGTGATGCCGCGATCGAACAGCGCGGTAAAGCGCAGATCGGCGAAGTCCTCCCCGCGCCCGCGATAGCGGAACTCGCCGCTGGGGGCCCAGCCGCGCTTGGAGTAGTAGTCGGTGCCGGCTGTCAGGTCCATACTGCGGTTCAGCACCAGGTAGCCCTGTTCTCCTATCACCGTACCTTTGGTAGAGGAGTTGGAGTACACCGGAATCAACAGGCCGGACTGGCGCTCCGAGCTGACAGGATGCGTGACATACGGCAGGTACAAGATCGGAACGCCGGCCAGCCGGAAGAGCGCGTTCTTCGCGCTGGCCAGGCCCTGGCTCACGCTGATCTCCCCCGCGGTCAGCCGCCAGTCCGGGCGCGGCAGACGGCAGGAGGTCATGGTGCCATCGATGACCTTGTACTCCTCCGGCCCGGACTTGATGACCACGCGGCCGGTAAAGATAAAGGGATTGATCCCGGTGTAGATCACCTTGCGCCGGCTGGAGTTTACCCGCACACCCACGCTGCCCAGCACGTTGTAGAAGCGTCCAGTATCGAGATCCAGATTGAGCGTACCGTGGTCCGCGTCGATGCGCTCATCATCCTTGCCGCCCTCAAGCTGTAGATGGCCCTCCGCCTCTACGTCGCCGGTGTCCTGGTTATAGCTGACCTTGTCCGCACGCACGATGTAGCTGCGATAGGTGATCGTCACCTCACCAATCAGCGTGTAGATGCTTCCCGTCTTGCGCTGCTGCTGCGCCTCGATGCGGACCGGGGTGCCCTTCCCGGTTTGGGGTACTGGCTCCGCCACCGGAATGGCGCCGGGCGCCTCCGGCAGAGACTTTGCCGCTCCGTCCGCCGCTTCTCCGTCCGCCGATCCGGAGCCTGCCTGTGCCGGCTTCGGAATTTCAGCGGGCGCCTTCTGCGTGTCTGGCTGCGTATTTGCGGGGGGCGTGTTCTCCGCTTGCGCAGGTGATTCGCCGGGTGCCGGTGCCATCGTCGCCAATGCCCAAACTGGAAGCTGCGGATGACACAGCCCCAGGAGCGTGATACACAGAAAAGTGCGAAGGATTTTCGGCACGGGCGAACTCAGCATAACAAACGCGGGTGTGCGCCACGCGTCCGGCTCCGCGCAGCTCTGGCTCTCGACGTTTCGCCTCTCGCGGTCACGTTCGATCGTGCCACGGGGGGCGTGTGCATCCGCCACCTCCAACCCTCCACCTGCCGCAAAGGCCCTTCTCCATGCAGCTTGAGGAAGGGGCCTTGCGCGGCGAGACTTTCTTGATTGTGTGTGTAGCGAGAGGATCACGCAGTGAGTACTGCATCTCCGGGACCGAATACCAACCAGAGAGTTACCGGCTCCGCAAATAGTGAGCCGGCCTGGAAGCCCGGCGTCGAGCCAGCCTGGAAAATGGAGCTGCAGCAGAAGCTGGCTGCCAGCCGCGCGCGCCGCGGCGGTCCGGCAGAGAGTCCATCGTCCGCGCACGGCGACCGGCACGCTCGCCTCGCAAATCCGGCAAACGAAGCCGGTCGGTCGCAGCATGGTGCGGACGGCGCACGCGCTTCTCTGGCCGCTGCGGTGGCCGCTCGCTACTCCAGCCTGCCCAGCTACCGCGAGGCCCTGGCGCAGCAGGCCCATGCCGCCGCGCAAGCCGCGGAAGACGCCGCGCTGCACGCCCACGCCGCCGCGGAGGCGGTTCTGGCGCAAATCGAGGAAAGCCGCGCCATGGAACGGGCTGACCGTGAAGCGCGCGATGCGGAAGAGCGCGCGATGATGCAGGCGGCAGAACAGCCTGCCGTGAAGCTCACGCTCGATCCCCGCACCCAACAGCATCTGGACCAGCATCGGGCTGCCTTGGAAGCACACCAGTCTGCGCGCCAGTCTGGGCACCAGTCCGGGCGCGATACCGCATACGGTCAGCCGGTCTTCACGCCGTCCACGCCTCGGCTCACCGATCCTATCGAAGAGGTCCTGGTGACGCCCTCCATTCCTCTGGCGGCCAATCTCATCGAGTTTCCGCGTGAACTGGTCGCGGTGCGCAAGGCCCGGCCGCGCCTGGCCGAGGGTCCGCTGCGCGAGGCTCCTTCCGGCGAGGGTCCGGGCGAGCGAGACGAAGGCGGCAGTCAGGATGCATCGCAACTGCGCATCGTGGAAGTGAACCCGTGGGAAGTGAACCCGAGGGAAGTGAACCCGTGGGAGGTGCAGTCGTCGGCAGCGAACCCTCAGGGGATGGAGCGGGGCGGCGCCTCCGCACGCACACAGTCTCGCACTGGCCACACGCGCGGCGCGTCGGAGTGGTCGGCCATCCGGCTGGACTCCGGGCAGCCCGGCCGGGAGCAGCCGCATCCTTCCCCAAAGACCTTGGCCGTGCCCCTCAAGACCGCATCCATCCAGGACCGCCTCATGTCGGCGCTGGTTGACTTCGCTCTGGTGAGCGCGGGCTTCCTGCTCTTCGTGCTGGTCTTCTGCGCCTGCACCGCGCATCCGCCTACCGGCAGGGCCGCGCTCGTCGGTTCCGCCGCCGTGCTGCTGGGGTTCTTCGTCGTCTACCAACTGCTCTTCTTCACCTTTGGCGAAGCAACGCCCGGCATGTCCTACGCGCACATCGCGCTTTGCACCTTTGAGGACAGCAATCCCACGCGTAAGGCGATGCGCCGTCGTGTCGGCGCCCTGCTGCTTTCCGCACTCCCGGTCGGGTTGGGCCTGCTATGGGCCGTCTTCGATGAAGATCGTCTCGGCTGGCACGACCGCATCAGTGGCATGTACCAGCGCAGCTATCGTTAACGCGTTCTGTTTTGCTTGAGTAGTCGCGGGTGCCCCAGCTCTTTCCCTCGACTTTGAGTAGAGGTGTGCAGCTATAACGCAGCGTCTTCAACTCGGCCTTCTGCTCTGCATCGCCGGGTGGGCTCTCACCTGTCAATCCCAGCCTGTGTCGCAGGATGCCAACGGCAATTCTCTTCCCGCACACTGCGCGCAGTACCGCACGATCGCAGCGCCGTCCTCCGATCAACCCACTGCGGAACAGAAGAGTCGGCTCGCGAAGTGCGACTCGCAGTCGCTTTACTATGGCATCGGCAAGACCGCCGATCCCGTCTCTGCCCGGCAGTGCGCCTACGTCGAACGGGCGGCAGGAGAGAATGCCGGCCATCCACTGAGCGGTGCTGCGATCCTCGCCATGATCTACGCCAACGGCGAGGGAGTTCCGCGCAACTATGCTTTGGCGCTCAAGTTCGCCTGCGAGGCCGGCGGTGCGCCGGCGGAGAGCGAAGGACGCGTTCAGCATCTAGAGCATCTACAAACAAAGGAGCATCTGCAAACAAAGGAGCATCTGCAGCAAACAGCGAAAGCTGCGACCGATTTCGATTTCTGCGACGACATCACCAGCGGCTACATGCAGGGCTTCTGCGCGGCGAAGGACGATCGAATCACACAAGCGAAGCGTGACCAACGGCTCAACGCGATCATGAGTCGATGGACCGCCAAGCAGAAGACAGCCTTCGCTCCGCTTGAGAAAGCAGCCGATGCCTTCTTTTCCGAACACGCCCGCAGTGAAGTGGACCAGAGCGGTACCGGACGCGCCGCCTTTGTCCTCGACGAGGAGACCAAGATGCGCAACGCCTTCGTTGCGGCCATCTCCAAATTCGAGAAAGGCGATCGACCCCGCTCTTCCGCCGCGCAGTTCCGCGCTGCCGACTCTGCGCTGAACGCCACTTACGCAAACGCGCTCAAGGCCACCGCCTCGACCAATCCCAACTCCGCCGCGCGAGCCTTCGGCACGATCACCGACGACGATCTCCGCAACACCCAGCGCCTATGGCTGCGCTACCGCGATGCCTGGGTCATCTTCGGCGCGGTGAAATACCCCAGCGTCTCCGCCGATAGCTGGCGCACCTGGGCCACGCTGGCCCGCACTCGGCAGCTCGCGCGGTTCACGGGGCCACACAAGCCAGGTGCGTGACACGGGAATTTCTCCCAGGCTCGGCTGCGCGCACCTGCCCTCCGCTTGCCCGCGCCGGCCGGTTGTGGTCGAATCGCATGCGATGGATCGTCGCCGCTTTCTTCAGCTCTCTACCCTTGCCGCCGGCGCCAGCATGCCGGGACTGCGTGTCTTCGGCCAGCAGTCGCCCCTAGCCGACGTTCACCTGATCATCGACACTGCGAAGCCGGGCAAGCGCATCGGTTCCGACTTCACCGGGCTGAGCTATGAGTCGGCACAGCTCAGCGATCCGCAGTTCTTCTCCGGAGATAACGCGCAGCTCATCGGCTTGATCCGGCGGCTGGGCAAGGCCGGAGTCCTGCGCATCGGCGGCAACACCAGCGAGTACTGCTTCTGGAAGAGCGATCCCCAGCAGGACGCAAGCGCAAGCCAGAAGACCGCGCAGGCTCCCGCTCCTCAGGGTCCCGTCGGTCCAGATCCCGGACACAGGGTTCCGCCACGGCGCGTCATCCGGCCCCCGGCTGTCCGCAACCTGCGCGAGTTTCTCGATGCCGCCGGCTGGTCGTTGATCTACGGGCTGAACATGGGGCTGGGAACGCCGGAGGCGGCTGCCGACGAGGCCGCCTATGTGACCGATACGATCGGGGACCGTTTGATTGCCTTCCAGCTCTGCAATGAGCCGGACCTCTTCTACAAGAACGGCATACGGCCGGCGGGCTACAACTACGCGCAGTTTGCAGTCGAGTGGCAACGCTTCTTCCAAGCCATCCGCGCGCGGGTGCCGAAGGCCAACTTTGCCGGACCGGATACCGCATTCAACAACGAGTGGCTGGTACCCTTCGCCAAGCAGTTCAAGCAGGATGTGCGCTTCGTGTCACAGCACTACTACGCCGAGGGGCCGCCGACCGATGCATCGATGACGCTCGATCGGCTCCTCCATCCTGACCCCAAGCTGCAGCAGGAATTCGCCGGCATGCGGCAGATGACGGACGACACCGGCCTGCCCTTCCGCCTGGCGGAGACCAACTCCTGTTACGCGGCGGGCAAACAGGGCGTGAGCGATACCTTTGGCGCCGCGCTCTGGGGAACGGATCTGATGTACCGCCTCGCACAGGCGGGTGGTGAGGGCATCAACTTCCACGGCGGCGGCTACGGCTGGTACACGCCTATCGCCGGCACGCGGAAGAATGGCTTCCTCGCGCGCCCGCTCTACTACGGCATGCTGCTCTTCGCGCAAGCCGGCGCCGGGCAGTTGCTGGAGAGCACGCTCGACGGCACCGGCCATCCTGCCGCCGGTCAACTGCGCACCTACGTTCTTCGGGGAGAGGACGGCCGGCACAAGGTACAGGTGCTGAATCTGAGCGACTCCCAGAGCGTCCGGCTCACGATACCCGCCGGCCAAAGCGCCGGCAGCGCCACGGTCCTGCGCCTGTCTGCTCCGCGCCTCGAAGACACCACGGATGTGACGCTCGGCACATCGGTCGTCGGCGATGCGGGAGCCTGGACGCCTGCGGCGCTGCCATCCCTGCCGGTGACGAACAGCTCCCTTGTGCTCGACATACCGGCAGCGAGCGCAGCGCTCGTCACCCTCGGCTAATTAGAAGGGATGAGGTTCTTCGGAGAAGATCTCCCTGCTCCGCTCTGCCTTGTATTCTGGCGGCTCCTCCGTGGGGCTGGCGTAGAGATCGAGCAGATTGCCCACCAGCCTCCAGGTGTCGCGGCGTGCCGTACCGGAGTAGAACGGCGGAAGCGGCATACACAGGAAGTCGCTGAGCGACGCCACCTGTCCCTCGTACATCCAGCGCAATTTGCGCAGCAACGCCGTTTGCGGTTCCTCCAGATGGATCCGGTAGCCAGCCTCCTCCAGCGACGCACACAACTGCCGGAAATCGTCCGCGGAAAGCCGCTCCGTCTGGCATGCGGGCGCGGGCAATCCGAAGACCTTCAGCAGGTCGACCGCCGCGTGTCGTGCCATGGCAAAGGTCAGTTGCGCCTGGCGCTCGGAGCCATTTTCGACGACCGAGAGCAGCAGCGCCGTCGTATCCAACATCGCCGTCAAGGCGCTCAGCCAGCTCTGGTTGTCGTGCTGGGAACGGAAGTAGCACAGCAGCGGATAGGAGATATGACTCTCCAGCAACTCCGCCGCCCAGCGCTCCCACTCCGCCATCAGCAGCGAGAGCGCCTCCGCCCCGCCGTCGAAAGTATGGCGTCGCAGTAGCTCGGTCGCGGTTGGCGGCGATCCGGCCCGCGCATCCAGCAGCGCGATACTGACTTCGCGGTGCGAAAATGAGCCATAGAGCACCGGAAGATAGCCGATGACCACCGCGACAAACCCGAGCCCCATGCCCGCTTCGACGATCACCAGGCTGCGCGCCCAGTGACTCACCGGCACCACATCGCCCAGTCCCAGTGTGAAGAGGGTGGTGCCGCTGAAATAGATGCAGGTCCATAGTCCATGCAACCGCACTGCATCGTGCAGCGAGGCGCCCAGTCCGTAGAACAGAAAGCCGAAGCCCAGCACCAGCCCGCACGCCCAGGTTGCAATGAGCAGCAGCAGCGACAACGGCCCATAGAAGCTGTAGGCCGTCTCACGCATCCGGACATCCCGAATGCGCGACGCCACCGCGCGCCAGGGTCTCCAGGTAACGATGTAGAAGAGGCGCGTGAGCCGGATCTTGCCGCTCGCCCGCCGCGGCAGGATCATGGTTTCAAACGCGTCCAGCAGGACCACGCCGATGGCAAACAGGCCGAGGATGAGGCTCAGAGCGTGCACGAACTCATTGTGACGCCGGATGCGGCTGTTGCGCTAGCGGCAGTGTTCTTTAGTGGCTCCCTCAAGGCTTCAGTTTGTACACTTAGCACGCCTGATTCTGCGCTAGCTGCCGCGCTTCCCCTGCTCGATCAGCTCACGGTAGAGCGCGATGGTCTGGTCGGCGATCGCGGTCCAGGCGAACGTCGCCTCCACCCGGCGGCGTCCGGCATCGCCAAAGCGGCGGCACTTCTCCGGATCGGCCAGCAGATCGTTCAACCTGGCCGCGAGATCGCGGGCAAAGCGCTCCGGATACTTGGGAAAGCTGGTGACCGGGTCCTGCTCGAACGGCACCAGGTACCCCGTCTCCCCATCGACCACGACCTCCTTGATGCCGCCGGTTGCGCTTGCCACCACCGGCGCGCGGCACGCCATCGCCTCCAGGTTGATGATGCCAAAGGGTTCGTACACCGAGGGACAGCAGAAGACCCGCGCGTTGCTGTAAAGCTGGATCGCCTCGGGCTTGGAGACCATCTTCTCAATCCACACCACCCGGGGATTGTTTGTGCGCGCGTCGTCTACCATGGCGCGCATCTCGGCCGCAATCTCCGGCGTGTCCGGCGCGCCCGCGCACAGCACCACCTGCGTTCCCGGCGGCAGATAGCGGATCGCCTCGACCAGATGCGTTACGCCCTTCTGCCGGGTGATGCGGCCAACGAAGAGCACATACGGCGCCGCCGGATCGACGCCAAAGGTGGCTAGTGCCGTGGTATCGGCGGTCTTCTGGTACTCCGCCAGATCGATGCCGTTGTAGATCACATGCACGCGTGCCGGGTCCACGTCGTAGGCGCGCAGCACGTCTTCCCTGGTTCCATTCGAGACGGCGATAATCGCGTCCGCGTCGAGGATTGCCGTCTTCTCCATCCACGAACTCATGACGTATCCCGAGCCCAGTTGCTCCGCCTTCCAGGCTCGCAGCGGCTCCAGGCTATGCGTGGTCAGCACGAAAGGTATGTTGTAGAGCTTCTTTGCGAGGAAGCCCGCCATCGATACATACCAGGTATGCGTATGCGCCACATCGATCCCGTGGAGCGCCTTGACCTGGGTCAGGTTCAGGCTCATGGCCTCGAGTGCGCCCTTGAATTTTCCGGTCGTGCCGTCGCTGATCTCCGCCCACGGCTCCGCGCCACGCACGTGCAGATTGCCGCGGTCCTCCTGCTGCGTTCCCCAGCAATGCACTTCGACTTCGATCTTCTTGGCCAGTTCGCGGCTCAGGTAATCCACATGAACGCCGGCGCCACCATAGACATGAGGTGGGAATTCGCGCGTGAACAGGCCTACTCGCAAGGGGTGCTCCTCGTGGTCGAGGTAAGCATATGGGCTGCGTCGCGGGCCCGCAAGATGTAGAGAAAAATGTAGGTCGAACGATCTGCGTTTCTTACTCGCTCTAGAGATAACCCGGGTGCCTCATCCTGAGCGTCCGGGGTTCCCGGCACGCGGTCTTGGCGTGTTGGGGTGGGTAGCGAAGGGTGGGAGGCCACGTCCGAGGGAGATATGCAGGAGGTGTTGCTGAGGAGCCCCGCTGGCTTCCGGGGGGAGAAGCCAGCGGCAGGAGGGAGATGGTGTCGCTAACGAGGAACGTCCTAGTTGACGCGGGCGTATTGCTGCACCAGCTTGGCGCTGTCGTGAGACGTGTTCTGGAGCAGGGCCGAGTTGCCGCAGTTGTCGATCTCGTAGGTGTTGTAGTTCAGGTGAACGAAGAGCAGGTACTGCTTGCCAACCTGCATGGGGTACTGGGTGGGGCTGTTTTCGCTGAAGATATTGACCTGGTCCACGGAGATCAGACTGCCCTTGATCATGCGGTCCACGTGGACTACATAGTTCACGCCGTCCAGATGG
The DNA here is from genome assembly GCA_051001135.1 of Acidobacteriaceae bacterium. Lineage (GTDB taxonomy): Bacteria > Acidobacteriota > Terriglobia > Terriglobales > Acidobacteriaceae > CAWHMN01. Next base: position 11,780 of record JBPCNO010000107.1, read on the forward strand.
AACGAAGAATCGGGAACCGCCTGGGCTGCTTCCACTGTGCCCACGATGGTGGAACCGGACTCGTGGAGTTCCTGACTGACCGTCATGCGGTTGCCGCGGCATTGGGCGAAGGCGGCGGTAGTGGCGAGGACGAGAAGGGCGGCGGTAAGAATGTTTTTCATGGGGGACTCCTGTATGGAATTGGCTCCGACTGCGTGAATGGAGAATCCCACGGAGCTAGCGCAGCGCCAACAAAATCTTGTTAGGTTGAGGGCTATTTCCCATTACCTCGGGTTACTCCGCCAAGGCATAAAATCCCGCTTCTAGACGCTCTCGTACCGTGACCATGGGCAAATCACGAGCTTATTTCGTGAGGCTATATGCGCTCTCAGAAGAGCTCGTGCAACCTAGCTAAATTATTGCATTCACAAAACTTAGATGGGATGAGCCGCAGACAGTGTCGAGTTTCAGGATAGCAGCGGCCGCCCGGTTTCACCGGAGCGTTTCAGACTATCGCGGGGTAACTCGCCGGCGGCCGGCGGTGAGAGTGATTAATTTGAGGAGATAGCAGCTTCCATCGCCAATTCAGTACCTGCGTGTATCTCGAAGGTACTGTCCTGCAGCGAGGCTGAACCGGCGTCCAGTACGCTTCCGCGTTTCCGCAATCGCATTCGGAGTTCCGCGGTCGCTTTGCGATGGCAGAGCAGGCACAGCGTGCGGATATTCGCGAGGTCGCACTCGCCGCCGCCCTCGGCCACCGGCAGGATGTGGTCCGCGTCCCATAAGCTGCGCCGGGTCGCCCGCTTCAGTCCCCAGCGCGCCAGCAGCTCGGACCGCCGCGCGCCGCGCGCCTTGCGCATTTGCCGGTAGGCCGACAGGGTGTCGACGCCGCAGTCGCAGCAGATGCCCTTGTCGCGGCGCAGCACCTGCTCGCGCAGATAACCGGGATTGCTCCGCAGCCGCCACTCGTGAACGCACCAGTCGGAGCAGAAGGTGAAGCGTCCGCGCGGCACTTCGAGCGCGCACCAGCGGCACAGGCATCGGCCGGTCTCGCCCGTGGGCAACTCATGCCGCAGCGCCCGGCCTCCCTGCATCGCCCGTTCAAAGCTCATCCTTCGCTTGTAACAAAAGGCCGGGTGCCTGTAACAAGATGATGAGCCGCTTTCAACGCCGGGAACTCTTCTTGCTACTGGCAGACTTCGTACCGGCTCCCGATCTCCCTCGAGCGGTGGACTTCTTCGTCGCGGAACTTCTGCCGCCGGAGGCCTTCTTGGCGGCCGTCTTCTTCGCCGCGCTCTTCTTGGTTGCGCTCTTCTTGGCTGCGCTCTTCTTGGTTGCGCTGGAGGAACGGCCTGCCGTCTTCTTCGCTACGGTCTTTTTTGCGGCGGTCTTCTTTGTTGCAGCCTTCTTGGAGGCCGTTTTTTTCCCCGCAGCTTTCGCGGGAGCCTTCCGCCCAGCCGTCGTCCTGCCGGTCGCTTTGGCAGCGCCCTTGCGGGCTCCTTCCCTGCTCGATTCTGAAGCGTTCTCGGGATAGATCAGCTTGTTGAAGTTGCTCTTCGCTCCCTCCGCCGTCTCCTCCTGGTAGATCAACTCCAGACCGCTCTGGTCGAACTTCTCCAAGAACTCCTCCCAGGAGATCTCCTCCAATGCACTATCGTCCGCGTTCGGGGCGCCGGGGAATTCGAAGCGCAGGATGCCCGTCTGCTTGTCATCTCCGGTGCTGCGTATCTGGGAGGGAACCGCGCCACGGGCCTCGGCCCATCTCTGAATCTCGTCGTGATCTTTCGTCGTCTTGGAAAGCGCCATGGATATCTCGATTCGCAGAAAAAAATAGGAACTACCTGCGTGACATAGATGGCTGGAAGAGTCTTTCCATTTGCCGACCAGCAAACTTATTTTGCGATCTATAGAAGAGACACGGTGGGTGCCCCATTCTTCGCGCCTCGCGTCCGCTTCGGCAAACAAACCCCGGAGCGCGAAGGGGGGTCTCTGCGCGGAAGCGCAGACCGCTTTTCCCTGATCATATTTGCAAAGGTTCGCGTCGGATCAGAAGAGCGGGATGCGCCTCACGGCGCCTGGCCCACCTTTACGCTTCGGTGGGCACGGTTACCCGATAGCGCACGGCGCAAAGAATGGGGCACCCGCAGCGAGGCGATTCTCGCCGGGTGCCCTACTGGCGGACGGCGAACTCCTGCCCGATGCGTTCATGCACGGCGGTCTGCGCGTACTCCGCGGCGACGCGGATGCCGTTCATCACCGCGCGCTCGTTCGATGAGCCGTGCCCGATAATGCAGGGGCCGCGGACGCCGAGCAGCGGAATGCCCCCGTATTCGGAGTAGTCGAGGCGTTTCTTGAAATCCTTAAAGGCGCGGCGGGAGAGCAGCGCGCCGGCGCGTGCGGTGACGGTGGAGCTGAGCGACTCGCGCAACAGGTCGCGCACCAGCCGGCCCAGGCCTTCGGAGGCCTTGAGCGTGACGTTGCCAACGAAGCCGTCGCAGACGATGACATGGCAGCGGCCGTTGTAGATGTCGCGGCCCTCGACGTTGCCGATGAAGTCCAGCGGCAGTTGGCGCAGGGCGGCGAAGGCCTCGCGCGTCAGGTCGTTGCCTTTCATCTCTTCCTCGCCGATGGACAGCAGACCGACGCGCGGCCGGGCGATCTTGAGCACGCTGCGCGCATACATCTCGCCCATGATGGCGAACTGCTCGAGATTCTGTACCTTGCAATCGACGTTGGCGCCCACGTCCAGCAGCACGCAGGGCGTACCGGCGGAGGTGGGCATGATGGCGGCGAGCGCCGGCCGGTCCACGCCGGGCACGGTGCCCAGAGTCATCTTGGCCATGGCCATGGCGGCGCCGGTATTCCCGGCGGTAAAAAAGCCCGCGACGGTGCGGTCCTTCACCATCTTCAGGCCCAGCCGGATGGTGTTGTTCGGCTTCTTGCGGAAGGCCGTGGCCGCCTTGTCTTCCATCGTGATCCACTCGGTGGCGGGCACGACCTGAATGGGCAGGCGCCTACCGACGTTCCCCAGGCCTTCGCGCAGCCGGTCTTCCGGACCGATGATGTGGACCCGCACCGGGTAGGCGCGGCAGGCAAGGATAGCGCCCCGTATCTCCGGCTCGGGCGCCGTGTCGGAGCCCATGCCGTCGAGGGCGATGTCCGTCAACTGGGGCACGAAAGGCCTTAGGCTTCCTTCACCTCGACAACCTCACGGCCCTTGTAGGTGCCGCACTTGGCGCAGACCCGATGCGGCAGCTTGCGTTCGTGACAGTTGGGGCACTCGGAGAGGCCGGTGGGGGTGAGAAAGTCATGGGAGCGGCGCTTGGAGGTGCGCTGCTTGGAGTGGCGCCGTTTCGGATTAGGCATTGGACGATCCTTTCATGCGCGGCACACGCCGGCTGCACGGCTAGTCTATGGCACATGCATGGCAGAGCGGGGTGTGACGCGGAACACGCTACGATATCTATAGCTAGGGTTCGATCCGGCTGCGGAGATCCGAGAGAGCAGTCCAGCGGGGATCGGCGGATGCCTCTCCACACGTGCAGGTCTCTGCGTTCAGATTCTGGCCACACCCGGGGCAAAGCCCTTTGCAGTCGGCCCGGCAGAGCGTCTTTTCCGGCAGGGAGACCAGCACCTGCTCACGGAGGACATCTTCCAGCACTAGACTGTCGCCTCCATAATATCCGATTTCGGTCTCCGAGGTCGAGATCGACCGCTCGGCCGAGCCGCTGTCGGCGCCCATGGGCCGGTAGAGAAGATCGAAGTCGCCCTCCAGCGGATGAACGACCGGCTCGACGCAGCGGGCACACGGGACCTCGAAGCTGCCTTTGTAGCTGGCGCGCACGCGGATGTCCGGGATGATCTCCCGCGCGCTGCGGTGTTCCTCGATAAGGTCGGCGCGACCCTGGGTATCGAGCAGGCCAATTTGCTTGATTCCCGGACCGTACTCGATGGCTTTGGGAGGGAAGTGCTGGTCGAACTCAAGCGGTTCGACTCTCAGGTCTGCAACGGTAATCAACATAAGACGGCTCTGGATTTGAGAGTACGGCGGGGTCAATGTCCAGTCAACCGAGGTCACGTCAAGCGAGGCGTCGGCGGTGAGTCAGTTTCCGAGTAGCCGAACCATCCGGGAGCTATCTCGCGTGGCGACTCGGGTAATGGATCAATTTCTCGAAAAGCGTGTTGATGCAGGATCCATCGCGACTTGCAGCGTCACGCGATCCGCTGAACCCATTCTCTCCGCCAGGCCGGCGCCTCGAAGGGGTCCGCGAAATACTGTGTCTCGTGCATGACCTTACCGTTGCGAAACTCCATGATGCTCACTGTGTACGCCGGCCGCCCCTGGTAGGTAATTGTGTATTCCGTGATCCAGAGATCACCTTTTCCGAGAATTCGCCTGACGTTGAAACCTGACGGCTTGCCCGGATGATGACTCCGCAAGGCCTGCAAATTGCTTCGACCGAGAATTCGCTCGCCTGACTGGGGATAGTCACAGATGGCATCGTCATCGTAAATGTCGTGTTCCGCGTTTGCATCGCCGCCTGCCGACGCGTCCCAGTGCGCGTTCAGGGCCTCACGTATCTGTTCCTCTTGCATGGACTGCTCCAGGTGCTGTTTGGGATTCATGCTGATCTACCTTGTGGAACGCACTATATACCTGTTTTTGCCTGCTCTGTTCGCCTACTTCAGCCTTCTGCATTGGCCACACTGCCGGCGAATGCAGAAGGATCGGCTGGTCCGCGCACCGCTCGGAAGGTCTATCACGGTTGAACCCGAGTGACGGGCAATCCGGAAACTGATCCGCCACCGGAGCTGCTCCGGTCAGGGGCACTCCAATCGTCCCCAGCGAACAGCCGGATGGCGGCGACGCCGGCGGCCCCGGCGTTGCTGCAAAGCGCCGCATTGGCGGCCGTCACGCCGCCGAGCGCGTAGACGGGGAGCGGGGCTGCATCGGCGCAGGCGCGGCGCAGGGCTTCGACACCGAGGCCCGGCGACGGTGCTTCGGCAGAGCCCGGCGTGCATTTGTGATTGCTAAAAATAGGCGAAAAGAGGGCCAGGTCCGCCCCCGCCTCGCGTGCCTCGCATGGCGTCCGCCAAGCGTGGCAGGCCACGGAAATGACGGCGTCCGCGCCCAGCAATTGCCGAGCGTGCGCAATGGATACGGCAGTCCAGCCCCCCGGCAGATGAACTCCATCGGCGTTCGCGGCCAGGGCCAGCTCGGGAACTCCATTCAGCAACAAACGCGTCTTCGTATCGGCAAGGGTGTCCCGCAAAACCCGCGTCAGGGCCAGCAAATCCGCGGACGACAGGTCCTTCTCCCGTAGTTGCACAAACTCCACCCCACCCGCGGCCCAGGCGTGCGCGCGGGCCACCAGCCATGCCTGCTCCTGGGGGCAGAGCCGGCCTGCTTCATGCTCCCCGGGAGCTAGCCTTCGATCCGTAATGGCAATCAGCGATGACATTCTGTGATGGCTAAGGAGACGCATTCCAGCTTAGAGTGTAGTGGCGTCCCAGAGGGCGAGACGGCACGCCTGCCACTCCTGCTGTTTATGCGCGGGGCCGGAGTTTTCTGTACCCTCCAGACAGAGCATGCAAACTTACGACCTCATCATCATCGGTTCGGGTCCGGCGGGACAACGCGGCGCCATCTTTGCCACCAAGCAGGGCAAAAAGGTTGCAGTCGTGGAGCGCATGCGCAGCGTCGGCGGGGTGTGCATCAACACCGGCACCATTCCCAGCAAGACCATGCGCGAGGCGGTGCTGCACCTCTCCGGCTATAACTACCGCTCCATCTACGGCATGAACTACCGGGTGAAAGAGCGGATCACCATGGCCGATCTCGCCTTTCGCGTGCAGCACGTCATCAAGACGGAAGTGGACGTGACCGAGGCGCAGCTCTCCCGCAACGGAGTGGATGTGCTCTACGGAACGGCCAGCTTCGAAGATCCGCACCACGTCCGCGTGTCCTCAGACGAGGGCACGTCGGACGCCGGAGTCTATGAAGCGGAAAATGTCGTGATCGCGACGGGAACCCATCCGGCATACTCGGCAACGGTGCCGGTGAACGGGCGCAACATCGTGAACAGCGATCAGGTATTGAACCTGCCGCAGTTGCCCAAGACCTTGATCGTGGTGGGCGGCGGCGTCATCGGCGTCGAATACACGTCGATGTTCGCAGCTCTGGGCGTGCGCGTGACCCTGATCGAAAAGCGATCCAAGCTGCTGGAGTTCGCCGACCAGGAGATCGTGGAGTCGCTGAGCTATCACCTGCGCGACAGCCGGGTGACCATGCGGCTGCACGAAGAGGTGGAGAGCGTCGAAGAGCTGGCCGATGGCAGCGGCGTGGTGGCCAACCTGGAGAGCAAGAAGCGGATCTCCGGCGATGCGCTGCTATATGCCGTAGGCCGCTCGGGCAACGTGGATGCGTTGAAACTCGAGAACGCCGGCATCGAGGCGGACGCCCGCGGCCGCATTCCAGTGGACAAGGACTACCGCACCAAGACGCCCAATATCTTCGCGGCGGGCGACGTGATCGGCTTCCCCTCGCTGGCCTCCGTCTCCATGGAGCAGGGGCGCATCGCGGTGGCGCGGGCGCTGAACGACAACACCATCCAGTCCAACCCCAGCTACTATCCTTACGGCATCTACACCATCCCGGAGATCAGCTTCATCGGCAAGACGGAGGAGCAGCTCACCGACGAGGACGTGCCCTACGAAGTAGGCGTAGCCTACTACCGGGAGATCGCCCGCGGTCAGATCCGCGGAGACACCACCGGCCGGCTGAAGATCATCTTCCATCGCGAGACGCGGCACCTGCTGGGGGTCCACATCATCGGCGAAGGGGCCAGCGAGCTGCTGCACATTGGGCAGGCGGTGATGGCGCTGGGTGGCACGCTCGACTACTTTGTGGACACAGTATTCAACTATCCCACGCTGGCCGAGGCCTATAAGACGGCTGCATACAACGGCATCAATCGGCTGGGGCGCTTCGGCGACGGGAACTGAGAGAAGGCGGCATGGGCAGAAGCATCGGCGTAGTAATGACGGCCAATATCGTCGCGGGGCTCATCGAGGACCACAAGCTAGTGGGCGAGTTGGTGCTGTACCCGAAGGACCCGGAGGAGGTGCACGGCCTGATCGATCTTCCGACCGATCCGTTGTGCGACGTAATCTGCGATCTGATCTTTGCCCTTAAACCGGCCGACGCCAAGCTGGACGCGATCGGCATCGCCATGCCGGGCATCATCCGGAACGGCGTGGTGGAGGATTCTCCCAACCTGCCGCAACTGAAAGGCGCGCGCATCGGAGACAAGATGAGCGCCCTGCTACGGCAGCGCGGCATTACGGCGCCGCTGGCGGTCTTCAATGACGCGGACGCCTCCGCGGCTGGCCTGGCCGCCACGCGCAACCAGTTGGACAAGGTGGTGCGGGTGTGGACGCTGGGCAACGGGATCGGCTTCGGCCGCTACCCCGACGCTGATGGCCCCTTCGAGGGCGGCCACACCATCGTGAGCCTGGATCCCAAGGAAACCTACTGCGGCTGCACCGGCGTCGGTCACCTGGAGGGCATCATGGGGCATCGCGCCATGCGGCTGCGCTTCATGGACATGGAGCCGGAAGAGATCTTCGCCAATGCGCGGCAGGGCGACACGCGTTGCGCCGACTTTGTGAAGCGCTGGCATCGCGCGCTGGCCGCCGCGACCGCGACCTCCATCCACATCGATGGACCGGGACGCTTCTACTTCACCGGCATGAACATCGGGTTCTTGGAGATATCGCTGCTGAAGCAGTATCTATGGGACATGGTGAAGATGAGTCCGCTGCAGAGCTACACATTGGAGGCCCTGCCCGAGACGCCGGAGCTGGCGGTGATCGGCGCGGGTGCGGCAGCGGAGCTGGACCGGCAGAAGTAGCTGGAACGGATGGTTATCACAATGCGACAACGTTGAGGGCCCCATCACGGTGTCATCCCGAGCGAAGTCGAGGGATCTGCTTCTTGCCTTTTCCCTCGACTCCAGTCATCGAAGCACCTCAACGAATCTGGAAGCTCGCGCGGCAACCCTTGTCCACCCAGATGCCGCCATTGTCATAGCCCCAGGTGGAGCCCTGTACGCATGGTGAGCCGCTCAATTGCTGCGCCAGGCGCACTCCACCCCGCGAGACCTGCGCCGGACAATACTGGCGGCTGCCATTATTCGACGAGCAGGTAATGACTCCTTGTGCGCCGCCATTGCCGTTGCCTTTGTTCCACGGAAGCACGCCACTTATGCCACCCTGGCGGGCGTACGCTGCGAAGTCTGCCCGGCAGCCCTTGTCCACCCAGATGCCCTGATTGTCATATCCCCAGGTCGAGCCCTGCGTGCAGCGGGCATTGCTGCGCTGCCGCGTTAGCTGCACACCGCCAGTGGTATTGGCGGGACAGTACTTGCGGCCGCCGTCGGAGGAGCAGGTGATGGTCTGCGGCGTTCCGTTCCCGTTGCCGCTCCAGCTATTCCCTTTGCCGCCCACGATAAAGTCTGCGCGGCAGCCACGGTCCACCCAGATGCCGCGGTTGTCATATCCCCAGGTCGAGCCTTGCTGACACGCAGCGCCGCTGCGCTGTTTGCCCAGGGTGACGCCGCGGCTGGTATCGGCGGCGCAATACTTTCGCCCGCCGTTGTCGGATGAGCAGGTCACGATGGTCTGGGCTGCTGCCGGCAGCGCCGCCAACAAACCAAGAGACAAAACCAGCACCGCGTATGCGCGCAGTCCCAGCCCCCGCCGTACCCATGTCGCTGTGAACTCCGGGGCAGCCAACGGTACCTTCGTATTCCTGCCTTCGCCTGCTCGCGCCATCACTCCCCCTTGTCGCTTCGGCATGGTAAGTTTCCATCCGCGCATCACTGGAGATGCATCCGCAGGCAGCAAGAGTTGCGGCGGCATGGGAAAATAGTCTCCGCATGAGCAATTCCCAAGGAACTCCCAAGATCGCGTTTCTCTTTCCAGGGCAGGGATCGCAGGCGGTTGGCATGGGCCGCGACCTGGCCGAACGGTTCACCGTCGCCCGCCGCACCTTCGACGAAGCCGACGCCGCTCTCGGCTACTCGCTCTCGCGCCTCTGCTTTGAAGGGCCGGCCGAGCAGCTCAAACAGACCGAGTTCACTCAGCCGGCGATCTTTGCCGTTTCCGTCGCCGCCTGCCGGGTGCTGGCCGAGCGAGGTGTGGCGCCCCAGTATGCAGCGGGTCACTCGCTGGGAGAGTATTCCGCCTGCGTGGCCGCCGGCGTCATGGAGTTCGCCGGCGCCATTCGAGCACTAAGGTCCCGCGGTCAGTTCATGCAGCAGGCCGTGGCCGAGGGACAGGGCGCCATGGCTGCCATCCTGGGACTCGACGCCGAAGCCGCCGGGAAGGTCTGCGCGGCGGCGGCCACCGAGACCAGTGAGGTTGTCTCGCCCGCAAACCTGAACTCCCCCGAGCAGGTCGTCATCTCCGGTACGGTGCGCGCCGTCGCCCGTGCCTCCGAGCTGGCACGCGAGGCGGGCGCGAAGAAGGTGGTGCCGCTGCAGGTATCCGCGCCCTTCCACTGCGCGCTGATGCAGCCGGCCCAGGATCGCCTGGAGCCGGTGCTGAAGGCCATCGAATTCCACAAGCCGCGCTTCCCTATCGTCTCGAACGTCACCGCCGATGTGACAAAAAACGGCGATGACGAGCGAGACGCCCTCGTCCGGCAGGTGACCGCTTCCGTGCGCTGGGTCGAGTCCATGCGCAAGCTCATCGATCTGGGCGTAACCAACTTCGTCGAGGTCGGTCCGGGCAAGGTCCTCAGCGGCCTGTTGCGCCAGATCGACCGCGGTCAGCGCTGCAGCAACGTTGAAGACGCGGCCAGCCTGGATAAAGCGCTCGCCGGTTAGGTGCTGGCCGCACGGGCGGACGCGCTACGCGTAAATCCCTTGTACCCACGCCGGTGCTTCATTCGGAAGCGTCGCTGATGAGCGTAAGCAATCGGTGCATTTCGCTTCCCTTGCTCTTGATGGAAAATCGAAACCGGCTCCTCCGCAGGCCGTTCGGTCTCCACCTCGTCGCCGCGCCGACGGAGTTCGAGGGCAATCTGATCAGCGACCGAACCGGCCTCAACGTCCCAGCGTTCGCGGACGCAAGGGTGATCGCGCGGAGAAGCTCTCCCTCACGGAAATCTAGACCATCCGCGTCCGGCTCTTACCGGGACCAGGCCATACCATCTGCGCCCTGCCCGGCGTCAATGAGCGCCCGTACCTTCCATTGCGAGACGTCGATCACGGCAACCTGGTGGCTACGGCCGCAGGAGACATAGACCGCCGTTCCATCGGGCGACGCGAGTATCTCGTTTGGAGACTTCGGGACGTCGATGGTGCGCGCGATCTTGCGCTCTTTGAGATCCAGCACCGCCACTTTGTCGATGGATGGAAGTGCCACCAGCAGCCAGCGGCCATCTTTGGTAGAGGCTGTTCCATACCCAAACGCCGGCAGGGGCACCCACGCCGTGATCTTGTCAGTAGAGGTATCGATGAGAGCTAGGCGGGGTTTCGTCTGGTCAGAGGTGAAGACCGTGCGGTCGTCGTTCGAGATGGAGATACGCTGGACCTTGTTCGAAACCGGGATGACCGCGATGGTCTTGCGCGCGGTCAGGTCAAGGACCGACACTGTGCCCGGGCCGACGTTGGCGGTATAACCGCGCCGTCCATCGTGCGAGATCGCCAGCATGTGCGATTCTTCCTGCGCAGTAGGGATGGTGCCTACGATCTTAAGCGTGCGTGGGTTGACAATGGTCACCGTCTTGTCGAGTTCCGTGGTCACGTACAACAAGCGGCTTATGGGATCGTAGAGCGGTAAATGGGGCCGCACCCCATGGCCAAAGTCGACCTTCCCCGTCACTCTGTGGCTCGCAATATCAATTACGTCCATGAAGCTGCCATCGGTGCCTGGCCGGCCAACTCCTGAATTGCCATAGATAGGCACAAAGGCGGTGTGGCCATCCGGAGTTACGGCAACCTCATGGCCGGTAATTCCGTCCTCCGGTACGACTGCAATCTGCCGAGCTGCGGCGGGATCGATGAGACTGACGTCGTGGTCAGCCTGATTTGCGACCAGAAGCACCGGCTTTGCGGTATTGCCCGCGTGCGCCTGCGTACGGGCCTGAAGCGAAAGAGTACTGAGACAGATGCTGAACAGGAGAAGGCGCGGCGCGATCAGCGTTTGCATGGAAGGAATCTATCAGGTTCCGGCTGCATTGCGGCAGTCCAGGGCTGCGCGTTTGCTTGGCTCGTGCGCGCCGCGCGCCCGCCCGTACGGTCAATGCCCCGTGCGACTCAGTACCTCAGTGGTAGCTGATCTGGTAGTAGGTCATGCCCAGGCCGTTCTTCTGCTGCACGATGTCGTAGGGGGTGAAGCTGATGGTGTGCGTCTTGTGCTCGACAAACAGCGGTAGCAGCGTCTTGCGGTCGTTGACTACTACGGCCGTCAGGACCCCGTTGCCGAGTGTGGTGGCGTAAATGATTTTGTGGCTGGTGATCTTGCCGTACTCGCTCGAGTCGTCCCAGTCGCCCAGGAAGCGCCCGTAGGGATAGCCCGCCTGCACATACTTCTGCGGATGTTGCTGCCAGTCCGGATCGTTGTTCCAGATCCCGAAGGCTTTGGGAAAATCCTGCGCCTGCACCGCCTGGAAGAACCGGTCGACCCGATGCTTTTCCGGCCAATCCCAGAAGATGTACACGAAGATGGCAGCCGCCACGCAGCAGATGAGCGCGCCGATGAGCAGATTGCGCCGCTTCCGTGCGCGGGCGGCGTCGTACGCGGGTGCATCGAGCAGGGTCATCGTTGCTGACTATCCTTTACTGCTAATGGGATGCGGCGGCCTGTGGGTTAGGACACCGCGGGCGCCTCGCATGTTCCCGCGCATCGTGATTTAGCGGTCGCGGCTTACCGGCTGTAGTGGGTCTCGTCCTTCTCCGCGCGCGACTCAAGCGCCAGTTGGATCAGCCGGTCGATCAGCTCGCTGTAACGCAGGCCGGAGGCCTCCCACAGCTTGGGATACATGCTGATCGAGGTGAACCCGGGCATGGTGTTGATCTCATTCAGATAGAGCCGTCCGCTCTTGCCCGGCCCCATCAGGAAGTCCACCCGCGCCAGACCCGCACAGTCGCATGCCTTGAAAGCGTCGATGGCCATCTGCCGGATGCGTTTGGACTGATCCCGCGTTAACTTGGCCGGGATGATTGGCACCGAGCTGTCGCTCTCGTACTTCGCCTCGTAGTCGTAGAACTCTTTGCCCGGCACGATCTCGCCCACAACCGACGCTTCGGGCCGGTCATTGCCGAGCACCGCCACCTCCAGCTCCCGCGCCTTCTTGCCGCCTTTGCCACCCACGCCCTGCTCCACCACGATCTTGCGGTCATAGCTCGCGGCCAGATCGATGGCCGGCCCCAGCTCGGAGCGGTCATGCGCCTTCGAGATGCCTACGGACGAGCCCAGATTTGCCGGCTTTACAAACAGTGGATATTTGAGCGCGGCCTCCACCCGCCCGATCGCCTTCTTCGGACTGTCATGCCAGTCGCCCCGCAGCAGCGTCACGTGCTTCACGATCGGCAGTTTGGCGGCGGCGAACAGCCGCTTCATCACGTCCTTGTCCATGCCGGCGGCCGAGCCCAGCACGCCCGACCCCACGTACGCCTTCCCCGCCAGTTCGAGCAGACCCTGCATGGTGCCATCCTCGCCGAAGGTGCCGTGGAGCACCGGAAAAACGACATCGACACCCAGCGCCTCCGCATGACCCGAGAACTGCAAGCCCGGGGACTGCAAGCCCGAGAACTGCAAGCCCGGAGAATGCAAGCCCGGAGAATGCAGCGCCGTTGCATTCGTTGCCGGTGCCAGCGAAGCGTCCTTCCACCCGGCGGCCTGCTTGCTGGTCGCCGCTTCCGCGACCAAGGATCCGGCTGAGGGCGCATCGCCATTCAGCAGCCGGTCTGCCTCGCCGCCCAGTACCCAGCGCCCCTGCTTGGTAATCCCGACGGGCACCACCTCATACTTTTTCTTGTCGATCGCATACAGAACCGACGCGGCCGAACGCAGCGAGATCTCGTGCTCGCCGCTTCGTCCGCCAAACAAGATGCCAACACGGAGTTTTTTGGTCATGGGGGATATTGAATCGAAAAAGCCGTAGCGATGCAGGGATCTTACAAGTTGCAGGGCGTGCCTTAACAGTGCACGCCTGTGTTCCTACCAGATCGTATCAATGACCTTGCACCGGCGGATCGCGCTATCGGCCGTGATCAGCGGCAGGCCGTCGACAATGGATGTCGCACCGATGATGCGGTCCATGGGATCCTGTGGATAGCTCTCCGGGAACTGCACGGCCTGTGCTGCGATGCGGCCGGTGATCGGCTTCACGATGAAGTTCGCTTCGACGGCATGCAGGAAGCTATCGAGCGACCTGCGGACCATGATGCGGCCCCTGCTGATCGCCATCGCCAATTCAAACAGCGTGATACCGGAGATGGCCAGTCCTTTGCCGTGCAGACGGGCATCGTCGATAACGGCGCGCGCCGCCGCCGAGAGCTTTTCTGGCCTGTCCGCAATCCAGATAACCACATGCGTATCGACCAGAATCACTTAAGGCATTCCCAGTCTTCCAGCGGAACGATCGGCCCCACGATGTCGCCCTTGATTTCAATTTCGCCCTTCAGGAAGCCGAAGATCGGGTCCGGCTGATTGGTGATCGGCACCAATTTGGCCACGGGTTTGCCGCGTTTAGTGATCACCACGGATTCCCGCTTCTTCTGCACCTCATCCATCACGGCGAGGCAATTGGTCTTGAACTCTCCGGCAGCCATCGTTCTCATGTCCAGTCTCCGCGACTATGGTCATAGTATCATGGTCATTTTGGAAAGCCCGTCAGCACGCGTCTACAGTATCTTCTTCCCGAACGCCGAAGAGATCAGCTCTACCGCCAGGTGCGCGGTGCGGTTGTGTTCGTCGATTACCGGATTCACCTCGACGATCTCGAAGCTCAGCATGCGTCCATGGTCGGCCAGAATTTCCATGGCCAGGTGCGCCTCGCGATAGGTCGCGCCGCCGCGCACCGGCGTGCCCACACCCGGCGCGTCCTCCGGATCGATCCAGTCCATGTCCAGCGACACGTGGTAGCCGGCGGTGCCGCGTCCGGCCGCGCGCAGCGCCTCTTCCATCACTGTCCGCATCCCGCGCTCGTCGATGTCGCGCATGGTGTAGACCTCGCTGATGCCCGCGCGTTTGATATTTTCCTTCTCCGTCGCATCGATGTCGCGTACGCCGATCAGCACCACGTTGTCCGGCGCCACTTTCGGGGAGAAATCATAGATACACGCAAGCTGCTCCGGCCCCAGTCCCATCAGCGCCGCTAGCGGCATGCCGTGCACGTTCCCGCTGGGCGAGGTCTCCGGCGTGTTGATGTCGGAATGCGCATCGATCCAGATCAGCCCGATCTTCTGCCCCTTGCGCCGGTAGAACTCCGCCACACCCGAGACCGAGCCCGCCGCCACCGAGTGATCGCCGCCCAGCACCACCGGGGTCATGCCCTCTTCGAGCGACTTGATCACCAGGTCGGCGGTCTTGACGCAGGTCTCGCGGATCTCCTTGATATACTTCGCGTTCTCCTCGCCCGGCTTCTTGGTCTCGGCGATGGCTACGGCGATGTTGCCGCCATCCGTCACCACGTGCCCCAGCGCCTCCAGATGCGCCTCCAGCCCAGCCACCCGCACGGCAGATGGACCCATGTCCACGCCGCGCCGTGACTGCCCCAGATCGAGCGGCACGCCGATCACCCGGATCTGGCGTGGCGGCAGCGATTGCACCCCGCTGTACATGGGTTGGTGGCCGCGCGTGGTCTCTACGTGGAGCGAGTCTTCGTTCTTCGGCATTTGACTTTCCTGTCAGTAACTTGAGCAAACCCTTAAGGATAGATTCGGTTCAGCGTGCGGGCAAACGGAATCGTTTCGCGGACATGCTCCAGCCCGCAGATCCATGCCACGGCCCGCTCGATGCCCATACCGAAGCCGGAATGCGGCACCGATCCGTAGCGGCGCAGATCGAGATACCACTGGAAGGACTCCAGCGGCAGCTTGTGCTCCTCGATGCGCTGCTTCAGCAGGTCGTAAGAAGCAATACGCTGCGATCCGCCGATGATCTCCCCGTAGCCTTCCGGCGCCAGCACATCCACGCACAGCGCGAACTTGGGATCCACCGGGTCCGGCTCCATGTAGAAGGCCTTCACCGCCGCCGGATAGCGATGCACCATCACCGGCCGATCAAACTGCGACGAGATATATGTCTCATCCGGCGAGCCGAAATCGTTGCCGTACTCGAACAGGTGCTCGATCAGTCCCTGGGCATGCGCGTCGTTGAGCATCTGCGCGGCCTGGTCGTAACTGATCTTCGGGAACGGCGCCTGGATGACCTGCAGCTTGGCCACATCGCGGTTTAGCACCTTCAGGTCCGCAGCGCGCCGCTCCAGCACCCGGCCGACGATGAAGCTGAGAAAGTTCTCCGCCAGCCGCATCAGGTCGTTGAGGTCGGCGTAGGCCAGCTCCGGCTCCACCATCCAGAACTCGGTCAGGTGCCGCCGGGTCTTCGACTTCTCCGCGCGAAACGTCGGCCCGAAGCTGTATACCTTGCCCAGCGCCAGCGCCGTGCTCTCGATATACAACTGGCCGCTCTGCGTCAAAAACGCCTCGTCGCCGAAGTACTCCACCGGGAACAACGTGGACGTGCCTTCGCATGCTGCGGGCGTCAACACCGGCGAATCCGTCAGAATGAAGCCGTTGTCGTCCAGATAATCGCGCGCTGCCTTGATGATCTCCGCGCGGATGCGCAGGATGGCGGACTGCCGCGGCGTGCGAATCCACAAGTGTCGATGCTCCATCAGGAAATCGACGCCGTGCTCCTTCGGCGTAATGGGGAACGGTTGGTCTTCCGGCACCCGCTGGATGATCTCGACATTCTCGACATCGAGTTCGAAACCCCCCGGCGCACGCTCATCCGCCCGCACCTTGCCGGTCACGATCACGCTCGACTCCTGCGTGAGCCGGCGTGTGGACTCGAAGATCTCCGCGCTCACCGCTGCCTTCGGCATCACGCCCTGCACCGTGCCCGTGCCGTCGCGAAAGATGGGAAACAGCAGCTTGCCGCTGGCCCGCATGTTGTAGAGCCAGCCGTGGAGCGTCACCCGTTCACCCTCATGTTGCGCCAGCGTAGCGATGGTCGCGGGAGCCGCCGCCGCCCCTGTTGTGGTCTTCTCTTGCGTCTCTTCTGTCGTCGGTTCTGTCATGAGTCTCTCTAAGCCAATAAGGAGTCATCCTGAGCGCAGTCGAAGGATCTGCGTCTGCCTTTTCTATACGCCGCGCGCCCTAAACCCCAAGCAGGCGGAACGCCGCCGCGGCCTTCATCGCCACCGTCTCCGGCGCGTCGCCCAGGTTGTGGTGGATCTCGAGCAGCGCCGCCGGCGTGCGCGGCGCGCTCCGCAGCTCATCCATCAGCGGCGGCCAGCCAATCGTCCCATCCCCCGGCCACAGGTGCGTATCCTTGTCGCCTCCGTTGTCGTGCAGGTGGGTAGAGCCGATCAGCGGCTTCAGCTCCGCCAGCGTGGCCGCTACGCCCTCGCCCAGGTGCGCGTGCCCGGAGTCGAAGCACACACCCACATCCGTGAAGTGCCCTACGCGAATGATCTCGCGCAGATTCTTCGGTTGCGTGATCTCGTTCTGAATATTCTCCAGCAGCAGCCGCACGCCCAGCGGCCGGGCAAAGGCCTGCAGGTGTTCCACCGCCGTCAGCGCGTCTTCGAGCGTGCGCTCGTTCCAGCTTCCATCCCGATCGCCCAGGTGCAACACGAGAAAACGGAAGGGCAGCACCTCCGCCACCTCAAGCGCCCGCTTGACCTCGTCCATCGCCTCGATCCGGCGCGACTTTTCGCTGTGCACCACGTTCACCGCCGGCGCGCCGCCGCGGCCCATCTCCGTATCCGGATACATGGGCGCATGCAGCGAGTGCGCCTCGATCTCCTTTGAGCCAAACCAGCCGGCCATCTCCTTGATGTGCTGCCGGCTGGTGTAGTCGAAGTGCTGGCGCGCGCCAAAGAGCTCGATGGCCTGCGCCCCACCGCGCTCCAATAGGTCGAGCAGTCCGGGGTGCAGCCGCTGATTCAGGAAAACATGGGTCGATAAACCTCGAAGCATAGGGAAGGGTTCCTGCTTCTATCTTCTCACCCGAGCAGAGATGCTACGATCATGGGCATGCAGAGTTTCCGCAGCCGCCGCTGTTCCTGTTGTACGCGCGTGCGCCGGCGGAGACCTGCTTTGGCGAGCGGAACGAGCGGCTGATCTCGTTCCATTCAGGTTTCTTCGACGGCTCACGATCCCCTATCGTGGGCCGTTTGCATTTGGGGCCGGGGTCTCTGCTCTCAGCCCTTCAACCACCCAGTCGACAGATGTCAGAGGAGGAGTAGCCATGAGTAGGATTCTTACGGAAGTTCTTGAGGCGAATGCCAAGTACAGCGCCGGCTTCGGCGCGAAGGCGAACCTCGCCATGCCGCCCGCCCGCGGTTTCGCGATCCTCACCTGCATGGATGCGCGTCTGGATCCGGCAAAGTACGCCGGTCTTTCGGAAGGCGATGCGCACGTGATACGCAACGCCGGAGGACGCGCGACCGACGATGCCATCCGCTCGCTGGTCATCAGCTACAAGCTGCTGGGCACGCGGGAGTTCTTCGTCATCCACCACACCAACTGCGGCATGGAGTTTTTCTCCAACCAGGTGATCCGTGGCCTTCTGGCGAATAGTCTCGAGACCGCGCAGTTAAGCGCTGAAGGCTTCAAGGACATCGGCAAAGGACCGGGCTCGCGCGCCGGAGAGTTCCTGGAGTGGCTGACCATCACCGATCAGCGGCAGTCCGTGATCGACGACGTGGGGCGGATTCGCACCCATCCTCTGGTGCCGGGATCGATCCCCATCTACGGCTATGTGTTCGACGTGAAGAGCGGGAAGCTGGTCGAAGTGGAAGGCGCGCGGACTGCGGGCGCGGCACGCTAGCGACTCCGAGCCTCTCAACCACACCGTCATCCTGAGCGGAGCCGGTCTTGCCCCACGCGCAGGATCGGCGCAGTCGAAGGACCTGCGTCTGCCTTCAACTCAGCAGCAAGATGAGATCGATCAATATCCCGCGGCCTTGCCAAAATGATGGCGGTGATCCTGCCCTCCTTCAAGCATGCCGGTCTTCGGATCGACCGCGATGCACTCGCCATCGGACCAGTGGCCGCCCTCTTCCACCGTGTAGCCATCGCCCTTGAGTTGCTCCGTCACGCCCTGGGGAAACCCCGCCTCCAGATAGAGCACGTCCGGCAGATACTGGTGGTGGAAGCGCGGCGCATCCACCGCCTGCTGGATGTTCAGGCCGCCTTCCGCCACGCTGAGAAAGATGTTGGCGACGGTGGTGGTGATGCGCGGGCCGCCGGGCGAGCCCAGCACCATGCGGACCTTGCCGTCCCGCAGCACGATGGTCGGCGTCATGGCCGAGAGCGGCCGCTTCTTCGGCCCAATCGCGTTGTTCGGCCCCTGGATCAGCCCGTACATATTCGGCACGCCCTGCTTGGCCGCGAAGTCGTCCATCTCGTTGTTCAGCAGAAAGCCCAGTCCGGTTGCCGTCACCTTGGAACCGAAACCATCATTGAGGGTTGTCGTCACGGAAACCGCATCGCCCTCCGCGTCCATAACCGAGTAATGCGTGGTATCCGTCGATCCTGCCTGCGGCGCTTTGGCCGCCGGCGGAGGCGGCAGAAATCCTGCAGGGCGCGTCAATTCGGCCGAGGGCGTCGCCCGCACTGGCGCGATGCTCTTCCGCCACGCCGCGGCATAGCCTTCGCTGGTCAGCGCCGCCACCGGAATCGTCGCAAAGTCCGGGTCGCCCAGATAGTCCGTGCGGTCCATGTACGCCCGCCGATAAGCTTCGGCGATCAGGTGTACCTCCGGAACGGTGCGGTCGCCCAGCTTGCTTAGATCGTACGGCGCGAGAATGTTCAGCGTCTCCACCAGCGCAATGCCACCTGAGGACGGAGGCGGCGCGCTCAGTAATTCGTAACCGTGATAGTAGCCAAGAACCGGATTGCGTTCCTTCACCCGATAGGCGGCGAGATCGGGTTCGGTAATCAGGCCTCCGTGCGCCTTCATGTCGGCCGCCAACTTTTTCGCGATCTCGCCCCGGTAGAAGTCCTGGGGATCGTTCGCCACGCGCCGCAGCGTAGCCGCCAGCTCCGGTTGGCGAAAGGTCTCGCCCGCTGCGTAGAAGCGTCCGCCGCGCTGAAAGATCCGGGCCGATTCCGGAAACTCCGCCAAGCCCTTATCGTGCAGTGCCGCGGCCTCTTCCGCCGTCAGAATGAATCCATCGGACGCCAGATGGATTGCCGGCGCCATCGCTCGTTTCAGCCCCAGCTTCCCATATTTCTTTTCCGCGAAGGCCAGCCCGGCGACCGATCCCGGCACCCCGATCGCGCGATATCCCAGCGTGCTCGCGCCGGGAATCACCGTGCCCTGCGCGTCCAGGTACATATCGCGCGTCGCCGCCATCGGCGCCTGCTCGCGGAAGTCCACGAAGACATCCCGCGCCGCGCCACCCGAGTTCCGCGCATCCCCACGCAGATGCACCAGCATGAAGCCACCGCCGCCCAGGTTGCCGGCGACGGGGTGGACCACCGCCAGCGCAAAGCCCGTAGCCACGGCCGCATCCACCGCATTGCCACCCTGCTTCAGGATGTCCACGCCGGCGTCCGTCGCGAGGTGATGCACGCTCACCACCATGGCATGCGGCGCACGCACCGGCTGTTCTGTACGCCATGCAGCCGCATCGGATTTGGTTTGCTGACCCACGAGGAAGCTCGGGAGAGCGAGAACGCAGGCAGCCATACTGAAGGCCAGGAGAGAGCAGCGGACCAGAGAGCAGCGGACCAGAGAGCAGCGAACCAGAGGGCAGCGAACCAGAGAGCAGAGAACCCAGGACATGCGAGCAGTCTAGCGCGTCAACTCACTCTGGCTGCGCTCCTTCGCCGTCCTTTCCGCGCTCGCGCAGCCCCGCCCATGCCTCCCGGTCGATCGAGCGCAGATGAATGTCGCGCTGCGGGAACGGCATCTCAATGCCGGCGTCCGAGAATGCCTGAAAGATTGAGAAATAGAGATCGCTCTTGAGCGTCGCCGGATACTGCACCATCGTCTAGGTCCACACGCGCAGGATGAAATTGAGCGAGTTGTCGCCGAGATCGTTGAAGATGACCATCGGCGGCGGATCCTTGAGTACCGCGGGATGCTCACCGGCGAGGCGCAGCAGAATCTCGCGGACCGTCGGCGGATGACTGTTGTAGCCCACGCCCACGGGTACCGCGATGCGCACCTGCGGATCGTTCACCGTCAAGTTGGTGACCGTGTGGGTAATGAAATTAGAGTTCGGCACAATGATGACAATGTTGTCGTTGGTGCGCACCCAGGTACTGCGGCCGCGGATGTCAATGACATCGCCATACGTGTCGCCCACCTCGATGCGGTCGCCGATGCGGATCGGCTGCTCAAACAGCAGGATGAGCCCGGCGACAAAGTTGGCCACCACATTCTGCAGGCCCAGACCAACGCCCAGTCCCAGCGCGCCGCCCACCACCACCAGGCTGTTCAGGTTCAGTCCCAGCAATTCGAGACCGATCACTAAGCCCACGGCGAAGATAAGATAGGATCCGACCTTCGCTGCCGCATACTGCTGCGCCGGCGCCAGCGGCGTGTGCTTCAGAACGCGCCGTTGCAGAATCTGCAGCATAAAGCTGGCTGTGAGTCCCAGCAAGATCAGGAAGACCGCTATCTTCAGCAGGAACACTACAGTGACCGGCACCGTGCCCAGCAGGAAGATGGGCAGGGTGAGATAGTGGTGCGCGTGCATCCCCGCCGAGCCCAGGAGTGGAGCATAGTAGCTGCCGAAGAAGGCGACCGCGATCAGCACAACGACCGCGATGAAGCCCAGAACCCAGACTGCTGTGCGCGATAGCCGCAACGCGTCTTCCTCCCGTGCGCCAGATCGTGTCTCCCGAGCGAAGCGCGTGGTGCGCAACGCCGAGCGATCTGCGTTTGCTCCTCGCCTCGCACCAAACCGGAGCCAACGTCAAACCGGAGCCAACGTTAGGATGCGTGGCGGAGAATACCGGTCTCACGATCTAATATCGAAAGGCCGGATCTGCCATGAGCGTCGCTACAATCGAATCTGCATGGCCACCACTGTCCGTTCGTACTCGAAGATCAACCTGGGCCTCGCCATCGGCCCTCCCCGCGCGGACGGCTTTCACTCTCTCGCTACCGTCTACCAGACGCTGGCTCTCTGCGATCACGTGCGCATCGATGCCCAGCCCGCTCGCGAGACGCGCATCCGCCTCACCACCAGCCTGCCGGAGGATGATCGCCGCGTCCCGCGCAGCCCCAGGAACACCGCCTGGAAGATGGTCGAAGCCGCGCTCAAACTCGCCGGCGCCACGGCTGAAGTTGCCATTCACATTGAGAAGCACCTGCCTATCCAGGGCGGCCTGGGCGCGGGCTCGGCCAATGCTGTCGCGGCGCTGGCCGGTCTGACGCGCGAGCTGAAACTGTCCCTCAGCGGCGCGACCCGGCTGCAACTAGCCACCGCCATCGGCTCCGATGTGCCGCTGTTTCTCATCGGCGGAGCGGTGCTCGGCCTGGGCCGCGGCGAGCAGGTCTTTCCGCTGGAAGATCTTCCGCCGACGCCCTGCGTCATCGCCGTGCCGGAGATCGGCGTCTCCACCCCGCAGGCCTTCCGCGACTGGGACGCACGCCACAGCAATGCCGGGGGGCCAGTGCCGGCGCATCCCGCCGGGACCGCTCCGTTGACGCAAGCCGATGCGGCAGTTACACTTGAGGGGTTGAGTCGGTCGATCGCTGCTGCTTGGAGCGAGCCGCACTCCTCCGGTGTCTTTCCACCGCATGGCCCATCAGGGCCAGCGGAGATCAGGAGAGACCTGGCCGAGACTCCGCTTCTCGCGCTTGTCCGCACCGGGATCGCCAACGACTTCGAAGAGGTCGTCTTTCGGCAGCATCCTCCCCTTGCTGATATCAAGCGTCTGCTCGCGAACTCCGGCCGTCCGGAGGACGGAGATTTTCGTCCGGAGGACGGAGATCCTTGTCCGGAGGACGAGGCTCTCTGCGCGGCGCTCTCGGGTTCGGGTTCGGCGCTGTTCGGCCTGTATCGTTCGCCGCAGGCGGCAGACCGCGCAGCCGGGCGTCTGGCGGACCATGGGATTCGCGCTTTGCGCACGGAGACCTTGCCCCGCGGGCCGTATTGGGACACGATGATCGTCGCGAACTGAGACGACCATCGGTAATTCTGGGCAGGGCCAGCAGTGTTGGGCGATCGACTAACGGTAGGTCAAGTGCCTTTGGAGCACTTTGTCTAGGTTCGAATCCTAGTCGCCCAGCCAAAATTCAGCGCCGGAGCAGCACCACCGGCGTGCGGGTGTCGCGGGCAAACCATACCGCGATGCGTGAACTTGGGAGCAGCACAACCAGCGCCAACCAGCGTGGGAGATCTGTGCGATGAAGCAGGAGACAGCGGGCACCGTGACTCTGGCAACACCCAACCCGGACGTGGACCAGGCGGCGCCGCCCACAAATGCGCCGGCCACGCTAACACCCAACGGCACTGGGCCGAACAGGACGGCGCCGACCACTCCTGCGGCCAGCAGTAACTTTCGGCCCGCACCGGAGCGCAAGCGCGCCCGCACCCTCAGCGAGGACCGCCGCTTCAAGATCTTTGCCGGCTCCGCCAATCGCGAGCTTGCCGACGAGATCTGCCGCCAGATCGGCGTGCCGCTCGGCGATACCAAGATCCAGCGCTTTGCCGATGGCGAGATCTACTTCCAGTTGCTCGAGAACGTGCGCGGCGTGGATGTGTTCATCGTGCAGCCCACCTGCTATCCGGTCGATTCCAATCTGGTCGAGTTGCTCATCATGATCGATGCGCTCAAGCGCGCCTCCGCCGGCCGCATCACCGTGGTCGTTCCCTATTACGGCTATGCCCGGCAGGATCGCAAGGACCGTCCGCGCGTGGCCATCTCCTCCAAGCTGGTGGCCGACCTGCTGACTACCGCCGGCGCCAACCGCGCACTCTTCATGGACCTGCACGCGGCGCAGATTCAGGGCTTCTTCAACATTCCCGTCGATCACCTCTTCGCCAGCCCGGTGCTGGTCGGCTACTTCCGGGAAAAGAACCTGCCCAATCTCACCGTCGTCTCGCCCGACGCCGGCGGCGTCGAGCGCGCCCGCTTCTTCGCCACCAAGATGGGCGCGCCCATGGCCATCGTGGACAAGCGGCGCACCGACATCAACGTGACTGAGGTAATGAACGTGATCGGCGATGTGCGCGGACGGACCTGTCTCATCATCGACGACATTGTGGACACCGCCGGCACTCTGGTGAAGACAGCGCACGCTCTGCTCGACGAAGGCGCGACCGAGGTTTACGCATGTGCCTCGCACCCGGTGCTCTCCGGCCCCGCCATCGAGCGCATCGCCAGCTCGCGGCTCAAAGAGCTGGTGGTCACCAACTCCATTCCGCTGCGCGAAGAGGCCAGGCAGCTCAACAAGATCAAGGTGCTCTCGATTGCCGGCCTGCTGGGCGCGGCCATCGAGAGCATTCACATGGAGACGAGCGTCAGCTCGCTCTTCAACTAGGCAGCAGCTTCTAACAAAAAGGGCAGCTACTAGCTTCCAGCTAGTGCAGGCCCCAGTTAGCAGCAGAGTAGTTACACGAGCTTTACTAGACGAAAGGGAGCGGGAATCGCAGTCGGAAGGCTAGTAGCTGGTAGCTAGAAGCTGGTAGCTGTTTCATCGCTGCTCCACCCGTGCCCGAAAGGAAGAACCAGACAATGGCAACATCAGAAGTGGTAAGCGCGATGCCCCGTGAGGGCAAGTTCAACAAGAATGCAGCGCGCCGCGTGCGCGTCGCCGGCAAGATTCCCGGCGTGATCTACGGCGCCAAGGAGCCTTCGGTCGCCGTCGAGCTCGATCCCAAGCAGATGCAGCGCATCCTGCACTCCGCCTCCGGGCACAACAGCATCTTCGACGTCGAAGTCGCGGGTGGCGCGCGGGTCAAGGCCATGATCGTCGACTGGCAGTACGAGCCGATCAAGGACAAGCTCATCCACGTCGATCTCAAGCGCATCGCCATGGACAAGCTGATGACGGCAGAAGTTCCAGTGGTGCTCGAAGGCGTACCGGTCGGCGTCAAGGTCGAAGGCGGCATTCTCGAGCAGGTGCTGCGCGAGGTCGAGATCGAGTGTCTCCCGTCCGACATCCCGTCCAACATTACCGTGGACGTGACCGGACTCAAGCTCAACGACGTTCTGCGCGTCTCTGACCTGCCGCACGGCGGCAAGTTCAAGTTCCTCACCGGCGAAGACACCACCGTCGCCCACATCACCATCATCGTGGAAGAGGCAGCGCCCACGCCTGATGCGGTCGCCGCGGCCGGTGCAGTCGAGCCGGAAGTGGTCAAGAAGGGCAAGACTGACACCGAGGCTGCGGCTCCGGCTGACACCAAGGGCGGCAAGAAGTAAGCAGTGGAGTCCGGTGCCAAACGGCGTGCCTTCGTGTTGGTCGGTCTCGGCAATCCCGGTATCGAGTACGCATGGACGCCGCATAACGCCGGGTTCCTGGCGATTGACCGGATGGCCGCGGATTTGGGCGTCACCGTAACCAATCGGCGATGCCGGGCGCTCACGGCCACCGTCTCTATCGGCGGTCAGGCTGTGGTGCTGGCCAAGCCGGAGACGTTCATGAACCTTAGCGGCATCGCGGTCCGGGCGCTGCTGGAGGAGTTTGACGCGGACTCGGAGCGGGATCTGCTGGTGCTCTATGACGATCTCGATCTCGCGCTCGGCTCTTTGCGGGTGCGGGAGCGAGGCTCCCCCGCGGGACACAACGGAGCCGGGTCGATCTCCGGCGCCTTGGGCTCGGATAACTGGGCGCGCATCCGCATTGGGGTGGGGCCGGAAGCAGGAGATGGGCCAGTGGAATCCGGGCGGCGGCGGGGCAAGGATTACCTGCTCACTCCCATGCGGAAGCAGGATTTGGCGGTGCTCGACGAGGTTGTGGATCGGGTCGCGCGCGCCGCTGAGATGGTGGTAACGCGCGGCATCGGCGTGGCCATGAATGAGTGGAACCGGCGGGAACCGCCGCCCGGTTGAGCGAACCAGAGCAAGACCGGCAACATCGCAGCACGAAGGCCAGAGGTTCAGCGAAGAAGTTCAGCGAAGTTTCGGGAAGAGAGAGAACAGTATGCAACGTACTTATGAAGTGATGTTTATCGTGCGGCCTGATATGGAAGAGGCCGATGTCGACAAGCTCGTCGCCGGCCTGGATCAGACCATCACCAACGGTGGCGGCTCCATCAAGTCGACGGAAAAGCTTGGCCGCCGCAAGCTCGCCTATATGGTCCGCAAGTTCAACGACGGCAACTACGTGCTGCTGACCGTTGACGCCGGCGGCAGCCTGATTGCAGAGATTGAGCGCCGCCTCCGCGTAACCGAGCCGGTGATCAAGTTCATCACTGTGCGCACCGACGAGGAAGACAAGCGCGCGAACAAGATCAAGGCCATTCGGGCCACCCGCAAGAAGGTCAGCGCGGAGCCCGCGGCTGCATCCGCTCCGCAGGTGGAAGCCCCGGCGCCCCCTGCGGCAGTGGCAGCTCCGGCCGCGGTCGAAGCCAGCGCCTAACGCACATCCTGCCCGTCGACGCCATCGTCGCGCCCCTTCCGCACAGAACGCGGATGTCAGGCACGCAGTGGTGGACACGGGCCAACATGCAGCCGGTCCAGTTTGGAGCAATGCCGCAAGACATGATCCGCAGGATTGGGCCGATCCCGCTCCCTCAGTGAGGCGTACGGGAAGAAAGAAGAAGGGAATTCATGGCTGACGAAACCAGCACAACAACTTCAGCGCAGCGGCCCGAGGGCAGCGCGTCCACAACCAGCCCCACCAGCGGGCCTACGAGCAGCCCCGATCGTCCTGCCGGCGACCGTCCCTCCGGTACAGATCGTCCTGCCGGAACAGATCGTCCCTCCGGTACAGATCGTCCTGCCGGAACAGATCGTCCTGCCGGTACCGACCGTCCGTCCGGCGACCGCCCCTCCGGCGCCGATCGTCCTGCCGGTACAGATCGTCCTGCCGGCACCGATCGGCCCTCCTTCGGTGGTGGCGACCGTCCCTCTGGTGGCCCGGGTGGCAGCCGTGGCCCCGGCGGTCCCGGTGGCCGTGGCCCCGGCGGTCCGGGTGGACCCGGTGGCCGTGGACCCGGCGGTCCCGGTGGCCGTAAGTTCTTCCGTCGCAAGAAGGTCTGCAAGTTCTGCGTGGAGAAGATCGATTCCATCCACTACCGTGACGTGCGCTTGCTTCAGGGTTTTGTCGCCGAGCGTGGCAAGATCGTGCCCCGCCGTCTGACCGGCGTCTGCACCAAGCACCAGCGCCGCCTTACCCGGGCCATCAAGCAGGCGCGCAACATCGCTCTGCTGCCCTTCGCCGCCCGCTACTAACGCGGTTGGTCGCTCTTTCATCGCGGCATTGTCATCTTGAGCGTAATCGAAGGTGGAGTCGAAAAGCTTGCCCTGAGCGTAGCCGAAGGGATCTGCTTCACCTTGTATTTCGGATCGGCGCAAAGCGCCGCTCAACCAACGATGATGCCGCGGCAGCTCGATCAAGATTGAGGAGAGTTCCATGGAAGTGATCCTGAGAGAAGATATCGACAACCTCGGTCACCGCGGCGACGTCATCAAAGTCGCCGACGGCTATGGCCGTAATTTCCTGCTGCCCAAGAAGCTCGCCATGGAGGCGACCGCAGCCAACAAGAGCGTCATCGACCAGATGAAGCAGTCCGCCGTCCGCCGCTCCGCCAGGGAGAAGACGGACGCCGAGCAGCTCGTCGCACAGCTCGATCAGATCGAGCTTACCTTCGAGCGCCGCGTGGGTGAGAACGACCACCTGTTCGGCTCCGTCACCTCATCGGAGATCGCGCACGGTCTGGAAGCCAAGGGCTTCCACATCGATCGCCGCAAGGTGCAGCTCGAAGAGCCGCTCAAGCAGCTTGGCGAATTCCACGTACCTGTCAGGATCTATCGTGAGGTCACCGCGCACGTAAAGGTCACGGTCAAGGCTGAAGAGGAAGCGTAGACTCTTCCGCACACATCACCGCACACTCGCGGCGGGCGCCCACACAGGTGCCCGCCGCTTTTGCATTTCGGCGCCATACGCCCCTCGTAACTGTCCAGGTGCGAAAGTCCAGGTGCGACGGTCCAGGTGCGCTTCCGCGTGCTTTCCGTATCGCTTCCTTTGCATGGGTACCCTTGAATTGACCGCATTACTTCCGTCTGAAGTGAAGGCATATCTCGGCCGGTTAGCCGTTCCGAGCAAGTCCCGAGGTAAGCTCTAGCTGTGCCGCTGCTCTCCGTTGACCACCTCACCGTCCGCTTTCGCCAACAGGAGGTGGTCCGCGATCTCAGCTTCTCCATCGACGCCGGAGAAGTCCTCGGCCTGGTCGGTGAATCCGGCTCGGGCAAGTCGGTCACCTCGCTCGCGATTCTCGGCTTGCTCGATCCCTCGGCGCACATCCAGGGCAGCATCCGTTTCGATGCAACCGATCTGCTGGCGCTCCGCCCCGAAGCGCTCCGCTCCTATCGCGGCCGCCGCATCGCCATGATCTTCCAGGAGCCCATGACAGCGCTGAACCCCGTCATGCCCATCGGCCGGCAGATCGCCGAGGCGGTCGAAACGCACCAGCCCACGCTCACCGCCCGACAGGTGAAGGAGGCGGTGCTCGCCGGGCTCCATGCCGTGGCGCTGCCGGAGCCGGAGCGCCGCTATCGCGACTACCCGCACCAGTTCTCCGGCGGTCAGCGCCAGCGCATCCTCATCGCCATGGCGCTGGTCAACCGGCCGCAACTGCTCATTGCCGACGAGCCCACCACCGCGCTCGACGTCACCGTGCAGGCGCAGATTCTCGAGCTGTTACGCGACCTGCAGCAACAGTTCGGCCTGGCCATGCTTTTCATCTCGCATGACCTGGCGGTCGTCTCTGAGGTCGCCGGCCGCGTGGCTGTTATGCGCCACGGTCTGCTGCTGGAACAGGGCTCGCGCGAGCAGATCTTTCGCACGCCGCAGCACCCCTACACCCGCGCCCTGCTCGGCGCCATTCCTACGCTGGCCACCGACCGCACGCAACCTCTCGCGACACTGCCATCCGCTGTTTTCGCCCCACCCGGCCTGTTGAGCGAAACCGCACCCGGCCACTGGGTCCGCGCGAGCACTGACGCCTAATCCCTGACCCTTGAGCCCTGACCCGTGAACGCCTGAACCCTGAACCCCCGACCCCTGCTATGCTGGCTCCGCTTCCGCATGCGCGCTCTCGTCCTCTCTGACATCCACGCCAACCTCGATGCGCTCGACGCAGTGCTGTCCGCTGCGCCACCCCACGACACCGTGTGGAACCTGGGCGACAGCGTTGGCTACGGAGCGCAGCCCAATGAAGTCATCGAGCGCGTCCGCGGATTGGGAAAGGTCTTCGTGCGCGGCAATCACGACCGCGCCTGCTGCGGCCTCACCTCGCTTGAGAGCTTCAACGCCATCGCCGCCCGCGCCGCCGAGTGGACCCGCCGCCAGCTCACCAGGGAGCACACTCGCTGGCTGCGCGTGCTGCCTCAGGGGCCGGTCATCGCAACCGATGGCGTGGCCTGCATGCACGGCTCGGCGGCCGATGAAGACGAGTACCTGCTCTCCATCCGTGACGCCATCGAAGACGTCGCCATAGCTCCGCTGCATGCATCGCAAACGCGCCTGAATTTCTTTGGACACACCCACGTTCAGGGGGGCTTTGCCGCCAATGACGAAGAGTGGTTCCGCCTCACCCCGGCCTTCGGCAAATTCCCCGTTGGTGACAGCCACAGTTACGAAGAGTACGAGTTGCAGTTGCGCTCCGGCGCCCGTTACCTGCTCAACCCCGGTTCCGTCGGACAGCCGCGCGACCAGGACTGGCGTGCAGCCTGTGCGCTCTACGACGGCGGAAGCAGCACCGTCACCTTCCTGCGCGTCCCCTACGATGTCCGTGCCGCCCAGGCTCGCATCCTCGCGGCTGGCCTGCCGGACCGCCTCGCCACCCGCCTCCGCACCGGCCGCTAGACTGTCGTTCTCCGTCGCGCGTTGCTATCCCTCAACCGTGTCATCCTGAGCGCAGCACGGAGTGCGCAGTCGAAGAGCCTGCCCTGAGCGCAGTCGAAGGGATCTGTGTCTGCCTTTCCTTCCGTCCCAACCCGCCGGGTGCCCCATTCTAGCGAAGCTAGGGTGGGGAGTTCACTCCATCACCAGTCGTTCATCGCTCTATATGCGTTTGTGTCGCTCAACTCCCTGGGAAGAAACAGCCGCGTTACGCCCGCGCGTGGGTCCCCATCACCTGCTCTGCGAACCGCTCCATCTCCTCCCGCTGCGGACTCGACTGCAGCAGCACCAGGTCCACGCCCGCATCTTCAAAGGCTTCGAGCCTCTCGCGCACCTGTTCCGGCGTGCCCACCAGTCCACTGCGCAGCCCGCGATTCGACACCGAGTAGTCTTCGAGCGATATCTTCTGCTCCAGATTCGAGCCCGTGATCCATTGTTGATAGTTCGCGTAGCCGCGCGCGGACTGCTGCACATCCGTGATCCGCGCCACCTCCCGCTGCGCCTCGGCCTCGCTGTCCCGCACGATTGCATAGCCGGCCACGCCGAAGATCAGGGGCGGCAACCCCAGCCGCTCACGCCGCGCCCGCATGTCCGCAATCTTCCTGCCTACCGTCTCCGGCGGATCGCCGTGCGTCAAATACGCATCGCATTTGGCCGCGATCAGGTTCTTCGCCGTCTCGCTCTCGCCGCCCGCGTAGAGCGTTGGCCGCGGCTGGCGCACCGGCTTGGGCGAAAGCACGTTGTCCTCGACGAAATAGTAACTACCGTTGTAGCTGAAGTGCTGCTCGCTCCAGCAGCCGTTCAGCACATCCAGCCACTCCGCCGTCCGCGCGTAGCGGTCGTCATGCGTGTCGAACTTCACTCCGTACTTCGTAGCCTCATCGGCCCACCAGCTCGACACCACATTCAGCGTCAGCCGCCCGTGGCTGATGCGGTCGATATTCGCCGCCTGCTTGGCCAGGAGCGCCGGGTTGTGGAAGGTCGGCCGTACCGCGACCATCAGCTCCAGCCGCTCGGTCACCGCGGCCAGCGCCGCTGCAGTCGACCATGCATCGAGCGATGGCGCCTCCACCCCTTTGATGTCGTTCAGGTTCAGCTCGGCAATCAGCGTCAGGTCGTAGCCCAACTGCTCCGCGCGCACAGCCAGCGAGCGCACGTACTCCCAGCTCGTTTCCATGGTCTCGTCCTCGACGTTGCGCAGCCACCCGCCAAAGACCGGCATCCAGAATCCATATCGCATCCGCAATTACCTCAATTCCGATTTCCTAAACCAATCCATGCACAGCTTCCGTCACCTGCGCGAACTCGCCCTGCTCCGCGTGCGCATGCACCTGCTGTGCCTCCGCCTCCAGCCAGTCCGCCAGCCGCGCGAACGGATCGAAGCCCACCACGTTCTTTCCATCGGAGACGAAGTTCGAGAGCGCATTGATGTCGTAGTACAGCCGCCGTCCGTCGCGCTCGTCCGTGATGTACTCGACGCCGCCGATCTCGATGCCCGCATGCTGCATGATGCGTTCCACATCCGCGATCACCTCGGCCGGCGGCTCAAAGCCCTCCACCCGCAGCCCGCTCTTCGCCGCCTCGACCGTGCAGGCCGCGCTCGTCAGCTCCACACCGGTCGTGGTGCGGCAGATGTCCGCCGGGCACAGGTCGAAGGTCTCGCCCGTGATGTGGACCTTGATGGCGTAGAGATATTTGCCATTCAGCACCTCCACCCGCACGATGTGGGCATCCCGCGCCGGAATGAACTCCTGCACCAGCGCGGTCGAATCCATGCCGAACGCCAGCCCGTCGCTCTCGTGCGATGCAGCTTCCAATTGCTCCGCCGTGTCGAAGCGCTTCACCCCCGCGCCGCTTCCGCCGATATTCGGCTTCACCACCACCGGCCAGCGCAGCCCCTCGCTCGCCGCCACCGCCTGCGACGCGCGATGGATCACCCGCGCCTTGGGATACGGCAGTCCCAGCTCTTCCAGCAGCGCAAGCTGCGCCGCCTTCGACAGCTCCGTCCGATACGCCTTCAGCCCGTTGATCACCCGCACGCCCCGCCGCTCCAGGTGCTCCAGGTAGCCCAGCGTGTAGAAGATCTGGTCGCCATGCTCGCGGTTCCACGCCGACGGGCTCATGCGGTTGAAGACCAGCGCATACCGCCGCTCCGGATGATCTTTCGGGGCGAAGCTGTGCTCCACCGCATGCAGTTTCACGTAGTGGGCGCCGCGCCGGTCCAGCTCCGCGAACAGCGGCTTGAACCAGTTCGGCTGCTCGTAATAGATAGCAATGGGCAGCGTGTACGAGACAGAATGAGCAGACATCGAAATCCTTTCCTGACGGGAACCCTCAGTGTGTCATCCCGAGCGAAATCGAGGGATCTGCTTCCGCTCGAAAACAAAAGCCGCAATCGCTTGCGGCTTCTTTCGTAGACAAATAGATAGATGCACCGGAGCGTCGGCCGGCCTCAAAAGTGCAGCCGCCTTACTGCGCCACCACCGGCACCCACACATCCGTCGTATCCCACTTCACATGGAGCTCGGTGCTGTTGCCCTGGGTATTGTCGAAGGTGATGCTCATCTGCTCCTGTGGCGTCGACAGTGTCTTCTTCTGCATGTCCACGCGCGCCAGGTCCTGCGCCTGGTCGTACTTCGTGCCCCATTGACCCGTCTGCTTATTGATGATCAGCTTCCATGTACCCTCGGAGGGCAGCGTGTACAGGGTGTAGGTTCCGGCCGGTACCGTCGCCGTGCCCACCTTCAGGTCCGCCGCCGTCTTGAACGTGGTCGCCGGATTCGCCCCGGTCCGCCACACCTTGTCATACGGCACCAGTCCGCCAAATATCTTCCGCCCCTTCATGGAAGGGCTGTTGTACATGATACTGACGTCCTTGCCGCCCAACTGCACCTCGGCCTTGGCTGGTGGGCTGGCCAGCGGTTTTTTCGCCTCACCCCCGCCCATCTGCGCCGGAACACCCGGCACCATCACCATCGCCGCCGCCATCGCCAATACTCCTGCCATTAATCTCATCCGCTTCCTCCCGAATACGCATCGTTTACGTGCACCAGTGTCGGCCTGCCGCGCCTGCATGTCAAAGCCGCGCAGATCGCTCCGCTATGTCTTGGATCCATGGTGGAGTAGGTAGGCAATGATGCTGAGTGCATAGCTGGTGTGGAAGGTGGGAATGTTTCTACGATCGACCTCTTCGGCGTTGTAGTCGTCCCAGTGCTCGGCGACGGTTTCAAAGTTGCATCGAGTGAGTGGGCGAAGGGCACCGCTAAAGGGCAACACATAAAGCTTGTTCGGCTTCATGCTGTCGATGGCGAAGGTGCGGTCCCCATTACGCCGGGAAAGGTTGTAGTACGGAATCCTGAGCCCCGGTGTGAGCCGTCGCTGAACCTCATCCCAGCTGATGGTGGTAGGATTTGTCGTCATTGCTGCCTTCCTCCTCAAAAAGATGGAGGGTGGCAAGGGGAGCACACGGCGCACACACCGCAAAACCCTGACCACCCTTGGAGAGGATCGAAACACAGGAGCCAAACAACCGATCCTCCACGTCCAAAGAGTCTCATAAGCGACCGTTCCTTGTCAAGGTTAACTTATTCATAATAAATGACTTATACATGCTGGTATACCTGCTGATATATCAGCTGACATACCTGATCGTCAGAGGAGAAAACATGAGAATGACAGTGCGTTCCGATGGGTTCGAGGGATACACAAAGCGGGCTCTTGCCAAAGCCAAACGGCTGGCCGGCAACGAGAAGATTGAGCCATAGATGACGATCACGTTTGAAACGCCGCTCGCGATGCTCGACGTGCTGACTGCCGAACGCATCCGCCTATGCGAAGTTGCTCGCAAGCAGCCCTTCTCCATCACCGCCCTGGCCACGGCTCTCAAGCGAGATCCGAAGTCCGTCCGTCGAGACATTCTCAAGCTTGAATGCGTTGGCGTCCTAAGGGTTCGCGAGCAGGTTAACCCCGGCCATGGCCGGATGCGTATCGTTGAGCCGGTGGCAGAAAAGTTCGAATTGCGCGCTCACTTTTAGACGGTAAAGGTCACAACTGCGGGTGCCCCATTCTTTGCGCCGCACTCAATCCGGCGTCCTCTGCACCGTCCAAGCGCAAAGGGGAGACCTAAAACAACAAATTCGCCTTACGCGGCAGCGGCAGCCCGAAGTGCGCATAGGCCAGCTTGGTCGCCACCCGCCCACGCGGCGTGCGGTCCAGAAATCCGATCTGGATCAGGAACGGCTCGTACACCTCTTCGAGCGCGTCCTCTTCCTCCGCCAGCGTCGCGGCCAGCGTATTCAGTCCCACCGGGCCGCCGTCGTACTTCTCGATGATGGTCAGCAGCAGCCGCCGGTCCAGTTCGTCAAAGCCATGCGCATCCACTTCCAGCAGCTTCAGCGCCGCCTGCGCCGTGTCGCGGTCGATCCGGCCAGACCCGCGCACCTGCGCGTAGTCCCGCACCCGCCGCAGCAGCCGGTTGGCGATGCGCGGAGTGCCCCGCGAGCGCAACGCGATCTCGGAAGCGCCGTCCGCATCGATGGGTACATGCAGCACCTCGGCCGAACGCGTCACCACGTAGCGCAGTTCTTCGTCGGTATAGAACTCCAGCCGCAGCAGAATGCCAAAACGTGACCGCAGCGGCGACGAAAGAAGTCCCGGCCGGGTGGTCGCCGCCACGAAGGTGAACGGTTTGATGTCCATCACATGCGTGCGCGCCGCCGGACCCTGCCCGATGATGATGTCCAGCTTGTAGTCCTCAAGTGCCGTGTACAGCTTCTCTTCCAGCACCGGCTGCAGCCTATGGATCTCATCCAGAAACAGCACCTGCCGCTCGCGCAGGTTGGTCAGGATCGCGGTCAGGTCCCCCTGGATCTGCAGCGCCGGTCCGGAGGTCTGCTGAAAGCCCACGTCCAGTTCGTTGGCGATGATGGTCGCGAGCGTGGTCTTGCCCAGGCCCGGCGGGCCGAACAGCAGCACGTGGTCCAGCGCCTCGCCGCGGCTCTTCGCCGCCTCCAGCGCAATCGCCAGTTGCTCCTTGGCCTTGGTCTGGCCGATGAACTCGTTCAGCCGGTTGGGCCGCAGCTTCAGCTCAAAAGAGCTGTCTTCTTCCCCGCGCGTAGCCGAAACCAGCCGCTCCGGATCGTTCTCGCCCCGCAGCGCATGGCTGCGCGTCATATCGCTGCGCGTCACAATCCGGAGTCTACTGCCTCGCTGCGTCCCCGGCAATCTGGCGCGAACACTCTGCCGCGCCGCCGCACGGGTGCAGTCGAATCACCGCGAATAGTTCTGCATGTAGGTATCCTGCGGCAGACCCGCCTCTCGGGCCTTATTGCGCAGGAAGTACGCTTCCCTGCGGCTCATCCCACCGCCCAGCGCTACGAAGTACGGTGTTCCCCCGGTGGGCGAGAAGACCTGTGGCTGCAGATTGCCGTATCGCGTCGCCATGGCCTCGGCCCGATGCTGCGCCTGTTCCTGATGGTTGAAGGTATAGACGATCACGTGCCATACGCCACGCTCCTCGCCGCCCGCCGCCGGCCTGGCAGTCACCGGAGAAGCGGGTGTTGCTCCCGGCGCGCCCATGGACTCGCTCACCGCCTCATTCGGCTTCACCACATGGCTCTCGTGTCCCGGTCTTGTCACCGCCGGCGTGGAGACAGGCGGCGGTGGCACCGCTGCGGGCGCTGGCACTTGCTGCCTGGGTGCCGGTGTCTCAGGCGTCGCCATCGACTCGGCTGGATTCTCGCGCCCCGTCAGGGACGTCGGCGCCGGCCGCCGCGCAAACAGCCACCAGAAGAACAACAGCAGCACCACCATAATCACGATTGCCGATACGGTTACGCCGGGCCGCTTCTTCTTCTGCGCGCCATCCTGCGCACGCCCACCGCCAATTTCCTGCGACAGCGCCGCTCTCCGAACGCCGGGCGCTGTCTCCGCCCCGCTGGGTACGTTCTGCACCGGCCGGTTCGTACCCGTGCGCGCTGGCGACTCTTTCGCGGTCGCGCTCTTCGCCGCCATACTACCCACGGCAGCACCGCCCGCAGCAGCGCCGCCCGCGGTTTCGATCGATGGCCCCTCCAGCACCCGCCGAATATCCGCCAGCCGCGCGTTGCCGCTCAATCCCGTGCGCACCAGCGATGCGTACGGCGCCGGCAGCTTGGCCGCATCCCGCTCCGCGCCCGTTCCCGCCCGCCGTTGCGTCAGCGCCTCGTACACCGTCCCCGCCAACCCACGCACGTCCGTGATCTCGCCGTCCGCCCCATCCCGCGACGGGACCCGCAGACAGTCGCTGCGCAGCTTGATCCGGTCACCCACTGCCAGCACGCTCGCCGGCTCCACATGCCCGTGCATCATGCCCGCGCTATGCACCGCCTGGAGCGCGCCCATCGTGCTCCCCACGATCTCGCCCGTCTCCTCGCGCGACAGCGCCCGGTCCCGCAATGCATCGGCCAGCGTCTGCTCGAACGGCTCCATGACCGCGTACACCAGCGGCCCGTCTTCCAGCCGGATCGATCCCGTCTCGCGAATGGTCAGCAGGTTCGGATGACGGATGCGCGCCGCCGCTTGCATCCGCGCCAGCACCGATTCCTCATCGTTCAGCGATTCGAACAGGCTGATCACCGCCGGTTGTCCGCTGGCATCCTCCGTGGCAAACCAGGCGGTCCGCCCCTCGCTCCGCATCAGGTGCTTCAGCGGAAACTTCTCCGCCACCCGTGTACCCTCAAGCTCGTTCCACAACGGCATCTGTTCTTCCCATCTTCAAGTGGATTTGCGGCAGACGTATCCAGCGCACCGGAGATGGCACGCATGGAGCGCGCCCACGGGTCGCGGATGTTCATGCCATACGATGCACAACCCAGCCACAATCTTGATTAGGGAAAGTCTAGTTCATTTTCGGCGGAGGCTCTCAGCGGCAGTGCGCAAAGCGGATATCCGCTGTCCCATAGGTGGCATTCAACTGCTGGCGATGGTCACTCACGGCACTCGCGAAGCCGTCATTCTGAGGAGCGCAGCGAAGAATCCATCGGGAGCCGGCCTCCGCATGGATTCTTCGCACCAAAGCCGGCGCTCAGCATGACGGGAGCCGGCGGTAGGAGGACATGGAACGCAGATCCCTGCGGCTTCGGTCAGGATAAGCTCTTCGACTGGGTGGCTCTTCGAGTTGCTACGCTCGCGCAGGATGACAGAACCGGGATGGCAACAGAACGAGGCCAGTCCTATGCGATCTTGACCTCGCCTGCCCCGGCCAGCACGCCCTGTTGCGAAGCGCTTACCACCACCCGGCCTCCCGCACCCGCGCGGGCCAGCAGCCGCATGCCCTCGCTCGCCATCTCCCGCGCCATCTGCCGCAGTTCCTCCGGCCGCTCGTTGTGCTGGTTGGTCAGCTCCACCAGCGCCGCCGCCGCTTTCAGCTTCGCAATCCCGTCAAAGGACGCCAGCCCCGCCGCCCCTCCCTGCGACTGAATGATGCTGTCGGCAGTGATCTTGAAGACACTATCACCCTGGATAACGAAGGCTACCAGGTACTTTTCAGGGGCAGGTGTCAGGGGCGAAGTCATGGCTCGGCGTGCTTCCTCTCGCGTGCTATCGGTTTACTCAAAGAACACGCTGCCAGTCACCCCGCCGTCAAGAATGGATCGCATCTTTCCCGTATCCATGCGGATACCCCCGCCGCGCATAACCGAACCCTTGCGGTCAGTCGCCATCCTTCTATCTCTAAATGAGCGGCAAGCAAGAGCAAGAGCAAGAGTAAGAATGTCGCAGTGGGGGAACCGAGGGATCGGTTCTCCGCGGGCGAACGAATCACCGCTTGTCATCCTGAGCGAACGCAGTGAGTCGAAGGATCTGCGTTTGCCTCCGCTTCGTACGCCCACCCCCCTCAAGCCCGGATAACAATTCTCCCCTTTGCCATCTTTAATAGGACTAAATTAGTCTCTGTTTAACTCGGACGTGTTCAGTCCTATATCGATACGGGGCCTTGGAGGCACTTTCGCGTCTTGATCCCACCCGCTCATAGAACCCCGCCACGCTTGCTCTTCGCTCTCCTCGGACCGGCGCTCGCGCTGCTCTGCCTCGCTCCCGTCGTCCAGGCGCAGGAGCCGCCCTACTTCGTCACCTACTCCCAAGTTCTGGAGGAGCCCGGCAACCTCGAAATCGCCGAGAAGTCCCTCACCGCCGCTCCCAAAGACGCGAACGCCTTCCTGGCCGGGACCCTGGAGCTGGAATACGGCGCCACCGCCTGGTGGACCACGGAGTTCTACCTCGAGGGACAGACCACCGCCAAGGATTCCACCCTCTTCACCGGCTTCCGCTGGGAGAATCGCTTCCGTCCCATCCCGCGCGAGCTCCCCGTCAACCCCGTCCTCTACCTCGAATACGAGGACATCAACGCCGCCACCAAAAGCCTGCTCGAAGTGGTCGGTCATGACAGCATCGCCGATCTGCAGGGGTCCAACGCCGAGAGTCGCCAGGAGGTAGAACGCGAATTGGAGGGCAAGCTCATCCTCTCCAGCTACGTCCGCGGCTGGAATGTCTCGGAGAACTTCATCGCCGAGAAGAATGTCAAGCATCAGCCGTGGGAGTTCGGTTACGCGCTCGGTATCAGCCGGCCCCTCTCGCTGATCGCCACCGGCGACCCCTGCAAGTTCTGCCGCCAGAACATCACCGCCGGCGCTGAGATGTTCGGTGGCCTGGGCACCGCTGCCGATTTCGGCCTCAGCCAAACCTCCCATTACGCCGGACCGACGCTGCAGCTCGATCTCCAGCGCGGCCCCGTCGTCAGCTTCTCGCCCGAGTTCGGGCTCAACGACAACAGCGCCGGCGTCCTCTGGCGCCTCAAGCTCTCCTATGAGGTCCAGCAGTTTCGCGATCTCTTCGGCGGAAAGGCCTCGCAATGAAGATCCGTATCCTCAGCCATCCCCTGCTCATCGTTCCGGGCGTGCTCGCGGCCGTGCTTCTTCTGGGCGCCGCCGATCTTCTGGGAGCGGCTGATGGCTCCTGGCTCAACAAGGTTCCGGACGCCGACCGCGCCCGCGTCAACCCCATGGCCAGCCATCCCGATGCTGTCGCCGCCGGTGCCAAGCTCTACCGCAACAACTGCGCCCAGTGCCACGGCCGCGATGGCACTGGCCGCGGCAATCGCCCGTCCCTGCGCTCGCCCCGGATCATCGCCAGCACCGATGGCGAGCTCGCCTGGCTGCTCCGCAACGGCAGTCCCTGGAAGGGCATGCCCAGTTGGGCCAACCTGCCCGAGCCGCAGCGCTGGCAGATCATCGCTTATCTACGCACTCTCCAGCCCGCTGCTCCCTGATAAGGCACGCCAGGAGCCATGCCCCATCGCGGACGCCGGCAACGATGCCCATCCGTGATCCCAATCCGGGTACCCATCCTGAGCGCGGATTGCAAGGCGGGATCTCCCGTTACCATGAAACTGGGTGCCCCATCCTGGCGCGCCAGGGTGGGTTGCGCCGTTGATCTTGCCGTTGCCTTTGGCGCGAAGCGCGCCCGCCCGTGCGGCCAGCACCATCCGATACCATGATGATGTCTATGTCTTCCACGCCCTCCGCCGACCCCACGCTCGCCACCCTGCTCACCGAAACGCGCAATCCCATCTCCGCGCACATCGATGAACTTCCCACCATCAAGTTGCTGCAGGTCATCAACGCGGCGGATGCTGAAGTCGCCGCGGCCGTCGCGCTCGAGCTCCCGCAGATCGCCCGCGTCGTTGACGCCATCGTCGAACGCATGGAGCGAGGTGGCCGTCTCTTCTACACCGGCGCCGGCACCTCCGGCCGCCTTGGCGTGCTGGACGCCTCCGAGTGCCCTCCTACCTTTAACGTCCGCCCCGAACTGGTGCAGGGCATCATCGCTGGCGGCGACCACGCCCTTCGCCAGGCCGTCGAGGGTGCGGAAGACTCGCCCGAGCTGGGATCCGCCGATCTCGCCACGCACGGCTTCGAAGCCAGAGATGCACTGGTCGGGATCGCCGCCAGCGGCCGCACGCCTTACGTGCTCGGCGCGCTCACCCACGCGCGTGCGGCCGGCGCGGTCACCATCGGTCTTAGCTGCGTTCCCAACTCCGCCGTGGCCTCGGCCGCGGAGTACCCCATCACCCCCGCCGTCGGTCCGGAGATCATCACCGGCTCCACCCGCATGCGCGCCGGCACCGCCACCAAACTGGTGCTCAACATGCTCTCCACCGGCGTTATGGTGCGGCTCGGTATGGTGTATGGCAACCTGATGATCAACGTCCAGCCCACCAACGCCAAGTTGGCCGACCGCGCCGCGCGCATCGTCACCGAACTCACTGGGCTGGATCGCCCGGCCGCCGTCGCGCTCCTCGATCAGGCCGGTTCCATCAAAGCCGCCGTCCTCATGCACCGGCACGGCCTCACCCGCTCCGCCGCGGAAGAACTTCTCCGCGCCCACCGCGGGCATCTCCGCCGTGCCCTCGAAAGCCTCTCCGCCGGTCCCGGCGTCGCCACCCCGGGCACCCCATCCTGAGGGTGAATACGGCCAAGTCGGGTGCCCCATTCTAGCGAAGCTCGGGTGGGGATCTTTGCCTTTGCTCTTGCGCGACGCGCGTCTGCCTGGACGGCAGGTCCCTTATACACTGGTAAGGCCGTCAGCATGTCCTCCACCCCCCAACAACTCGACGCTCTCCCCGCGCACGCCGTTCCGGTTCCCGCGACGCGCCTTCGCCGCTTCCGCTTCGATCGCCCGCAACAGTTCGCGGCCCTGCTGCTGTTCCTGCTGCTGGCCCAGTGTCTGTTCGTCATCGTTCGCCAGCCGCTCACCGATGCCGACTATCAATACGCCCGTTGCGGCCGGGAGATGTGGGAACGCCCCTCGCCCATCGCCGGCTACTTCACCACCTGCGGCAATATCCATGACGGCGCGCTCGCCTATCGGCTCGCCGGCCTGCCGCTAACCGCCGAGCGCATCCTCGCCGGTCAATCCGCCGACACCTCCACCTGGGAGATGCGTCATGAGCTAGGCTTCGTCAGCCTGCTGCTGCGCCTGCCGTTTGCCTTTGCCGCCGTGCTGTTAGGTGGAGCGCTGTGGTGGGTTACGCGCCGTCTCTATGGCAACCGTGGCGGTTACGTGGCGCTGGCGCTCTACTCTGTCGCCCCGCCGGTCATCCGCGCCGCCACCTCGCCCAACCCCGAGATCCTTACCGCGCTTGGCTTCTTCGCCGCCATCTATACCGCCATCGGTGTCGCCCATGCCATGCAGGGACCGCGCCACAAATGGCGTCCCCGCATCCTGCTGCTGGCCGCGGCCTTTGGCCTGGTCGCCGCCTCGCACTCCGCCGCGCTGCTGCTCGCCTTGCCGCTGGCCGCCGTCTTCATGCTCTACCTGGCGGAGCGCCGGCGTACCGTGGTGCCCTTCGTCCTCATCGCCGGCACCCTGGGCGCATTGCTGCTGGTCTTTGCCTGCTACGCCTTCCATCCCGACGCCTTCAGCTACTACTTCCGCTCCGGCGCCGGCCGTCTCGGCCTCAGTCTCTTGCCCTTGCGCCATCTGCTGAGCGGACTCTCGAACGCCGGCATCACCCTGGCCCTGCTCTCCGCCGTGGTGCTCTATCTGTTCAGCCGCCGCTCGCACTACTTCGGCAACACTGCGCCGCTCGTCACCTCGCTGCTGCTGCTGCCGCTTGTCACCACAGGCACCTTGGGCGAACCCACCCTCTGGGCGCTCCCCTTCGTCTTCACCTTCATCGGCGGAGTCTTCGCCGATGCGCTCGAGAGCCCCCGCCGCGTCCTCTTCCGCTGGGCCATCGTCGGGCTCATCCTGCTGCAGACCGCACTCTCGATCGCGACCGTCGCCGCGCCCGCCGTCAACGTCGCCTTGGCCCGCTAAATCCGGATCATCACGAACCCGGGTGCCCCATCCTGACCCTGAGCGTAGTCGAAGGGGAAGGGTGGGTCTTTCCTGTCAACTATAGAAATCATTTTCCAGAGTTGGCAGGACATCACGCCTCCCATCCGTGTCATCCTGAGCGGAGCGCGCAGTGCGCAGTCGAAGGACCTGCGTTTGTTTCTCCCTTTTGCGCCAGCGCCACCGCACCGCTTCAGCCCCGATACATCCGCGGAATCCGGCTCCACGGCTCCGCCAGCCGCGCCGCCTTCTCCACCGGCGTCGCCATCACCTGCTCCCAGGCGTTACGGAAGCGCGCCATCTCCTCCGGCGTGCCCACGGTGATGCGCACATACGTCGGCATTACCGGCCAGATGCGGCCGATATACACATGCCGCTGCTGCATCGCGGCGATCACTTGCTTGCCATCGCGCCCGGAATCCAGCATGAAGCAATTGCTCTCCGACGGCGTGACTCTATACCCCTTTGCCCTCAGCCACGCCAGGGTCTCGTTCCGCGTATCGGCGGTAATCTTCTTGCGCATCGCAATCAGCGAAGCATCGTCGAGGCTAGCGCTCGCCGCCGCCACCGCCGTCACCGGCATGGGATTCATCCCGTACATCTCGAGCTTCGCCAGCAGGTCCGGCCGCGCCGCCGCAAAGCCGCAGCGCAACCCCGCCATTCCGTACAGCTTCGAGAACGTATGCAGCACGATCACGTCCTCGTTCGCCCGCACCATGTCCATGCAGGACTCGTTCTCCGTAAAGTGGATATACGCCTCGTCGATCAGCAGCACCGACCCCTTCGGCTTGTGCGCCAGCGCCCAGCGGATATCCTCTTTGGGCGTCACCGTGCCCGTCGGATTATTCGGGCTGCAGATGTACAGCACGCCGGCGTTCGGACTGGCCGCCACCATCGCCCGCACGTCGTGCGCATACGCGTCCTTCGTCAGCGGCACCTTCAGAATCTGCGCGCGCGCTTTGTCGGCCGCGTGCATGCCCGCCTCGTATCCCGGATCCGCCGTCACATACGGCCGCCCCGGCCCGGTGAACGCCAGCACCGTATAGTGCAGCGGCTCGCTCGATCCCGCATACACCGCGACATACTCCGGCTTCAGCCACTCGCGCTCGGCGATGGCCGCTGCCAACACCTCCGTCTTCCCGAAGGCATAGCGTCCGCCCTGGCGCCCAGCCGCCGTCACCGCCTCACACGCCGCCGCGCACGGCCCCAGCGGATTCTCGTTGGCGTCGATCAGCACCGCGTCCGCCGGCACCTCGGCGTGCAGGCCACCATGAACGCGGCTCGCCCGGGCCACCGCGCTCGCACCAGGGGCCGTCTGGCCACCAACCCGCGCAGCCCACGCCAGATGCGCCTCCGTCAGGATCGGCACCGTCAGGATTGGAGCAGCGGCCGCCGCCGCCGAAGCTGCCCGCAAGAACGACCGCCGCGACATACCGCCGGCTTTAGAAGATGAAAGGGAATTCGATTCAGGCTGCGTCTTTGACGATGACATGACCAGTTTCTCCACAAGAACCGGAGAGAGGGCAGAACTGCCGCTTATCTCCGCGTCCTACTCTATTCCATTCCCGCAAGTGGCAGCGGTTCAACCGTGTCATGCGCCCGCAAGTTCGGAAGGCAACCCGCGAGCCTCCGAGTCCCGCGTTGAGCGCTTCAGGGTTCGGCATTTTCGCTTAGGCCGTGTAGAGGCGCACCATCTCTATCGGTGTATGTTTCCCCCTTGCGGGTCCTCTCCTGAATGGGCGTGAAACACAGCGCATCGAACTTCCGCATCATTCCCTGGTCCATTCCCCCGGCGCGGTGCAAGTCTGCCGCCGTCTCGTGAATGGCAGCCATCGCCTCACTCCGATACTTTTTAGCCATGCTCTTCCTCTTCCGGCTCCTTAACGACGGCGTTTCACCCGGGGCGAGTTATCGTGAGACCAACGCGCACATTA
Organism: Acidobacteriaceae bacterium; assembly: GCA_051001135.1. Lineage (GTDB taxonomy): Bacteria > Acidobacteriota > Terriglobia > Terriglobales > Acidobacteriaceae > CAWHMN01. Next base: position 54,844 of record JBPCNO010000107.1, read on the forward strand.
AAATCAATCTTCATCCTAACTGACGGGACTAGACACAATGAATGCTTGGCGGATGGCCCTTCGAGCTGAAAGTAAGGGCAAAGATCTGAGACCGGAGTGCGAGGACGAGGGAGTAGCGGTTGTAACATTTGCCGGCATTCAAAACGTGGATTTGACCGGATATAACGAGAAGCATAAGCCACCCGGCTGGGCTCTGAAAGGGTCCGCCCCAGGTAGCATGATCAACTTCGCTTGGCGAATTCGCGGAGGAGATCTGATCTACGTGCGCGACTCCATGACGAACAATCTGATGGTTGCATACGGCGACGTACAGGGGAGATTGGGAGCGCTTGCATATCGTTTCGATCCGCACTCGACGATTCACGACAACAAGGGCAACGTGTGGCGTCACAAGATAGATGTAAAGTGGGACAGCACTTTTAACCCATTTTCATACGATGATCGGTCACCGAACACTTCCGTCCTGAAAATCAATGATAGGGAGCTACTAGACTTTAGCGCCCCAGCAGATCTGCGAGACTCCAACCGGAGAGAACGGGAAGGCCCATCATATAAGCAATCGTCTATTCTTGAAGATCCCTATCACCGTTACACCCCCGCCATGCTCAAGATCATTACGCCGAAGCACAAGACCCTCGCAAAGGACTTCATAGCGTGGCTGGCAGCTACTCATGGGAGCAGGAAGGGATCGATCTGCATTTCCGCCTCGGCAGCATCGAGGTTTTGGCCGAGCTCAAAGTTGCCTATGGTGGCAATACACGGCATGCCATCAGAGAGGCTTTGGGGCAGATTCTTGAGTACAACCATTATCCAAGGAGGCAAGGCCATGACCATTGGCTGCTTGTGCTTGACAGCGAGCCGCAGCGAGATGATCGAGTGTTCGTAGAGCGCTTACGCGAGAAACGTAAGCTTCCGTTGACACTCGGCTGGAAAACGCAGGATGGCTTCACTTTTCATCCACACTGGCCTTGCTAAAGCATTACATTCCGCCTACTGCCTTGGCGTGATCGCCGCCGCACAACCCGCCCCGCTACGGTAAAATAGAACAACAGGCTCCGTATCAACACGTTGCACTCCGTGAGCCCCCTTTTTCCCTATGGCAGACGATCAGAATCCCCAGCTTCCCCTCGGCGGCAATGATGGCGACGGCACCAAGCCGCCCACCGGCCCCGGCGCCGCCAATATCGTGTCTATCAACATTGAAGACGAGATGCGCCGGTCGTATCTCGACTACTCCATGTCGGTCATCATCGGGCGCGCTCTCCCGGACATTCGCGACGGCTTCAAGCCGGTCCATCGCCGCGTGCTCTACACCATGCACGAGATGGGGCTGGAGCATAACAAGAAGTACACCAAGTGCGCCAAGGTCGTCGGTCAGTGCATGGGCCAGTACCACCCCCACGGCGACGCCTCCATTTACGACACGCTGGTGCGTCTCGCCCAGCCGTTCTCCCTGCGCTATCCCATGATCGACGGCCAGGGCAACTTCGGCTCCATCGACGGCGACCCGCCCGCGGCCATGCGGTACACCGAAGCCCGCATGATGCGCATCGCCGGCCAGATGCTCGCCGACATCGACCAGGACACCGTCGACATGGTGCCAAACTACGACGAGAGCACACAGGAGCCGGCCGTCCTGCCCAGCCGCATTCCCAACCTCATCGTCAACGGCTCGAACGGGATTGCGGTAGGCATGGCCACTAACATCCCGCCGCATAACCTCACCGAGGTCATCGACGCCACCATCGAGCTGGTCAACAACCCGCACGCCGGCCTGGCCGAAGTGCTCAAGCACGTGCAGGGTCCGGACTTCCCCACCGGCGGCTTCATCTACGGCCGCAGCGGCATCGCCAACGCCTACAGCACCGGCCGCGGCCACTTCCTCATGCGCGCCAAGGCCGCCACGGAGAACATCTCCGGCGGCCGTAACGCCATCGTGGTCACGGAGATCCCCTACCAGGTCAACAAGTCCAAGCTCATCGAACGCATCGCGGCGCTGGTCCACGAGAAGATCGTCGACGACATCTCCGACGTGCGCGACGAGAGCGACCGTGACGGCATGCGCATCGTCATCGAGCTCAAGCGCGGCTCCGAACCGCAGATCGTGCTCAACCAGCTCTACAAGCACACTCAGATGCAGGAGAGCTTCTCCATGATCTTCCTCGCGGTGGTCAACGGCCAGCCGCGCGAGCTCCCGCTACCCACGGCCATCCGCCACTTCATTGACCATCGCGTCGACGTCGTGCGCCGCCGCACCGCCTTCCTGCTGCGCAAGGCGCGCGACCGCGAGCACATCCTGCTCGGCTACCAGATAGCGCTCGATCACCTCGATTCCGTCATCCGCATCATCCGCGGTTCGTCCTCACGCGCTGACGCCCGCCAGAACCTCTTCCAATTCTTCTCCGGCATGAACATTCAGTTGCGCGGGTCGGAACTCGCCGGCATCAAGCTCGATGCCGGCAAGTACGCCATCGACCTGGCCGCCCAGAATGCCGCGACGCTCATCCTCAGTTATCGCCAGATCGACGCCATCCTCGAACTGCAGCTCTACCGCCTCACCCAGCTCTCCATCGACGAGATCGTCAACGAACTGCGCGAGGTCCGCGGCCGCATCGAGGAGTACGAAGCCATCCTCGCCTCGGAAAAGAAGCTGCGCGCCGTCATCGTCAAGGAACTCGAGCAGGTCCGCAAGGACTTCGGCGACGTCCGCCGCACCCAAATCCTCGACGAGACCGCCGAGTTGCAGCTTGAAGACCTCATCGCCGACGAGCAGGTCGCCGTCACCGTTTCGCACTCCGGCTACCTCAAGCGCACGCCCATCTCCATCTACCGCCAGCAGCGACGCGGCGGCACCGGCCGCCTGGGCATGAAGACGCGCGAGGAAGACTTCGTCGCGCAGCTCATCGTCGACTCCACCCACGCCTACCTGCTCTGCTTCACCAACACCGGCCGTGTCTATTGGCTCAAGGTCTACGAGATTCCCGATATCGGCGCCGCCGGCAAAGGCAAGTCCATGGCCAGCCTGCTCAACCTGCAGCCCGGCGAAAGCGTCCGTACCATCCTCGCCGTGCGCGATCTCACGCAGGAGAACAAGTACATCTTCTTCGCCACGCGCAAGGGCACGGTCAAGCGCACGCCGTTGAAGGACTTCTCGAACGTCATGGCCCGCGGCATCATCGCCATCGGCATCGATGCCGACGACGAGCTCATCGGCGTGCAGATCACCGACGGCAACCAGATCGTCTTCCTCGCCACCCACAACGGCATGGCCATCCGCTTCCCGGACACCGATGTCCGCTCCATGGGCCGGCCGGCCTACGGTGTGCGCGGCATCGATCTCGGCAAGGACGACTACCTGGTCGGCCTCGCCGTCACCGACAAGGAGCGACGCAAGGACGACGGTGGCCGTAACTGCCCCTGCCTCATCCTCTCCGTCACCTCCAACGGCTTCGGCAAGCGCACTGACGTGGACGAGTACCGCCTGCAGACCCGCGGCGGCAAGGGCGTGATCAACGTCAAGACCACCGCCCGCAACGGCAAGGTCAACGCCATCCTGCTGGTCGATGAAACCTCGGAGCTCATGGTCATCAGCCAGTACGGCAAGATCATCCGCATCGATACCAAGACCATCCGCGCCGCCGGCCGCTCTACCCAGGGCGTCAAGCTCCTCAACCTCGAAGACGAAGACAAGGTCGCCGCGGCCGTCGTCATCCCGCCTGAAGAAGCCAAGATCGAACTCGAAAACGGCACGCTGTTGCAATAGGCGGAGCTAAGGATGAATGGATACCCAACGCTGTCATCCATCGGAAAAAAACTGTGAAAAGAAGACGAGAAGAAACGGTTATCCGCGCAGAGTGTGTGGTTTCAGCGCTCGTTCACGCAATTCCTGGCGCGACTGCCTCTCGTCTTGCCGGCAGAAGCGCTAACAGGACGACTCCGATCGCAAGGAATATGATCACATCAGTAAAGTTCCTGTGGAGGCCGTGAATCCAGGCTTCCACGGTTTGAATAGCCATCACCACGGCATGGGAGATGTTCCACCAAGCTGCTAGAGCAATCATCGAGCGATGCTCAGATGGTCTCCTTGCGGCCACGAGTAGAAAGATCCCGACCGGAACAAAGAAGCTCAGAAACATCGGCTCGACCTCGTTCTTCCGCTCCAAAAGCCAGCTGGAATGCCGCAGATCCATATATAGAAAATAAATTAGGGAAAGATTCAACAGCCCCACGATCACCAGGACGATCTGTGTTAGGCGTTCTCTTTTCACATTGACCTCATTTGAGCGAATTTTGTTGCTAGCGCAGCAGCGGCTCTCGCCGAGGATTCACAAACTGGCACACAGGAAAGCAAAACAAAATCTGCAATGACGCTGCTGATCCATCGCGTGGAGATACTCAAACCACAGTCAACTATCGTGAACAGGCGATTACGCTCATCGACCCTGCCGTTCGCGGTCGGCACGATGGGCTCCAAAGACATGGATCCTTCGAGTACATTTTTGAGCAATCTCGTGGTTAAGAAGAAGAGATCCCAGCTTGCCGTTGGCGGACGATCCGCTCCGAACTTACGGCGGCTTCAACCCCTGACCAAGTCCACGCCTTCCAGATGATGACCGAGGTGCACACCGTTTCGATCGTCCCGAAGAAAACGTACGATGGAAACATTTGCTCGTGCCAGGCACCGGTGGCCAGAGGGAAAACGAATTGCATCGAAACGACGGCTAAAGTTTCAATGCCACCGGCAGCGATATTCGCCAGCCGATTCGCTCCAAACGGAAGCAGTCGAGACGCCAGGATCATGGCGATGGGTATTTCCATCAAGACCGCGGACCCCAGCAGAGCCCACTGTGGGAGATGTGGTGCTGGATCTTTCGAGCCAACAATAAAGAACAGGGCAAGCACGTCCGCATACAGGTAGTTCAATAACGCGAAGAGCCACAATAGGGACAACCGCTCCTTTGTGTCATGCATGCCAACCTCCTGCGGAATAGATACGGTCCGGCGGCAGAATAGATTCAGATCGTGGACTCGGCACAGATATTATGAACCCGGCGTGAGCCAGGTTTTGCCAGCATTATGTCATTTGTTTGTCACGTTCGATCCTGATCATCCGCATCGACACCAAGACCATCCGCGCCGCCGGCCGTTCCACCCAGGGCGTCAAGCTCCTCAACCTCGAAGACGAAGACAAGGTCGCCGCTGCCGTCGTCATCCCGCCTGAAGAAGCGAAGGCCGAACTCGAAAACGGCACGCTTCTGCAATAAGTACCGGTCGCTGCTACGAATCCCGGGTGCCCCATCCTAAGCATCCGGGGTCCCCGGCGCGCGGTCTTTGCGTGCTGGGGTGGGGAAGCGAAGGGTGGGTTCGTCGCGGATGCCGGCCTCCCCCCAACCCGGGTGCCCCATTCTTCGTGCCTCGCATCCGCTTCGACAAACCAAATTCCGGAGCGCAAAGGGTGGGGTCCCTCTTCCCCCGCCACAGACCCGGGTGCCCCATTCTGAGCATCCGGGATCCCGGGCGCGCGGTCTTTGCATGCTGGGGTGGGGAAGCGAAGGGTGGGATGATGCGAAACTCCCGTCCTCTTCGAATTTCATCTCCGCCGCTACCTCGCCGCAATTCACGGACTGACAGGCGATCCACCTAACCCTCCACACTGGCGCTGCTCCCACCCCTGGCGATCGCCGGCATCTTGGCAGCCACCCCAATCAGCCAGACAAAACTGACAAAGCGAGCCACCGGAATGAACATCGCGGCCCGCCAGGTCAGCAGCGTAAACGTGGACAACTCCGCTGCCACCGCGATGACAACACCCAGCCACACCAGCCACTTCGGCAAGAGCCGATAGAAGCCGCTGGGAATGGAAACGCCCGCCAGCAACAGCCCTAGTGGAACCGCGAATCCCGGACCACCCGCCGCGAAGCTCAGCAGTTGCAGCGCCCGCACCCCTCCAGCCGATTGCGCGATGCCTGGAGTCGAGAGCGCCCACCCCGCCAGCGCGGAAACCATGAGCAGAATCGACGCGCTCGTTCCGCCGAACCACGCGATCCATACGCCTGCCGCGCGGACCCGGTGGAAACGCAGCAGACTGACCACGGTCGCGGTGAAAATCCCCAGCGGAATCGCCGACGCGAACTCGAAGAACGAACCCCAGCGGATCGCACCGCCATACTGCGCCACATAGCGGACCGCTTTCTCTACCGGCTCAAACGGTAGAGGGAAGGCGCTGGGCGGGGCCATCATCAGCCCGGACACTATCCCTGCGATCACCAGAGCGATATAGATCAGGGCCATCAGCAGCAGAGGCGGCCCCTGGTGGCACCGCGGATATGCTTGCGACTGCGGATTGAAATGAGGAGTCGACATAGTAGACATGTAATCATTCAATAATGTAACGGTTAGCTTGTGCAATAGTATCTGCTATGAAGAAAAATTCGCTGGAAGGCCCCGTCGCCTTCCTCCTGGCGCAGATCGGCTCACACGCGGCACGCCAGTTCGCTGCGCGCCTGGCGCCCATGAAGCTCACCCCTCCCCATGCCGGCATTCTGCGGATACTCACTCAGTTCCCCAGCAGGAGCCAGCGCGAGCTCGCGGCCATGCTGCACATGCATGCCAGCCGCCTGGTCGCCATCGTGGACGAACTGGAGTCGCTCGGGCTGGTCCTGAGACAGGGAAATGCCGGCGACCGGCGCAGCTACTCACTGCACATTACGGAAAAGGGGCGGGAAGCGTTTCTCGCCATCGGCCAGATCGGCCGGCAGCACAACGACGCACTCTGCGCCTCGCTCAACAAGCAGGAACGGGAGCAGCTCTTACACCTGCTGCAGCGCATCGCCGATGAACAGGGTCTGACGCGCGGAGTGCATCCCGGGTTCAGCCGCCTGGGTGAAAAGGGCAGGCAGCGCGGTGGCGCGCATATTTCGGCGGAGGACTCTCCCGACACCTGAGATGCTGCCGCCGGTTCGTGACCAAAGCTACCGCTTATGCTTCGATCTCGACCGAGTCCCCCACTTTCTTCATCATCTCGAAACGCATCCCGTGTTCCGCGAAGTGCTTCTGGAACGTCGCATACCGCTGGTCGATGAAGAAGTCCCGCGCCTGCCCGTCGTGCAGCGGAACGATCTGCCGCGGCTTCATCTGCGCCGCGAACGCCGCCGCCTGCAGCTCCGTCGCCCAGGGCGCCATCACCGGCAGCGCCAGCACCCGTGTCCCAGCCCGCGCAAACAGGCTCTCGTCAAACGAGTCTCCCGGATTCAGGAACGCTCCGTTGAGCAGATAAGCCGTGTTCTGTGGCGGCTGCGAGCCCAGAATCCAGGCGTGCGGCGCATCCATCGCCGTCACCTCAAACCCGCCCACCGCACGCGTGCCCGTCTCGAAGATCGAAGCCGTCATCTGCTTGGCCGCCATCTGCGCCTCGACCTCCGCATTGGTGAGTACCACGGCCGCGGGGTTGCGCGCGACGATCTGCGTCAGAGCATCCCACTCCAGGTGATCCGGATGTCCATGCGTAACGATGATCGCCGTCAGATCGAGAAACTGCTCCGGCGACACCCTCTTCTCCACGAACGAAAACTTCCCAGGATCGAACAGAAGCTTGTCCCGTCCCTCTTCCACCAGCAGACATGAATGTATGTATTTGGAGATGCGCATCACGTATCCGTCCTGTCCGGAACACTGCCGCCTCGTCGTCCGTCCCGAGTCATCTAGATGCGGAGTTTGCGCAGGTATACGCCAGGACGCCTGACACAGCGGCTCGTCAACTTCCCTTTTTCAGACCCTGCTGCAGCCCTTCCTGGTTCCGCCGGATCACCCAGTAACATTCGCAGGTACAGGCCTCCAACTGCGTCCGGTTCACCACGTGAATCGAACCCCGGTGCAGCGCAATCCCTCCGTTCTGCTCCAGCTCACCCAGCACGCCGGTCAGCACCGGCCGGCTGCATCCCAGCAGGGACGCCAGGAACTCGTGCGTCACCACAAAATCGCCCGCCGAGGTGCGATCGAGCGTGGTCAGCATCCATCGCGCGCAGCGCTGGCGCAGCGAGTGCAGACCGTTGCAGGATCCGGTCCGCAACGCATGGATCAGCAGCGAGTGCGAGTACCGCGTCAGCGCCTGGTGGAAGCTGCCGTTGTGCCGGATCTCGTCTTCCACATAGCCAACATCGACGACCAGCCCCTCGCCGCCCACCGCCACCATCGTCTGGCACGGCATGGTCGGCGCTCCCATGCTGGCGGAGATCCACGACGCTCCCTCGCGCCCCACCGTGGCGGACTCGATCGTCCGGCCATCCTCCATCACCGTCAGCATGCACAACACCGCGTTCTCCGGAAAGTAGATCTGCCGGATATGCGCCTCCGGATGGTAGAGAATCTCCTGCACGCGAAAGGTGACCAGTTTCAGGTGTGGCCCCAACCGCTGCAGCGCTTCCGGGTCCAGATGGCTGAGAAGCTGGTTCGCGCTCGCCTCCGGCTGCGGAGAAGACATGCTCTCGTTGTCATGCGGTCCCTGCATATGCAGCGCCATCGATTTTCCTCCATCGCAGCCGCAAACTACACCCTCCACTCTACCCCGCGCAATCAAAACTCCAGCCACAGGCCCGGGTGCCCCATCCTGAGCGCAGCGAAAGGTGGGATTGGAATGGAGAGCGAGCGGTGGGGTTTCCCCTCATTCACCTTGTCATCCTGAGCGAAGCGCGGAGCGCGCAGTCGGCGCGTTGACCCTGGGCATCGCAGTCGACGGACCTGCGTCAGCGGTTCCCCGATCGTGCCGCCGCTGCTCCCACCCGGCACACCGACACCGCCGCATTCCGGTATGGACACACCAGCCCCGCCGCCGCCGGATTCTCCTCGACCACCCAGTCCACGCCATACTCCCGCCGCAGCCGCTCGAAGTCCTTCACGCCAAAGTGCGTCCATCCCGCCTGCGCCTGCTGCTGCCGTTGCCACTCCGGCGCCAGCTCAGGGAACATCGACACCGCGCCGCTGTCCTTCACGCCATCCGCCAGCGCGCTGCGCTCCGCCACCGCCCGGAAGCCATGCGTGTCATTCAGCCGCAGATACACCGGGTTCAGCGCAAACACCGCATCCTTGGGCGTGTTCCCCCGGATCCAGAAGAAAGCCTGGAGCCACGGATTGTCCGCCGCTTGCCCCGTGGGCCATTCCACCTGAGCGCTGTGCGGATAGTCTGCGTGCGCCAGCAGATACATGCCCGTACCTAGCGGCACAAACAGCGCCAGCCACCGCCATACGCGTTGCTTCAATACGAACTCGCCCAGCACTCCACCTAGAAAGAGGAAGAGAAAGAGATAGATCAGGTGAAAGGAACGCATGGGCTGCAGCCGTGCCCAGTAGTCGAACTGGTGGGTCGAGCCCAGCACTACCGCATACGCAATCGACGCACCTGCAAACGGCATCAGCGCACCGATGATCGTGCGGAACGGCCGCAGCGTACCCCGCAACGGCCAACGTCCCAGCCCATACAGGATGGCCAGCGGAGCGAACACGCCCACCCATTCAAACCAGTGCCATTGAAAGACGAACAGGAATGGTCTGTTGTACAGTGCCTCGCGATATGCGCCCTGCGCCGCCCCTAGCGGGAACGCCTTCGGAAGCGCCAGCGGCACCGCCAGCATCACCACCAGCGCCAGCCCCGCCGTGACCACCGCCGCCACCGGCCGGGTGCCCCATTCTTCGCGCCTCGCATCCGCTTCGACAAACCAAATCCCGGAGCGCGAAGGGTGGGTCCCCTCTCCGTCCGCCACCAATCCGGGTGCCCCATCCTGAGCGGCCGGGGTCCCCGGCGCGCGATCTTTGCGTGCTGGGGTGGGGCAGCGAAGGGTGGATTTCCCCCCTCTCCGCCGCGCTATCCACCCCTCCGCCTCCGACAACACCACCAGCCCCACCCCATACACCGCCATCAGCGGATGCACCAGCACCGTCGCCGCCAGCCACGCCAGCGCACTCTTCTTCCGTCCGCCGAAGTACGCCGCAATCGCCAACAGAATCATCGGCGTGGACAGCGATCGCGAATCCAGGTACGGATCCATGATCGGCACCGCCGTACCCGCCACCGGTACGCTCATAGTCGCGGCCAGCATCGCTACAGCGCCCCATCGCGCCGCCGCTCCCGCAAAACATAGGCTCGCCATGCGCCATGCCGCGAACATCAGCGCAAAGATGCCCACCACCTGCCACGCGAAGATCGCCACATCCACCGGCAGATGCAGCAACCGCGCCGACCCGCCCGTCAGCCACGCGAACAGAGACAGATGGCTGTGCGCCAGGAAGAACTGCGCATTGAAAGGATAGAGCTGCGGATCGGCCACCCGCTTGATCGCCGGCAGATAGATCTCCGCATCGTCGGCGCCCAGGTGATACCCGTGCATCAGCACCGCGGCACAGGTCAGCAGCAGCAGCATCGCCGCCCGCCCCGGCATCCGTCGGGAAGCACGCGGCCTCTCAACCACTACCGCCGAAGCAGTCATAGCGCCGACCGGTACCTCGAATTCCACTGCGGTGCGGTCCAGAACCTGGTCGGAGGCGTAGCCCAGCGGCGTGAGCGCCAGGTCTGTCACAAACCTCGTCCCCGCAGCCGACAGGGTTGTCCCAGCGTTAGTTTTATGTACAAGCTCTCAGTATACCGCCCGCCCTCCCACGCCCTCAGCGGCGGCTCTCCCGTCCGCAGTTTCTCTGTCTTCTCTATCTCCCCCATTTCCAGCAAATGTCTCCAGCGTTGTTCACTTCCCCCGTCGTGTCGAAATCTCCGAACTCAACGAAGTAGGGGCCTTTGAAAACTGCCACATGGTCGACCACCGCGGCATTTGTCAAAAAGTTTTTCGTAACCCGAATCGCACCTGAAACGGTTCGACGGGGTGGAAAACGTCTGTGAATGCCGGCGTGGCTGTTGGCGTTACTTGGGAGGTATAGGCGTAGTCAATGTCGTGATCGCGGCGGTTAAGCAAATTCAAAAATTCGGCCGAAACGTGCCATGTCTCCCCAATTTGATAACCGGCCTCCGCATTGAGCAATATCGTTGCTTTTGAGCGATAAATTCCGTCGGAGGTCAAATCGCGCGGGCCAAAGTTGCGCAGGCGCAAACTCGCAAAAAAGCCTTTGTAATCGTGCAGTGTGATGCCCGATGAAATCACCAACCCAACCGCTTCGGACACACGCTTGCCGCCCGGGCTGCCCGGCGCCGCACCACCTGCGTCTATTGTGGTAAATCGGGCGCGGGAGTCCGCCATGTCAAAATCAACAGCCAAATGTTGCAGTGGCGTGTAGTAATTCGCCCATTCGGCGCCATAGCGGTTGCTCGGCTGCGCTGAAGCAACCGTGTCTCCGGTGTCGCCACTCTGCTGCAGTTCAGAAGCACTGCGGAGATACCAGAGCGAAACGGTGCTTTGCAGATGTGGGACGACCAGAGTGCGTGCGCCGATTTCCGCGCCTTTGGTTGGGACCAGGGCGGGAATTTTCGCGACGGGCGTATTGGGGAAGGGATTGTCGCGCGAAACCGGTTGCACCGTTTGCGTTGCGCCACGCGCGTCGTTGCTGTGAAAACTGAATCCGCCCTGTGCATAGAACTCAGTATTGGACCACGGGCCGAAGGTCAAACTTAATTTCGGGCTGGGCAGCAGCTTGGAGGCCGTACCGCTATTGGCGGGGGTAATCAGGCTGGTGACGTCAAAGTATTCCAGGTCGCCACGCAGGGCCGCGACCGAGCGGAATTTTTCCGTCCACTGTATTTTATTTTCCGCCCAAAAATCTGCTTGCGTGTCCGTAAAGCGATCCGCTTCCGTGGTCGCGGGCAAAGTATTGCCGGTGGAGGAATCGGTTTTGTCCACGCGCACGCGATCTTCCGTCTGGTGAAGGCTGTTGTTGACCCAATCGTTGCGGACCTGCAGGCCGAACGTATTTTCCACCTTGCGGCCAAACCATTGGCTCAAAATCGTGTGGCGCGCGTCCAGCCCACCCACCCAACGGTTGTCCTTCTGTTCGAACTGATCGCCGCGAATGGGGTCCGTCAGGAAGTAAGTGAAATCAGAAAATAAATCGAGATCATAATAAAATCCGTAGGCCATGAGTTTCGTCTGAGAATTTGCGCCGAGGCGATGCCATTCGGCCTGCAAGCTATAACGCCCTGAATTGCCACCGTCAGTCGGGTTCAGCGTGCCGAAGATACCAACGAGGGGCACGGCGTTATCGGGGATTTGATCGCTCGAGTGCCATCTTCCATGGTAACCGCGGGCCGTGATGCTGACACCCTTAGCCTCTTCGCCTCGGCTGTAGGTTAGAAGGCCGTTGAATTTGTAATAATTATCCGGATGCGTCCATGGGCCGTTATCGTGATACGCTTCTCCGCCGTACAGCAAACTGCCCAAGCCGAGCTTTTGCGATGCGCCGAAAACGGGCCGCCCATAGCCATACATGCCGCCTTCCACCTTGAAGAAGTTCTGGGGCAGCGTCTTGAAAAAGACTAAATGGGCCGATCCGGCCGAGCCGTAGTTGCCGACATCAGCGTAATAAGGACCATTCTCGAAATTCAGCCGCCTCACAAACTCCGGGATGACGGTGTTCATGTCCGCGTATCCCTCGCCGTGCGCGTGCGACGGCAGGTTCAGCGGCATATCGTCGATGAAAATGGCGAAATCTGTGCCGTGGTCAAGATTGAAGCCGCGAAGAAAATATTGGTTGGCCTTGCCGCCGCCGGCGTGTTGCGTGATGATGACACCGGGAATCGTCTCCAACACTTCTCCCGAACGAAGAATCGGACGGTCTTGGATTTCCGTTGCGCCCACCGTTCCCTGGGTGGCGGAATTGGCAATTCCGATGAGGTCATCTTCCCGGCCCTGCACGTTTATGGCGGAGCTCACGGCGCCCACAGCCAGAGAGATGCGCAGCGGGGCCGGCGCCTCGGTGATCCTTATGGTGACGGGCATTTCTTTGGTTTCAAAACCGGGATTAGATGCCACGAGCCGATAATTACCTGCCGAGAGTCCATAAATAATGAAGGCGCCGTATGTGTCCGACCCCGTCGTTCTTTGTACAGTACCGTTCGCGCTTCGAACCCGCACGGTAGCCCCAGCAATCACCGCGCCAGATGTGTCAACGACAGTTCCTGATAGCTGATACGGATAAGCCTTATCACTCGTGGTGAGCGGCGTCTTCTCCTGCGCGGCAACCAAGAGTGAAGTGAGCATCATTGCTAATAGAAACAGAAAATGAGGTCGCATATCACCCTTCTTCCCAAGCGCACTCCTGAGCGACCCCATCGCATTAAAACCCTCACTCCGATGCCGAACACACCACGCGCAGACTCCCGAGAAGGGCAGCCAAAGTAGGACGACGGCCGCGATCGATCGCATGCAGCGCAGATCCCTGCCCGATGCAACACTGCAAGCAGAGCGCGCGATGTATCAATCCCGACTCCAGCGAGCGACGGAAACCAGTCATGGCCACACCAGCCTGAGAATGCCAAGCGTGCGTAGGCATAACACTATTTTAAGAAACGTGTTACCAGCTTTGGTGACTTCTGCGGCGGCCTCTACAATGTTTCGGGGACCACATGCCTGAGCTGAGCCGTACCGGTGTGTCTATCGAGCAGGATTTATTGCAGCAGTTCGACACTCTCATCGCCAAGCGCGGATATAAGAACCGGTCCGAAGCGCTGCGCGACCTTATCCGCGAAAGCCTCATCGCGGACGCCGTCCTGGAAAACAAGCGTGTCGTCGGAACCCTCACCATGATCTACGATCATCACTTGCCTGAGTTGCCGCAGAAGCTTATGGAAGCGCAACATCACGCCCACACCCATGTCCTCGCTACCACGCATGTCCACCTGGACCATGACAACTGCCTTGAAGTCGTCATCATGCAGGGCCGAAGTCAGGAGATCCGCGCCCTGGCCGACCAGATGCTCACCATGCGCGGAGTCAAGAACGGTAAGCTGGTACTCACCACCGCCGTCAGCAAATAGCAGCGTCACTGGAACCGCGCGCATCAAGAACAACCGCGCATCAAGAACAACACGGGATCGATCCATGTCGCCCGTTCCTGTGGTTTGGGCTTCCTCATCTAAGTGACGGAGAAGTGAGATATGCTCAACAAAACATTCACAGCCAAGTTACAAAAGAGTCCAGCAAGGGCGGCTGGACCTATGTGGTCTGGCCTGATTCAGTTACGTTCTTTGGAACCCGTGGCCCGGTGAAGGTCAGGGGCACCATGGATGGCCATCCATTTCAAAGCTCGTTCATGGCTCTGGGTGACGGCACGCATATGCTGCCGGTAAAGACAGAGATACGCCAGGCAATCGGCAAAGAGGCGGGCGACACCGTGAAAGTGCTCTTGGAAGAGCGGATCGATAAGCGCTCCTGAGAAAGTTATCCGTCTTGCAAGAGACGGCCGCGGTTCATTGCACCGTCAGCGTGTAAGCCATGGTGGTTTGCGCGGAGCCGGCGTTCGCCACCACATTGAAGGTATACGTTCCACTGGGTGTAGCCGTCCCAAGAGAACCGCTGTTGCTGTTTCCGCCGCAACCCGCTGCTCCCAGCACAGCCAGCCCCAGCGTACAACCCGCAATCAGCAGGAACCGGGCGCGCCTGCGGCGTGAAGGCCACAGGATCACCAGCCCGCATGCCAGCGTCGCGCCCCCACCGAATGCCAATGGCGCCAGGCCGGCGGCTGCCATGGGCGTAACGGACGTGTGAACGGTCAGCGTGGTCGACGCCGAACCCGCTCCGGACATACTGACCGTCGCAGGGTTGAAGCTGCAGGATGCGTTTTGCGGCAGATTTGTGCACGAGAAAGTCACGTTGCCGGCAAAGCCGCTGGCTCCGGTGACGCTGACCGGCGTTGTCGCGGACTGGCCCGATTGCACCGTAATTGTTGTGTTGCCTCCGTTGCCCGGCGCGAGATCGACCGCCGGAACCACCGCCTGACTTACCGATGCGGACGAAGTCTGGTTGTTGCTGTCGCCGGAGTACGCGGCCGTAATGGTGCTGTTCCCGGCGCTGCTAAACGTAGCCGTGTAAGTGGCGGAACCGCCGATCACCGCGCTCGTCCCGAGCGTCGAGCCTCCAGAGCTGGTCGAGCCTCCGGAGCTGAACGTCACCATGCCGGTGGGCATAGGCCCGCTGCCGGTCACGTTGGCCGTGAAGGTAACGCTCTGGCCCGCAGGACTCGGGTTGGCGGAAGAAGTGATGGCGGTCGCGGTCGGCGCTGCCGTCACCGTGACCGTCACCGGCTGCGACGTATTGCCGCCATAATGCGCATCGCCGGAATACTGCGCCGTGATCGAGTGCGCTCCGGCGGCGAGCGTCACCGCGTTCAAGGAAGCAGTGCCGCTCACCTGCGGCGTGAAGACGGCGGACGTATCGGGCTGCAGGTCCAGGAACACCAGCGAGGGAATCGCGCTACCGCTCAGGTTTGCCAGCACGACCGGATAGGCAACGAGCGCAGAATTGCCCGCCATGACCGGAAACAAAGGAGAGCCCTGCGTCAGCGTGCCATCCCCCTTGCTCAGCGCCACCATGCCGCTGCCCAGGACGACATCGGGCTTCCCATCCAGATTCACATCGTCGACGACGAGAGGCGCCTCGGTGGGGAACAGCGGAGTACTGATCTCAGCAACGCTGAGCTGCAGCACCTGAGCGCTCTGAAAGGTGCCATCCCCATTGCCGCGCTGCACCGAGAGGAACGGATGGCCGTTGGCATCCGGATACTCCAGAACCATATCGGCTTTGCGATCGCCATTCATGTCCGCCAGCGCAAGAGCAAACCCCGTGCTACTCGGATACGCGATCTGCGAGGTATCCACCAGCGCCGGACTGCCGAAGGTCCCATCGCCATTGTTCAGCACCGCGGTAAAGCTATCCGTGCCTGTCGCATTACCCGCAAACACGACATTGGTCTGCGCCACGATGTCGAGCTTGCCGTCGCCATTCAGATCGGCAAAGCTCAGATTGAAGACATTCTCCATCACTGCGCTGGCAGGCGGGATCGAGGACATCAGCGAAATCGGGAACGTTCCAATGGAAGCGAACGTTCCGCTTCCCTGGTTCTCGAACACCGTGATCTGATATTGAAAATCTTGCCCGGCCGACGGGCCCGAACTCGACGGCGGAGTATTCACCGCGAGGATGTCCGCCTTTCCATCGCCGTTGACGTCAGCCGCGTAGCTCCCGGAAAAACCCCTCGCGAGAAACGCAAGCTGTGCCGGCTGCTGAAACGTCCCGTCTCCTTTCCCATGCGCCACAAAGCTGCCATAGAGCAGATCCGCCCGCCCATCTCCATCCACGTCCAGCAGCACCGGCCTCTGTACCACTCCCGAGCTCGGAATCGACGTCGCGCCGAACTGCAGGGCCTGCATGGGCAGCGCCACGTAGCCGCCCTTGTCGTCACTCACAAATGCCTGCATCCGCAGGCCTGTAGCCCCGTACGGTGCTGCGTTCGCATACATCGCCTGATAGACAATGAGCCCCGTCTGCCCGTCCGCGGTAAAGTTCCCGGCAAGCTCGCCCTGCACGCTGCTCGTCAGCGCCGGATCGACCGTGCCGAACGCCTGCTGAAACGTGCTGCTCCTGAACGCATCTCCCGCTCCCAGCGGAATGGGCATGGCGTTCAGCGGCGTGGCGCTATCCAAAAACGTAACCGTACCGGTTGCCCTTGTTGGCGCAACGCGCCCGCCTGAAATTACAGGTTCAACCGTGGCCGTAAGCGTCACGGAGGCCCCCGCAGGAACGCTGGTTGGATTCGCAGCGACGGTGGTCGTTACCGATTGGCCTTCCGCCGTCGCAGCAAAGCTGGAAAGCGTTACGGTCAGCAGCAAGGCAGAAAAGAAAAAAGAAGAATGACGCATGGAACGAAAGCTCCGAATCCACATCCGGATTAGGCTCGCGGGCAGCAAGATAGCCTCCGCACAACCGGCACGATTCTATGTCTGTGCGCAGCCACTGCCTAGGAAAATTCGGATAAATCCGGAACGTCAGTTATCACTTTGGGAATACCCAATCTGCGCTAGGCTAAGATGTCCTCATAGGGACCGGGACAGCGCATGCTCCCACAGCCACACTCCGCGACCGGCAGTGCCAACCCGCCACCCGCATATCCGTCCCCCGGCTATTCCCCGCCCGATCATTCGCACTCCGGCTACTCTCTCTGGCTCCGCATCGGCTTTTGGATATGCACCCTCATCGCGGTCGCCGTCGTCCTGCGGCGTATCGTCGCCCTGGCACACCCCTCGCCCTCCGCTCCACCGCAACTGGCCGCACTCGACGCAGTCTTCGCCGCTCACGCCGCTCTCACCCTCGCGCATATTCTTCCTGCGATGGCCTTCGTCCTGCTCGCCCCCTTTGTCTTTCTGCGCCGCTTCGATCGCGCGGTCTGGCCGGATCGCCTGCTCTTTCCGCTCGGAGCGGTCGTCGGCCTCACCGCCTACGCCATGAGCGTCTACTCCGTCGGCGGATGGATCGAACGCTCCGCCGTCCTCTTCTTCAACACGCTCTTTCTGTTTTCGCTCGCCCGCGCCTACCGATATATGCGCAACGGCGAGCCCCTGCTCAAACTCCGCTGGATCACCCGCGCCATCGCCATCCTGCTCGGCATCGCCACCACCCGGCCGGTCATGGGCGTCTTCTTCGCCACCAGCGCGCTTACGCATCTGCAGCCCAGGCAATTCTTCGGCGTCGCCTTCTGGATCGGCTTCTCCATCAACACCCTCGCCATCGAGCTATGGCTGCGTTCGCGCCAAGGTCAATCGCAAGGTCGGATTCGACGATGACGCGGAACCGGAACATACTCTTGACGGCGTCGACTGGCCCTCGGATCTCTCCAAACAGGAAATCCTGGCGCGCCTCCTCGCCCTGAACCACGAACGCGCCGCCGCCCAGAATGCCAGGCGCGATCTTGCTCCTGCGTCTTCTGACACAACGGAAGGCCAGTCAACCCAACCAGTTTGGGCTTTGCGCCGCGCGCGTAAGCGCCTCATTGTTAATCCATACATCCAGAATTGTCATCCTGAGGAACGCATTCCTGCGCTATGCGCAGGAACGCGAGTCGAAGGACCTGCGTCTTCAACTGTCCATGTAAGCGCCCGCGTCTCCAAACGGTGTCATCCCGAGCGAACCGGGGTCCCCAGCAAGCCCTCTATGGGATCGTTGGGGTGGAGAGTCGAGGGATCTGCTTCTGTTTTCGGTCCGCTGCCATCATCGCAATCAGACCCCGGAAGCAACCCCGAAAACAGATATTTTCTGGAGTGTCAGCCATGTATGCCACCCGCTGCCATGTCCATCTCAATTCGACTGTTGAATGATGGTCGAGATTGCGCCTTCGTCCTCAATCACGCCGATGACATCGGAGATGTCGGTAATTTCTCCGGCGTCGTTCACGTAAAGCGCATACACCAGGCGCCGGCCGCTGCGAGCGTCGATGTAACCCGCCATGACCTGCGCCCCGATCTTGTCTTGGTCGATAAATGTTCCTGTCTTGGCGAAAACCTTCCCGCGGGCCGGGCTGCCGGTTCCTATTTCAGCAAGAGAGCCGTCGACGCCTAAGATCGGAAGCGAATGAAAGTATGCAGGAAACGTCGTCCGGCGGTGCATCGCAGTCAGCAACTTCACCGTCGTTGCCGCCGAGGCGCGGCTATCCGGGCTGCCGCTTCCGTTCGTTGGAAACTTGAATCCTCGACCATCCAATCCATCCTGGTCAGTCAATGTGTCCCGCTCGATGGAAAGCGCGTTCTGGATGGTGTTCACGCCATGGGCGAGTCCAAAGAGCATCAGGCTTAAATTCGCGCCGAGATTGTGGCTCACCTTCAAGATGAGCTTCGAATACTGCGCATACGGCGCCGACACCAGCTCGGCAACTTTAGTATCTCTACGGTAGCAATTCGGCGGCGGAAGCTTGCCCGAGGGGTTCGGAGCCACCAGCCGGGCGTTCACCGTGATCCCAGCCCTGCGTAACGCCTCGATAAAGGTAGTGCGGGCGAACGCGGCGGGGTCCTGGGGCGCCGCGGGATCGTCGATTCTGAAGGTCTGCACCAGGGTCTTCACGCCGGACAGCGGCGGAACATAGCCCTCCGCAATCTGTCCACTCACAACTCCCGCGTGTGGGCCGGCTGGGGTCAGCGTAACGCCGGTTTTCGCTCCCTTAGCCACGGTCATCACATCCGCGTCGACCTTGAAAGCCGCGGTGTGCGGCCTCCATTCCACCCGCGCCCGTTCGCCGGGCTTGGTCGGAAGAATCGTCACATCGATGCGATTGTCATTGATGATGATGGGGGTGATCAAAAGCTTCTGGTTGGGCACCCGGAACTGTTTGAACAGACGATCGTCGATGATGACGTTGCCGGACACTTTCGTGATGCCGGAGGCGGCGACCTGCGCGGCCAATTTGTTGAGGCCCGCGAGAGGATCCGGAGTGGTGAGGATCGCACTGCCCAGATTGTTCGCATCGTTGTGGTCGAAGTCGGTGATGGCGACGGTATCGTTGCCGTTATCCCGGCCGCCCATCGTCAGGTCTCCCTTTGCCACCAGAATAAGGTCCCCCTTCAAATCTCCGGAAGCATCGACCTTTCCATTCCGAAATACCGGCGTCTTGAATCGGTGGTCAGGGCCGAGCTGATTGAGGGCGACGCCCACCGAGTAAAGTTTCCGGACAGACCCGGTCAACAGCTTGTCCTCTGAGTTCAGGTCGTAGATCACCTTCCCCGACTTCACGTCCACCACGCGCAATGCCCATGTCGCCTCGGAATAGCGAGGCTTGTCCATAATCCTGCGGATCGCTCTCGGCAGGTGGCCGCAATCGCTCGCGCCCAAGCCGGTCGCGCAAAGCACGAGCAGCAGGGCTGCAAACTGCAGGCACCTGGATGCCCCAGAGTGGATCATGGCCGTTTTGTTGCGCGCCGTTTTGTTACGTTTAGTGTTCGTGTGCTCCTGCATAGGCTGGCGCTCCCAATTAAATAGAAAAAATCGTTGCTGCACTGTGAATCAGGAAAATAGAGGACGGCTCATAGTACTTCCTCGCGCGTGAAATAGAGCACGACAAAAAAGTAACTCGCACGGAAAGTAACTCGCATGGGCAGGCTAGTTCGGGAATCCAAAGACAATCGTTAAGAGCCCGGCTATCCATCTAGTCCCTGTCCCCTACTCCCCATCTCCGCGCTCTATATATACTCCTCTGCGGTGAACTGGGGCCTGCGTACATAGCGGCTTGCCTGCACCCGCACAGTGCTGTGTGATTACCTCCACGGTGACCGGTTGAGCGCTTGTCCCACCCGTCGAATGGGATCGCTACCGGCAAGTTCGCTTTTGGGAAACCGCGATTCCACCTTTCCCCGGGAAGAGGCTAAAGCGGCCAGATCGTCGTATTTGCCGTGTAGGCTTCGAAGCTCGATCGCGCGTTCCCAACCAGAGTTTCCGCCGCGCTCAACAGAGATCCAAACCCCGCATGTTTCCGCAATGGGCTCAGCCAGACATCTGAATCGAGCGTTTCCGGTGCGCAGACAAAGCCTGACTCAGCGGCCTGCTTCAGAGCGTTCAGGGCCGCGTCAGGCAGCCCGGCCTGGGCGTAGTGCCGCGCGAAGTACACGAGGATTTCGGGCTCGCGAGTGGTGTCGGTCGCCTCCATCAGACGGACTGCCTCATCCGCTCTGCCTTCGAGAAGAGCCAACAGGGAACCCATCAGGGCAGTCATCAACTTGGATAAGGACATGCTGCCCAGTCGTTCGCTTAGAAGGGCAATCGCCCGCTTCCGATCGCCTAGGGCGGCCCACGCCGCCGCATCCAGGTAGTAAGCCGCGCGCCCGCTATAGCTCTCTATGGCAGACGCGTACTTCCCGGCAAGAAACAAAGTGTGAGCAACGCTCGTGACAATGGCCGGATCCAACTCAGCCGCCCGTCTGTGCGCTTCAACAGACTCTTGAAGCAGTCCACCGAAACGTAACACTTGCACCAGACTCATAAACGATTCCGGTTCGCCGGGATGACGCTCAAGCCGTTGCAGGAGTCGACACATAGCCTCATCTGCCTGCCCCGTGTCTACCTGCACAAATGTATAGAACTGGTGAGCGCACGCCAGGTCGGGATCGAGTGCGAACGCTCGCTCCAATGCGGCATGTGCCAACTCCACGTTTGCCGAGGAGTTGCCGCTGAACTTGCCAAGGAACCAGCAGCATCTACCCAGCCAGGCCCAGCAAGGTGCAAAGCCGGGATCTTCGGCGAGGCAGACCCAGTACAAATCCCGCGCGAGGCGCATCGACTCCAAAGAACGTTGCGCGGTCAGCTCTTTGGCGCGGGCAAACCTTTCGTATGTCGCTCGCGCCACGCCGGGTTCGCCCGCAACGCGCAACTCGAATCGATATCCATGTTTCGAAACGGTGCGAATACTATCGCGCCCAACAATCTTTCTCAGGTCCACGATGGTGTTGGTAAGGCTTGTTTCGCTCACATGAATCGATGGCCAAAGCGTATGGATCAACTCCTGTTTGCTGACAAGATGTTCCGCCCTGCGGACCAGACAAAGCAGCGCGTCAAAGGCTTTGGGCTGGAGCGCGATTGGCATGCCGGATCTCTTTAAGAGTCGATCGCGAGGATAAAGCTCAAAATCATCAAACCGGAAGGCAGTATCGGCCGAGCTTTGATTTTCCTTTGAAAATGCACGCGACATAAGTGGGATGCTCTGGTTGGGAACAAGCCTACACTGCCCGCATGACTAAACGCAGAGCGCCAATGATCGATTGTCTTCGCGCAATCATCCAAATGATCCATCAGATAAAGGCTCCGAAGATCACGCGATGCGGGCTGCCCACAGGTAGATGGAGCAGCCTGCACCCGATCAGGCTCGCTGCCATAGCTCTTCTGGCGTTAGCGCCGGGATGGCAGCCGAGTCGCGCACTCCCGCTCACAGATCGAGTCGCACCCGAAGCGGGATCGCAGCAGGTTGACCAGCCGCGAGATGGGCAAAATGATTTTGCTTTTAACCTGGGAACCTGGAAGACCCACATCCGCCGCATTCAGAACCCGCTCTCGGGCTCAACGCATTCGATCGAACTCAACGGGACCGTGACCGTGCGGAAGATTTGGGGCGGCCGCGCCCAGTTGGAAGAGATCGAGGCTGACGGTCCCAACGGGCATTGGGAAGGATTGACCCTGTTCCTTTACAACCCCCAATCGCATCAGTGGAGCCAGTCGTTCATCGACAGCAAGGCGGGCGTGCTCTCTGCGCCGCTGGTCGGCTCTTTCAAGGATGGGCGCGGCGAGCTCTTCTGTCAGGACACCTTCAACGGCAGGTCGATTCTGGTGCGCGGCGTCTGGTCTGACATCACCCCGGATTCGCATCGTTATGAAG
>JBPCNO010000108.1:0-14991 GCA_051001135.1 Acidobacteriaceae bacterium
TCAGAAGCGGCACATTCGCCCAGCCGGTTGCTGCCTTGTGCCGTGTCCAATGTGCGGAGCCGGGGTCGGTGTCTGGTGTTGGCAGGAAAAGCCGACACCGAACGGGGCTCGGCTACCGATTCACGAAGAGCGCCAGGTTGCAGCCGGAAAGTTCGGCGAAATCGGTCGGCGCACGTTCCGCCATACCTATCGTTCTTGGCTGGATAGCACCTCAGCGCCTATCGGCGTGCAGCAGAAACTCATGCGGCATGCGCAGGTCTCGACAACGATGAACGTGTACGGAAATGCCTTGATGACGGCCAAGCGTGAGGCTAACAGCAAGGTTGTGAAGATGGCATTGAGGAGCGCTTAGGCCCATGCAAAAAACGCCAACCACACTCGACATTCCCATAGCGATTTTTGCGACCGCTGCTAAATGGGGTTATCTGGGGTTGACGTTTTCGCTAAGTGGTTGCGGGGGTAGGATTTGAACCTACGACCTTTGGGTTATGAGCCCAACGAGCTACCGGGCTGCTCCACCCCGCATCGTTAGAGTACCAACTTGGCGGGGGCGGAGTCAACCTACAGGCTCGCTTTCTAAACGCTAGCCTGCATCGCAGCGAGCACTTCCTGTGGTTCGGGACGAACGCGAAAATCCGCGTGTCCTTCGGCCCACAACACGCGCCCATCCCGTCCAATCACGATGGTTGCCGGCATCGGCAGGCGCCAGGAACTCTCGCCGTTGATGAACGGAATGTTCACCAGAATCGAGCGATAGTAGTCCTGCATGAAACGCGGCACCGTATAAACGGTTCCGAACGCTTCGGCCACCTGCGCGTCTTCGTCACGCAGCAAAGGGAAGGGCAGCCCATGCTGGGCAAGCGTGAAGTCGTTTTGACGTACGCTCTGCGGAGAGATCGCTACCAGCAGTGCGCCGCGCTCGCGCAAAGTAGGAAAGAGATCCCGCCAGGTTTCCAGTTCCGTGATGCAATAGGGACACCAGCGGCCGCGGAAGAAGTTCACCACCAGCGGCCCCAGCGCCAGCAAATCCGACGATCGCACCAGCTTGCCATTCACATCCGGCAGCGCAAACTCCGGCGCCGGCACGCCCGGCTTCACCAGCCGATCTTCAATGCCCGTCGCCAGCAGCTCTGAGATGGCGCGCTCGCTCAGTAGCAGGCGCTCAGGTTGGACCAGCGCACGGGTCTGCGACGTAATCTCGTCCAGCTTGTCCTGCAAACGCTCTCCGCGCAGTGTCATGGGTGCCAGCATCGATCGAATACCCTAGCGGCCAGCGCCGCCGCCCATACCACCCATGCCGCGCATCGCGCCGAGCGACCCCATCAATCGCCGCTGCATCCCGCCGCCTTTGGCCGCGCCCTTGAACATCTTCCGCATCTGCGCATACTGCCGCAGGAGTTGGTTCACCTCCTGCACGCTGGTGCCGGAGCCGCCGGCGATGCGTTTGCGCCGCGAGCCGGAGATGATCTCATGATGCGTGCGCTCCTGCTTGGTCATGGAGTCAATGATCGCCTCCACGCGCGAGAACTGCTTCTCATCCACCTGGTCGGCAAGCTGCTGAATGCCCTGGAACGGCCCCACCGAAGGCAGCATCTTCATGATGCTTTGGAACGAACCGAGCTTGCGGATCTGCCGTAGCTGTTCGCGGAAGTCCTCCAGCGAAAAGCCATCGCCGGAGAGCGCCTTCTTGGCGAAGTCCTCCGACTTCTTCCGATCGAGCGTTGATTCCGCCTTCTCGATGAGCGTCATGATGTCGCCCATGCCCAGAATGCGGCTCACAATGCGGTCCGGGTGAAAGGGCTCGAAGGCGTCCGGCCGCTCGCCCATGCCGATGAACTTCACCGGCTGGCCAGTCACATGGCGAATCGAAAGCGCCGCGCCACCGCGCGCATCGCCGTCCATCTTGGTCAGAATGCTGCCGGTGAGCGCTAGTTGTTTGTGGAACTCATCCGCCGAACGCACGGCATCCTGCCCCGTCATTGCGTCGGCCACAAACAGAATCTCCTGCGGCTGCAGCAGGCTCTTGAGCGAGCGCATCTCCTCCATCAGCTCGTTGTCGATGTGCAGACGTCCCGCCGTATCGACGATCAGCGTATCGCAGCCATAGTTCGCCGCCTCGCGCTTGGCCTCTTTCGCCAGCCGCTCCACCAGCGCTGGACCCGGCGTTTCGCCCTTCAGGTCGCCGACGTAGATATTCGCCTTGATGCTGTCGGCGACGATCTTCAGTTGCTCCCGGGCGGCTGGCCGGTACACATCGACGGACACCAGCATCGGCCGGTGGCCGCCCTTCTGCAGCCATGCCGCTAACTTGCCCGAAGTGGTCGTCTTGCCCGAGCCTTGCAGCCCCGCCATCAGAATGACGGTCGGTGGCCGCGAGGCGAAGTTGAAGCGCGCCGTGTCCTTGCCCAGAATGGATATCAGCTCATCGCGGACGATCTTGATCACCTGCTCGGTTGGCGAAAGCGCAGTCATGACCTCCTGGCCCATCGCCCTCTCGCGAACGTGCTCGATCATCTCTTTCACGACGTTCAGGTTGACGTCGGCCTCGAGCAGCGCCACGCGGATCTCGCGCAGCGCATCGTTGATGTTGTCTTCCGAGACGGAGCCTTCTCCGCGGAGGTTCTTGAATGCGCGCTGCAGCTTGTCGGAAAGGTTCTCAAACATAGGGGTCCCCTTGAGTTTATCAGCCCTGCCGGGAGCGGCTGCCTCCGGCCCGGGTGTATGTTTCTAGCTATGCGGCAGCATGAAATCCGGCGTCAGATGGGCACGGCATTGGCGCTGGCCTCTCTCTTTCTATCGACAGCTTGGGGACCGGGAGTTTTGGCGCAGCAGACTCCGAATCCTCCGCAGTTACAGCAGCGGCAGGACGCGCCGCAATCTACTCCGGCGAACGTTCCAGCCGCGCCACCGGAGGAGCAACCGCTCTCCGAATATCAGCAGTCGCAGATGCGCGCCTGGGCCAATGATTTCGCCGGCCTCGCGCGCTATCGTGCCGCCAATGCGGTGCTCCGGCCGCCATCCGCGGGGGTGGACCGCGTGGTCTTCTTCGGTGACTCCATCACCGATGGCTGGAACCTGGATCAGTCCTTTCCGGGAAGGGCCTACATCAATCGCGGTATCAGCGGACAGACTACGTCGCAGATGTTGCTACGTTTCCGCCAGGACGTGATCGCCCTGCAGCCGAAGGTGGTCGTGGTGCTCGCCGGAACCAACGACATCGCCGGCAATACCGGTCCCATCTCGCTCAAAGACATCGAAGCCAATCTGATGTCGATCGCGGAGCTCGCCCGCGCGCACAATATCTCGGTGATCTTTTCCTCGATCATGCCGGTCAATAACTACGTGCCCGCGTCCATCCGCTTCTTCAACCAGCGTCCGCAGACCGAAATCATCGACCTGAACGCCTGGCTTCGAGACTACTGCGCCAGCAACGGCCACTGGTATTTGAACTACTACAACGCGATGCTGGACGAGAACGGCATGCTGAGGCGCGACATCTCCAATGACGGCCTGCACCCCAACGATGCCGGATACAAGATCATGGCGCCCCTCGCCCAGGCAATGATCGAAAGGGCGATTGCGCGGTAGATTGTGAACTCTCCTTTAAATGGCTCAGCGCCGTGGTGCGCAAATCAATGGCCCAGGCTTGCTGGCAACGGCTATTAGTCTATACTAATGCATATACTTAAATAAGAGGCATCCGGTGACTGAGACTCGCACTGCCAAACTGTTCAAGAATGGAGCCAGCCAGGCTGTCCGTCTGCCATCCGAATTTCGCTTCTCGGGCGACGAAGTCTACATCAGCCGTGATGACGCGACTGGCAACGTTGTGCTCTCGGACTCACCAGGAGCCGAGGTCTGGGGCAGCTTCTTTGATCTCATGCGCGCCGTGGATGTACCGGCAGACTTTATGGAGGACCGTCCGATGAACCGGCTGCCGGTAGAGCGCGATCTCTTCGCGAAAGAGCCGCGTCCGGCTCGAAAGAAGCGCAGCCGGTGAGTCAGCTCTATCTGCTCGATACCGACATGGCCAGCTACGTCATCAAGGGCCGCAACCCCACGCTCGAAGCACAATTCAGAGAACTCGCGCCGTCTTCGATTGCCGTCTCCGTCATCACCCGCGCCGAGCTCATGTATGGACTCAAACGGCTGCCACAAAGTCACCGGTTGCAGGTTGGCGTGCGCCAGTTCCTGAAGATCGTCCGCGTGCTCGCGTGGGATGCAGAGGCGGCCGATTTCTACGCCGAGATTCGCCATCAGCTCACCACCTCCGGATGGCCGATCGGCGAGCTTGACATGATGATCGCCGCTCACTCGCTCTCCGCCGGAGCAGTACTCGTTAGCAACAATCTCCGCCACTACGCGCGCATTAACCTGCCCATCGTTCTCGAGAACTGGATCGAGAATTAAGGCGCGATGGCCAGTCCTTTAAACCGTAAACGTGAGGGCTAGTCTACGTCTCTCCGCGCGCCGGCGAAGCGTGTAGCCCTCAACAACTGGTCGCGCCATGAAAGCTGAACACCTCAGCCGCCGCCAATACGGTATTGCTGTGGATGGTCACCGTGTCTTCGAGCTTGCGCGCATAGCCTCCCGCGTATACGGAAAAAACCGGCACGCCGGCGGTTTGCGCCGCGCGAAAGACCGTCCGGTCGCGCTCCGCCAATCCGCTCAGTGTCAGTGACAAACCGCCCAGTTGGTCGTCGAAATATGGATCGGCCCCGGCGACAAATGCAATCAGATCCGGCTGGAAGTGTGTCAATCCCAAATTCAAAGCTCGCTCCAGCGCATCAAGATATTCAGCATCGCCCGTACCATCTTCCATGTGCACGTCGATCGATGACGGTGGCTTGTACAGCGGATAGTTGTTCCGCTGATGCAGGGAGATCGTGAACACGCCATCTTCACTCGGCCTTGGGGCTGACGCGCCATCAGGCGCAGGCGGAAAGATCGCGGCCGTGCCATTGCCGTGATGCACATCCAGGTCGATGACCATGGCGCGGCGGATCGTTCCTTCTGCCAGCAGCCGCCGCAGCGCGATCGCCACATCGTGCAGCATGCAGAAGCCCTCGCCATGATCGGGATGCGCATGATGGAAGCCCCCGCCGATGGACATCGCAATTCCGTTGCCGAGTGCCAGCCGTGCCGCCTGCAGCGTACCGCCGCACCCAAGCAGCGTCGCTTTCACCAGCGCCTTGGAGTAGGGCAGCTCCATGCGGCGTATCTCCGCCGCGGCCAGCGTGCCATGCACCAGCCTATTCACAAACCCGGCCTCATGCACGCGCAGCACATCTTCCAGCGCAATCGGCTCTGCCGGCACAAAATCTGCCGCGTGCGCCACCCGCGTCTCCAGCAGCCGTTCGCGGATCAGTTTGTACTTCAGCCCCGGAAAGACGTGCGCGTTACCGAATGGGAGATAGAAGTCGTCGCGGTAGACCAGCGAGAAGGGAAGCATGATATCTCTCAATTGGATAGCAAGCGGGTGAGCGGATGCAAGTGAAGCTCCGTCTGTAGCGCGCTTGCGTGAGTGAAACCAGCGTAGATGAAGCGACGCCGGCCGGCCGGGCATCCAATCGAGGTTGCCATGCCGAAGATAACAGTGGCGAAGACATCCGATCCCAGATATCCGATCCCAGACATCCGATCCCACCAGACATCCGATCCCAAAGGATACGATCGAAGAGGAGCGAGCCGACCCAAGAGTGCCGGATAAACCGAACAAGAACGGCCATTCAACCGGCGGCGCCCCTGACGCGCTTGAGGATGCGCGCGTCGAGGACGCAATGCCGGCAGCCGCGCCGGAGAACACGGTCTTTGCCGCCACCGAGCCCATGGGGCAGGCCGCCCCTGAAGCCCCGGGCCAGGCCGCCGCCGGTCTCTCGCACGCTTGGCGTGCCCTCCGCGCTCCCAACTTCCGCCTCTTCTTCAGCGGCCAGAGCATCTCGCTCATCGGCACCTGGATGACGCGCATCGCCACCAGTTGGCTGGTCTACCGGCTCACTGGTTCGGCCTTGCTGCTTGGCGTGGTCGGCTTCGTCGGACAGATTCCTACATTCCTCCTCGCGCCCTTCGCCGGAGTGTGGATCGACCGGCTCAGCAAACGCGGCCTGCTGGTGTGGACACAAGCCTTCGCCGCACTGCAATCACTCGTCATGGCGGCGCTCACCATCACCCACCGCATCACCATTCACGAGATCATCTGGCTCAGCGCCTTTCAGGGCCTCATCAATGCCTTCGACATGCCCGGGCGCCAGGCGTTCATGGTCGAGATGGTGGAGGAGAAGCGCGACCTCGGCAACGCCATCGCGCTGAACTCGTCCATGGTGAATATGGCGCGGCTCATCGGTCCATCGCTTGCTGGACTCGTCATCTCCGCCTGGGGTGAAGGACCATGCTTTCTCATTGATGGCATCAGCTACTTCGCCGTGATCGCATCGCTCTTGCGCATGAAGATCCGGCCTACGGACGTGCTGCCGAGCACCGCCTCCATGCTCGCCCAGCTTCAGGAAGGATGGACCTACGTACGCGGATTTCTGCCCATTCGCGATCTGCTGACGCTGTTCGCCATCACCAGCCTCATGGGTATGCCCTATACCGTGCTGATGCCCATCTTCGCCTCGCAGGTACTGCACGGCGGGCCGCACACGCTGGGCTTCCTCATGGGAGCCGCCGGCGTAGGCGCACTGGTCTCCGCTGTGCTGCTCGCGCTGCGCCGCTCGGTGCGCGGCCTGCTCAAGATGGTGCCCCTCTCGGCGGCGCTCTTCGGCGGCGGCCTGGTGCTCTTCGGACTCTCGCACCTGCTCTGGCTCTCGCTCGCGCTCATGCTGGTGGTCGGCTTCGGCATGATGCAGGGCATGGCCGCCAGCAACACCATCATCCAGACGCTCACCCCCGGCGACATGCGCGGTCGCGTGATGAGCTACTACACCATGGCGTTCGTTGGCATGGCCCCCTTCGGCAGTCTGCTGGCCGGCGGCCTGGCGCACGTGATGAGCGCGTCTCTGTCGGTGGTTGCTACCGGAAGCTGCTGCATCCTGGGCGCCGCTTGGTTCGCGCGCCGGCTCAAGCCCATCCGCGACGCCATGCGCCCCGTCTACCGCGAGATGGGCATCCTCCCCCCCAGCCTTCAGTAGCCGGTGCAAGTCGATCCGCTCTCCGGACATCGCGGCTGAGGTCGAAGGATCTGCGTTTGTCTCCCGCCCTGCGGCAATCATTCTTGCGGCCTGCAGCACCAGCTTGAGATCGAAACGGTACTCGGGTGCCCATTCTTTGCGCCTCACGGACCTTTCGGTGCCCGCACACTCAGCGCGCAAAGGGTGGGCCTCATGCGCCGCCAGGCGCACCGCTGTTCACGGCGTATTGCTGGTCCATTCAGGTTATGCAAAAGAAAGAAACCGCCCGAAGCGTTTTCAGAGACCGCAGTCCCTACTGTTGCGGTGCACCGCTGGGCGGTGGGGTCGACGGCGGGTTGCCGAAGCCGCCACCGGTGCTACCGAACCCGCCGCCGTTGCTCCCGCCAAATCCACTCCCGCTGCTGCTGCCGAAGCCGCCGCTCGCTCCGCCGCCGAAACCGCTTCCGCTGCTGCTCCCAAAACCGCTGCTGCTCCCGCCCGTTGCGCCGGTCTGGGGAATGGTGTTGTCGCCCGCTCCCTGCACCATTCCGGCGCCGGTCTGGCCACCTACGCCGCCCTGGTCTTCCTGGGGATCGTAGACAAACTCCCATTCGTTATAGTGCTTCTGCTTCTTGAACTCCCGGATCGATGCCTTCGCCACCGGAATCCCAATGCCGACGATCGGACCGGCCGCGCCGCCAAAGGTGCCGTTGTTGCCGGTGCCGTTGGTAGTGCCGGTTGCGCCAGTACTGCCCGGACCGCCTGGTGTCTGGCCGCTGGTACCGGATGCACTATTGTTGCCGAAGCTGAATCCACCACCCGAGGGCGAACCGGAGTCCGTACTGGAATTCGAACCGAAGCCCGAACCGGAATTCGAACCGAAGCCCGAACCTGAGTTAGAACCGAAGCCCGAACCTGAGTTAGAACCGAAGCCGCTCGATGTCCCCCCGGCGCCACCGA
This sequence comes from Acidobacteriaceae bacterium, assembly GCA_051001135.1. Lineage (GTDB taxonomy): Bacteria > Acidobacteriota > Terriglobia > Terriglobales > Acidobacteriaceae > CAWHMN01. The sequence goes on from JBPCNO010000108.1 coordinate 8,070, forward strand.
TGCCCGTTCCCGCAGACGAGCCGAACCCCGGCGAACTGCCCGTACCGCCCGCATTGTTCCCGAACCCAACGCTGCCGCCGCTACTGTTTGGGTCAGTCGAGCCGATGGAGCTTCCCGCGGCGCCCCCCGTTGTTCCCGCCGCTCCGCCGATAGGCGATGCCCCCGCGATCCCCGACGTTCCATTCCCGTTCGGTCCCGTGGTGGCGCTGGTCACACCGGTCTGCATTGCCTGGCCGAACATGCCCATAGGCGCGACCTTGGCCTCCCCCACATGGATCAGCCTCCAGTCGTTCTTCCCGGTAATCGGGTCGCTGTAGCGCTTGCGCAAAAAGCGGATGTCGTTGGTATGTTCCAGTTGATCGATGGTTGTGGGATAGCTGCCGAACTTCTTGTAGTACAGCCGGATGGCGCGCGCGTATTGCATGCCGCGATGCATCGCCTCGGTCTCTTTATCCCGGCGCAGATCGACCGCCACCTTGGGCGCGGCGATGGCCAGCGAGATCAGCAGCAGCGCCACCAGCACCAGCACCGCCAGCAGAAGATAGCCATCCTCTGACCGTGTGCAGGAGAAAGATTTGGTCTTCGGTCGTTTCATGCTGCCTGCCAGGGAAGCGGTTGAAAACTCAAGGGGTCTTGAAAGGGATGGGCTTTAGCCCATCCACAACAGTTTAACGAATCGGGCTTTAGCCCCTGAGAGATGCCGTCACCCGTCTCATATTCCTTTCAAACAAGCTCTAGTTCTGCCAGGCCCCTAGTTCTGCGTGAGCGGAAGGCTCTGGGTGTTGTGGTACGGGATGTCTTCCACCTCTACGGAAAATGGACGGATGGCCACCACCTTATACCGCCGGTCAACCACATCGCCCTCGCTCGCGATGAAGATGTCGTCATTGTGCAGCAGGAAGATCCTGCGATGGCCCCCGTTGCTGGAGGAGTAGCCATAGAACTTCAGATCGATGGCCGGCGGTGGCGGCGGCTGGGGCGGCCCCACCGGACCGGGACGGACTGACGCCACCGGCTTCTCGATCGGCACCGGCGCCGCCGAGTTGGGCGAGAAGATGTTGCGCCCGTTCCCGGTATACGCCGTATCCTCCGCCTGCGCCATTACCTCCGGGTGCAGGGTCGGATCCAGACTCGACCCACTCGGCAGCTTCACCGCCTCGTGTGCGGAAGGCGTTGCCGCTCCGGAAGGCGCCGCCGCCGTGGGTGCGCTCGCGATCGGTTCTGCCGGTTGCGACGGGGGCGCCGAAGGGCCACCGAAAAAGATGAAAAGCGTGCGCACCACCAGCAACAGCGCAAGCGCTCCCAGCCCCGCGGCGATATAGACCTTCTTCTTATCCTGGGTGCCGACCGCCAAGGCCATCGCTACTGTGCCTCCGTGTTCGTGTCTGTGCCCTGCCCATTGTCAGAACCACCCACCGGCGGGGCCATGCGGTCCAGGTCTGCGCCGTGCAGATACGTCGCGAGCCGCAGTCGCAGGTTCACGATGCCGCCCTGCTGACCCGTCAGGGTCAGCCCGCGGATCACAAAAAACATCTTGTCCCGTTCCAGGCTATTGATAAACCGCATCATCGGCGTGTAATCGCCGCTCAGGCTGGCATCCATGCGCACCTCGGCCAGGTCGTGAATCGCCGGAGTCTGCACATACGCCACCCGCGTCAGGCGCACGCCGCCTTTCTGCGCCAGACCGCCCAACTCCGCTGAGATGGTCGAATAATTCTCCGGCACCCGCGCCCCGTAGAAGCGGTCCGCATCCTTCGCGGAGGTCTGCACCTTGGCCGGCAGCTCGCGCAATGGCAGCGTCTGCAGCTCGGTGGTACGGAGCACTGCCTGCTGCTGCTGGATCTCCTCCGGACGGTCCGCGCGCAGCGTATGCCAGGCCAGCAGCAATTGTGTCAGCAGCACCAGATTTACGACAGCCAGTACGGCCACCACCGCGATGTAGAAGTTGAGCGGCGTTGCCGTCCGTCCGCGCACCTTGCTCATCGTGCACCTCCGGAACCGGCCGCCGCGCTGCCCGCTGGCGACGGCTTAGCCACCTTCTTCGCCCGGCGTCTATGCCTCTTCGCCGTACCTGCCTTGCTGCCTGAAGATTTGGTCTCCGCCTTGGCAGCTTTCGGTGGCAATGGGTTGTAGTCAGCCAGCAGATCGAAATTGACTCCAGTGGGCGCGTTCACCGCCTGCACGTTCGAGCTTCCGCTCGTCTGCGCGGCTTCGCCCACCAGCCGCGGCTGCAGAAAACGGTGCGATTTCTCCAGATTGCGCATCAGGTCCACCGCGCGTTCCCGCGGCCCGGCCACGCGCATGCGAATGATCACATGTCCGTCCTTCGAAATCTGCGGGTCGATATTCATCACCTGCACCCCGCTCGGCAGCACCTGCTCCAGATCCATCATCACCGCGGTCCAGGAGAAGGCCTTGCGTAGAAAAACTCCGTTGAGGAACTGCGCCTGCTGCAGCACCGCTGCGTTGGCCGGTTGATGCATGGCAGCTTCCGCATGCTGCTGATCGGCCTTTGCCCGGGCGATGGAGTTCTGAATGGACGCGACCCGGGCCTGCGCGGCGGATGCGCGCGTGTGCTCGGTGCGCAGTACCCACCAGAAGACCAGCGCCGTAATGATCAGCAGGCTGCCCAGCAACTGCAGGCGACGGTAGAGCGGCCGCAGCTCCACATACGGACGAGACGCGAGATTGAGTGTGACGCGCATCAGCTTGCCAGCGCCCCCACCAGCGGCGCCAGCAATCCGGACGGAGCCTGCTCGCTTCCGCCGCTTCGGGCCGGAGCAGGTACCAGGTCGCGGATGCGAATTGTGTCTTCTCCCAGCAGGCGAGCGAGTTCAGGGGCGCCGCCCAGGCCGACGGAGAACAGATGTTCGGGAGTGGATGCCAAGGTGTCCTCAAAGTACGCCAGCGCGACCGAAACCGTCTGCTGCAGTTCCAGCGTAGCCTGCGCCTCACCCAGTTCGGGATCCACGCCGCGCTCCCCCAGATCGATCGTGCGGTAGAGCAGCACGTCGTTGCCGCGCACGATGGCGGTCGTAATCGAATTCGAATTGCGATTGACCACCAGTGAAGCCGCCTCGCCCGGAACCGCCGCCAGTGCGGCCAGCGAGCTTGAGAGCACCGCGCCCGGCTCGTACCCTGCCTCGCGCACCGCGTCCTCATACTCGGCGCGTACCGCTCCCGGCATCACTGCCGCCAACACTCTTACCATGCTGTCGCCCACAGCCGAGTGCATCACCTGATAGGACACCGCCGCGTCCTCCACGTCGAACGGCACCAGCTTGCGCAAACGGAAGCGCAGGATCGGCACCGCCTCCGGAACTCGTGCGGGCAAGGTATCGAAATCCAGCACCATCACCCGCACCGTGGCATCTGGCACCACGATAGTTACCTTTCGCTCGCGTTCCGCCATCGGTTCCAGGGCCTGTCGCAGCGCGGAAGCCACCGCGGCCCGGTCCGTCATGTTCGGCGACTTCAGCCCCGGCATCAGCGTTCCCATGCGCAGCGGGGCAAAGCTGGTCATCACATCCTGCGCCTCGCCCGCGATGGCGACGCTCCCCGGACGTCCCGCCAGCACGCCCAGCGGCGTGATCTCGCAGGCCAGCCGCGGCCGCAGCGCGTTGGTGGCGGAAGGAAAGATGCGCCGCACAATACTCATGAAAGAATACTCATCAGCGGTTGGTCTCGATGAAGGTCACCTTGTTGATCTCCGCCAGCGTCGTATGACCACGCCGCACCCGGTCGATTGCCGATTCGCGCAGAAACTGCATGCCCATCTGCTGCGCCGCCCGGCGAATCTCCGACGTCGGGCGCTTCTCCAGAATCAGTTCGCGGATGGTGTCGTTCAGGTCCAGCAGTTCGTGAATGGCGGTGCGCCCGCGGAAGCCGGTGCCGCCGCATTCAATGCAGCCCACGCCCTCGCGGAAGGGGAAGTCCCGCCACTCCGCCGGATCGAGCGCGCTGTCGATCAGCATGGCTTCGTCTACCTTGATCGGACGGCTGCAGAACTCGCACACTGTCCGCACCAGGCGCTGCGCCAGAATGCAGTTCAGCGCGGAGACGAAGTTGTAGGCCTCGACACCCATGTTGAGGAAGCGCCCCAGCACATCCAGCACGTTGTTGGCGTGCACCGTGGTGAACACCAGGTGTCCGGTCAGCGCGGAGTTGATCGCGATCTGCGCCGTCTCCTGGTCGCGGATCTCACCCACCAGGATCTTGTCCGGGTCGTGGCGCAGGATCGAGCGCAACCCGCGCGCGAAGGTCAGGCCCTTCTTCTCGTTCACCGGGATCTGCGTGATGCCGCGGATCTGGTACTCCACCGGGTCTTCAATGGTGATGATCTTGTCTTCGTCGCTTTTGATCTCGTTCAGCGCCGCATAAAGCGTGGTCGTCTTGCCCGAACCCGTCGGGCCGGTCACCAGCACCATCCCGTACGGCTCGCGGATGTAGCGGCGGAAGCGCGTCAGGTCGTCCTCGGCAAACCCCACCACGTCCAGCGTGAGCTTCTTGAACTTCTCGCTCATGGACTCTTTATCGAGCACGCGCAGCACGGCGTTTTCGCCGTGCACCGTGGGCATGATGGAGACGCGGAAGTCGATCAGCCGGCCCTTGTAGCGGACCCGGAAGCGTCCGTCTTGGGGAACGCGCCGCTCGGCGATGTCCAGCTCGCTCATCACCTTGATGCGCGACAGAATGGTGGTGTGGTGCTCGCGTGCGATCGGGGCCATGGCCGCCTGCAGCACACCGTCGATGCGGTACTTCACCAGCAGGGAGTCGTCGTAGGTTTCGATGTGAATATCCGACGCCCGCCGCTCCAGCGCGGTAAAGATGGTGGTATCCACCAGGCGGATGATCGGGCTGATGTCCTCTTCCGAGGTCAGCTTCTCGATCGAGATGTTCTCGTCCTGGTTCTCCTCCGACGAGATCACGTCGAAGGTCAGACCCTCGGATGCCTCATCGAGCACCCGCTGCGACTGTTCGGTCTTCTTCAGCAGATCGGTGATCTGCGACAGGGTGGCCACACGCGAGGTCACCCGCTGCCCCAGCAGGCTCGCGATCTCATCCAGCATCATCAGCCGGCTGGGGTCGCTCACCGCGATCACCAACCGGTCTTCAAGCTGCTCCAGCGGCACGAAGTTGTAGCGGAACATCAGATCGACAGGTACCGAGCGGAACAGCTCATGCTGGATGCGGAAGTTCTTCAGGTCGACAAAGTCGCAGCGGTAGCGCCGCGCCAGCATCTGGGCGTGCGCCGCCTCGTCCGCCAGCGGAGCGGGAGGAGGCGGCACTTCGGTTGGAAGGGTCAGGACCGGTGTCTCGGCCATCGGGTTAAAACTCCTAAGTTGCTACTCTACTGAGTTATGAATTGCTAAGTCTGCGAATCGTTATCCGGATCGTGCGTTCGTAACCTGTGAATCGTCACCTGGACGGGGCATTCGTAACCTGGAAGAATCGTCATTCTGAGCAACGGCCCACGCCAAACGCCGGTCGAAGGTTCTCCCCTCCGCCAAGACAGTCATATCTCTATTATCTCCCCATGTTGTTAGCCTGGCCGAGGGAGAAGATCGGCAGGTAGAGCGCGATCATGATAGTCACCACCACCACGCCCATAACCACCAGAATAAGTGGCTCGATCAGGGCAAGGGAAGCGGTCAGCGCGTTCTGCACGTCCTCCTCGAAGAACTCCGCGACCGAGTTCAGCATCTGCGGCAGCGCGCCGGTGGACTCCCCCACCTCGATCATCTCCGTCGCCAGTTCAGGAAAGATGCGCGTCGCCACCAGGCTGCCGGAGAGCCCTTTGCCCTCGCGCACGCTCCCTACCGAGGTAGAGACCGCCTTGGCAATGCTGCGGCTGGAGATCGACCGCGCCGCTGTTTCGAGCGACGGCACCAGCGGCAAACCGCCCTGCAGCAGGGTCGAAAGCGTCCGCGAGAAGAGCGCAACCTGGTATTTGAGCCAGATATTGCCAAAAACCGGCATCGCCACGCGGATTTTGTCGATCCGGTCTGCCCCCGAATCGGTCTTGCTCCAGCGCAGCGTCCCATAGACGATCAACGCAATCACCGGGATCGCGTAGAGGATGTAGTGCTTGAAATTGTTGCCCAGCGCCAGCATGAACACCGTCAGCCCCGGCAGGTGCCCGCCGATCTGTTCGTAGAGCTGGCCAAAGCGCGGCACCACGAAGCTGATCAGAAAGATGAACATGCAGGCCACCATAATGATCAACAGCGCCGGATAGAAGAGCGACGCGGTCACTTTCTTGCGAAAAGTGAGCGAGATGCGCTGGAACGAGAGATAGCGCGCCAGCACCTCTTCCAGGCTCCCGCTGCGTTCCCCCGCCAGCAGCGTGGTGGTGTAAATGATGGGAAAGCCGCCCTGCGCCTCGAATGCTTCGGAGAGCGACTCGCCCGTCCGCACCCGCGTCTTGACGTTCTCCAACTGACTGCGAAAGACCAGGTTCTTCTGCCCCTTGGATAGCATGTCGAGCGAGCTCAGAATGGGCACGCCCGCGCGGATCAGGGTAAGAAATTGCTGGTTGAAGATGAGGAATGTCTCCAGCTTGGCTCTCTTCTTGCCGCCCAGGCCGCCCCCGCCCAACCCCCGCGTCTTGATCGAGTAGACGTAGTAGCCCGCCTGCGTGAAGCGGTTGCGCAGCTCGTCCGCGGTCGCGGCCACCTGCACCTGCTCCTGGATACGCCCTCGCTCATCGGCCAGCTTGACGACAAATTCAGCCATGATCTTCCGCCATCACTTCCACTCGCTCGCCTTCCGGCTACTGTCCCTTCAACGACTTCAACTTGGCAATGCGGCCGCCCGGTCCCACCACCCAGGGCAGACTGCTCGCGTTATAGCCATCATTGCCGATCGGTGACCAGTTGTGTCCGTCATCGTATGACACATCGGAACCATTTGGCCCTACCGC
>JBPCNO010000109.1:0-7699 GCA_051001135.1 Acidobacteriaceae bacterium
ACCGTCATCTGAATGAAGTATCCGGGATGAAGTAACCGGGCCACGCCGGGGTTGGCGTGGACTCTTCGCGCCAACACCAGGCGCTCGGAATGACGGCTCTTCGGCGCGGGTAGGCAGTCTCTATTTCCAGTCTAGCGGGTCGCGGGTAAAGGTACGCCAAGTGGGGCGTGACGATGGTCACGTTTTTTTGGCTGGGTCGTGACCGGACGCTCAGAATGGGGAACCCGAGTCTTGTCCGGGTAAAAGTAGAAACGCAGGTCCTTCGACTGCGCGGTCCCACGCTGCGCGCAGGCCGCTCCGCTCGGGATGACAGGGTTCTGGAGTGAAAGGTCTTGCGGTCTCCCACCCTTCACTCCATTCAGGATGGGGCAGCCATTTCCTCAACAAGAAGGCCAGGGTGGCGGCTAGTGGGCGAGGTCCTTGGGATACCAGGTAATCGCGACGGCGGTGCTGACATTGGATTGGCCGCCGGTGCGGATCAGCGGCGCCTTCCACTGTTCGTATTGCAGCCAGGCGTTGATTTCGACGTTCTTGCCCAGGCGCTTGATGGCGGCGAAGGTGTAGTCGTTCTGCGTGGTTCCACCATCGATGAAGTCCTTTGCGGCCTTGGCGCGACGGTAGTTCACCTGCAGGTATTCGTTGCCGCTGAGGTGATAGGTGAGCCAGGCCTGGCCACCCTTGGACTCGCGGCCGATCCAGTCGCCGAAGATGAAGCCTTTATTGGTGTAGGCCTGTTTCTGGACTGCCTCCCAATAAAGAAAGCTGCCGTGAATGCTGCGGCCCGTGGGCGGATCCGTGTTGACGCCTTCGACGCGCAGGTCCAGTTTGGGCAAGCCAGGGAACTGGGAAAGATAGATGCCGGGGCGGATACCGGACCGGCGTGGCGCACTGGGCGGCGTTACGTCATCGTGTACGGTGGAGTCGCTGTAGAGCGTGACCCAATGACGCAGGTAGGGCAGTCTCCAGGTGAAGTTGAAGGAGCTGAAGCGCGCGCCCGGGTCGTCGCGGCCGTTCTTTTCCGCGTAGGTGGTATCGCTAATGTCGAAGAAGCCCTTGAGAAAGGTATGAAGCGTGACCGGCTGGTGGCCTTTTCCACCCCAGACGATAGTGCGCTCGAACCCGATCTCGACGTTGCTGGTGGGCTTGAAGCTGAACCCTTCCGAGTGGGTGTAGTCGCCGTTGGGTGCGGTGTGCCCCTTGAGCGAACCGATCATGAAGTCATAGCGGACGGGTCCAAGCACGCGCGAGACGAAGGGGATGTAGAGCGGCTCGACGCGATTGATGCGGAAGGAGTAGATGTTCTCCGCGTTGTTGCTGTAGGCCATGCCGCCGCCCAGACCCGGCCCAAACCATTCATCGCTCTTGCCGAACGACACCTCGTGAGACGCGATGTTGACGGCGGCGTACCCCTCCACCACGCGCAGGTTGTTCTGCGCGTCCGTGTATTTGCCGTAGGGGATCGTCGGGTTGGGAATAAAGGCGTCGATCTCATCCAGAGTGGTGAGAGCCTGGGCGACGGCCAGGGTATAGCCGTCGAACTGCGGCGCGTGCTGATACTCGCCGCGGTAGTAGAAGCTGAAGCGGCCGGCATCTGCGCGCACGCTTGCGCCGGTCACGTTGTTGAAGCCCTCGGCAAAGGGCCGACCGTAGTCGTTCACGATGGTCTGTCCGACGTGGTAGCTATCGCGGAGGGGGGTGCCCCCTGTGATGCCCAGCACACGCGTATACACGGAATCGAGGTTGATGCGTCCCGCACGCCGGTCGATGGGCGATTCGACATCGCTGGCCAGTTGGTAGCGCAGAGCGCGATAGATGCCGATGGCTTCGTCGTTGCCGCTGTTGTAGATGGCGTCAGCGGATTGATCGAGCATGTTGATGACGCTGAGGCGGGTATACGGCCGCATACCGACGAAGACCGTATCGATGTAGCCGAGAGAATAGAGGCGCAGGATCTCCGGATACATCCAGCTATCCAGCGGGATGTAGGTGGACCCCAGGCTGCCGATGTTCCGGACCGGCGCAACCGGCGCGGCGAAGCGGGTGAACTGCTGGGGAGCGCGGGGTGGTGCGACGGGTGGCGGGGCTGGTGGATTGACCGCAGGGGGGGCGCCACTCTGGCTGGTTGGCGGGGTGGCAACCGGCGTGGCGGGCTGCTGGTTGTTATCCTGCGGCGCCGGTGCCGCTGGCTGCTCGTGAGCAGCCAGCGCGCCGGACGTAGACGCCGCTGGAGGCGGAGTGGACGGAGACGATTGAGCACCTTGCGCTACGGCTACTACCGAACCCAGCAACAGACAAACGAGACAGCCTTTTCCCACGCACACCTCAGCGGATTCGCGGCGGACCTGGCCACCGATCCCCCAGCGCAACGAGTCTTCTCTCAAAGCACAGTGGGTATAGCATATCGTGTTCACATTGCCAGGTCGGGATCAAGGGTGGTGTAGAGGAGGATCCTGGCTTTGATGGGCCCACCTCCTGCGTTATTGTTCAAGTTCGCGACCTTCTCCCTCGCGACTGCTGGAACATCCTCCGCAAAATGGCTTCCTTGTGACGGCGCGATTTGCTCGCGTGCGCTAAGAGGACATGGCGCGGTCGTTTTGTGCTGCCCACCACCTACGGAAGGACAGACGCCAGGGAAGGACAGACGCCAGGGAAGGACCTCAGAAACCATGCCGCAAACGGTGGTGACACCTCGAACTCCTCGGCGAGTAGGACATCGATGTCCCGTTCATAGATGCGCACAATTGTCACAGACTTGCCCCTCTTTCAGAATCCGACTTTATTCCAATAATTTCAGCCGTATTCTAAATGGGATCTCCAACTGCTGGTTGGAAGAATGACCAATGTACGTCGGAGTAGGCGTTCGAGATTGTCCCGCAATGGTACTGCGCGTACTTCCAAGGGTCAGGATCGCCGAGTTCGAGCAGATAGAAGTTAATCTCCTTTTTCACTTTGGTGATAATATTTGCGTTCGAATCATTCGGCTCGATGAGGAACTGAACGCTAACAGCGCCAGCGTCGGGCGGGGCAATTACGGCTACTGGTATCCACTCATTCCAGCTATTACGATCGGCTGAGCCGAAACGCAATTCGAAGTGCTCTTTGCTGTGATCGACTGGGCCCTCCTGCCATCGATAAATCTCTGTTCCCATGACTCCCCTCTCGCCCGATCAAACTCGTTCGGCCCAAATAAGAACAAACCAAAGGTCCGTCCCCCGAAGAATGTGAGTCGGGAGCAAGTTCGCTAAACCTCCAGGCGGCCGCTGGCGGCGACGCGCCCATACCATAGGCCGGAGTCCTTCACGGTGCGCTTCTGATCGCGGAAGTCGACATAGGTCATGCCGAAGCGTTGGCTGTAGCCTTCGGCCCACTCGAAGTTATCGAGCAGACTCCAGGAGTGATAGCCGCGGACCTTCGCGCCGTCGCGCATGGCGCGTGCCAGTTCGGCCAGATGAGCGCGATAGTAGGCGGTGCGCCGCTCGTCCGGCACGTGGCCGCCGTCCTTGTCGTAGGGGGTGTCCGAGTAAGAGCAACCGTTCTCGGTGATCTCGATGACCGGCTTGCCGTACTGGCTCGAGACCTGGGTGACGATCTCGTATAGGCCCTTGGGCCAGATCTCCCAGCCAAACTCGGTGAGGGGGCCTTCCTTGCCCGCTTTGGAGGAGAAGCCGCTGTTGCCATAGTCAACCGCGTTGCCGCCCTGGGTAGAGGAGTTGTCCGGTTTGCCCTCGGTGCTGGCGACGACCTGGCGAAAGTAGTAGTTCACGCCGACCCAATCGAGGGGAGCCGTCATCAGCTTGTCATCTCCGGATTGGAAGCCCATGGTCTGGTAGGGAATTCCATCCAGAAAGGCTTCCGGGTACTTGCCTTTGAGGGCGGTGTTGAGGAACCAGAAATTGTTGATGCCGTTGAAGCGGACGCAGGCGCGCTTGTCGGCCGCACTGTCCGACGCGGGCGTGGCGCTGGACATGCTGAAGGCGCTGCCGACCTGGGCCTTGGGCGCAACCGCCTTCATTGCGTGGAAGGCCTGCCCCTGCGCGATGTTGACGGTATGCGCCGCCTTGAGGAAGGCGGCAAACCCGGTTTTGCCGGGAGCGTGCACGCCATTTCCATAACCGAGATAGGTGAAGACCCATGGCTCGTTGAAGATGGCCCAGGTGGTGACGCGGTCGCCCAGCGCTTTGGTGACGATGCCCGCGTAATCGACGAATTTGGCGGCGGTATCGCGATGGGGCCAGCCGCCCTGGTCTTCGAGCGCCTGGGGTAGATCCCAGTGGTAGAGGGTACACATGGGCCGGATGTTCGCGGCCAGCAGCGCATCCACCAGCCGGCTGTAATGGTCGAGTCCCTTCTGATTGGCCGCTCCGGTACCGTCGGCCTGGATACGCGGCCAGGAGACGGAGAAGCGGTAGCTCTTCTGGTTGAGCTGCTTCATCAGGGCGATGTCTTCCTTGTAGAGGTGGTACTGGTCACAGGCGACGTCTCCAGTGGCTCCGCCCTTGACCTTCCCGATGGTGTGGGAGAAGCGGTCCCAGATCGACTCGCCCTTGCCGTCGATGTTCCAGGCGCCCTCTACCTGGTAGGCTGCCGTGGCCGTGCCCCAGAAGAAGTCGGCAGGGAACTGCGCCGAGCCGATGTCGCCCGGGGGCAGCGCGGCGGCGGGGATCTGGTTAGTGTTACCGCTCTGGACTGCTGCAAAGCCGGCGCGTGGTAGCATGGCGCCTCCGGCAAGAGCTAATGACGATACGAGGAAATTGCGACGATCCATAGCAGGTCTTTCTCCTAGCGCAGGCATGCTAGCATGCGTCGCAACCCTTAGTAAATCGATTCTCGAAGACGTTTGTGCGTGTTGGCCGGACGATACTGGTGCGTTTGCCACGGGCCGGGTGGTTACGGGTTCGAAGCCGGGTGGGCGCCGGATGCATCAAATTGACATAGAGGGTTTGCGGAACAGCCCTCCGGGCTTTGCCGGAGAGCCCCTCGGGCTTGCGGGACAGCCCCGGGCGAGGAGCGACAGGTGAGACAAAGAAGCAGGTTATTGGCGGAGATCAGGCGTCGATTGCGCTATTCCGTCAAGCTGATCTTGCGGTCGGCGGTTTCGCCGCTGCAGGGCGAGTCACGGAGGCCGGAGCTGGTGAGCCCGCAGGAGCTGGGGATCACGTTTATCGGCCACTCCTCGTTCCTGCTGCAGTTGGCCGGCATGCACGTGCTGTGCGATCCAGTGTTCGCTCGATGGCTGGTGCTGTTGCGCCGCCAACGCCGCCCCGGGGTAAAGATCAAGCACTTGCCTGCCACCGATCTGGTGCTGCTGTCGCATGCGCACATGGACCACCTGAACCGGCCATCCCTGCGCAAGATCGTGCGACGGTCGATACGGCTGACCGGACGTGCACCGGTGGCGGTCGTCCCCTGGGATGTGAGCGAAGTCATCGCGGATCTCGGCTTCCAGCGCGTGATTGAACTGCGCTGGTGGGAGTCCGCGACAGTAGGCCCGCTGCGGATTACGCTGACGCCTGCCAAGCACTGGGGAACACGCTGGTTCCATGACGGGCATCGCGGGTATGGCGGCTATGTTGTCGAAGGGGGCGCCGAGCGGATCTACTACTCAGGCGACACGGCATACTTTCCGGGTTTTCGGGAGATCGGGGCTCGATTGCACCCGGATATCGCGCTACTGCCTATTGGCGCTTATACGCCGGAGAGCTATCGGTCCGTACATACCAGCCCGGAGGACGCACTGCAGGCACTGGCAGACGTGGGCGCGCGGTGGATGGTGCCGATGCATTATGGGACGTTCTGGCTGGGAGAAGAGCCGATGGAGGAGCCGGTTCCGCGGCTGCTGGCCGCGGCTGACACGATGGGCTTGCGCTCCAAGGTACGGGTGGTTGGGGAAGGGGAGACAGTCGTGTTTCCGAACGCCAACCAGGGGCGGCCAAAGGAAACAAGAGTGCAGGAGGTAAGAGGCCAGGAAGCGAAAGGCCAAGAGGCAAGGGGCCAAGAGGAGCCGGTACGAACGCGGACCAGCCCGCTGGCGGCGACCTAAATTCTAAGCTCCGGCTGGGAGCGGCGAACATTTCGCCCGAAAGCCGGCTGTTACTCAGGCTTGGGTGCTTCTTCCTTACCGGCTTTGCGGGAGGAGCGGGAGAGATCCCCTTCCTTATCGATGAAGTAGAGATAGCCCTTTTCGCGCTCGATTTTGGTTTCGGCAACGACTTCTTCGGGGCCTTCCCCGGTCTTTTTCTTGCGCGCGACGTTGCCGCCCTTGTCGACGAAGTAGAGGTATTGTTTGTAATCGCGTTCCAGCCCCAGCGTCTTCACCTTTTCGGCCATAGTGGTCGTTTCCTCAGCTTCTGGGATGCATGGATTGAGGGTTCAGGCGGGCACGTTGTATGGCAAAAATGAAAAACCCCATCCCAGCATGGCCGGCATGGGGCTGCGGGAGGGCGCGGGCCTTTAGTTTGCGTGCGCGGCGCTGGCCCGCTGTGTTTCGGCTTTGAGCGCCTGGTCTTCGAGTGCCTGCGCTTGCGGCAGATAGTTGATTCCCTGGTTGATCATCGGATCCCAGATTGCCCGGACCTTGAGCCCCTCTTCCTGACCGAACTGGGAAGTGAAGATCTCCGCCTTGATGTTGGCCTTGATCCAATCAAGGATGGGGGGGAAGTCGGCGTCCGTGTATTGAATCTGCTGGCTGGCGAGGAACTGCTTGAACTCGGTGAGGACCGCGTCGTCCACCTGGAAGTCGCGACCGACGGTGCGATTGGCCAGGTAGTGGCTGGCGAAGTTGAAGAAGATGTAATGCTCCAGCAGCACGTCCTGGAAGTGATTGGAGTGCGGGGTAGCGATCTTGTCGTCCGGGGTGATGCCGCCGCCGCCGTAGACGGTGCGGCCGGAGTCGGTGAGCTTGACTTCACGGCCCTTCTCGTCAGCCGTCGAGGGCTGGTCGTGATTGTAGTAGTAGTCGTAGAGCGAAACTCCGTTGTAGTTGCGCTGGATCAGCCGCCCGCTCGGTGTGTAGTAGTGATAGGTGGTCAGCGCGAGACCGGTGTTTTCCGACAGCGGATAGACGGTCTGCACCAGCCCCTTGCCGAAGGTGGTCTCGCCGGCTACGATGGCGCGATCATGGTCCTGCAGCGCGCCTGAAACGATCTCCGCCGCCGAAGCAGTGCCGTGATTCACCAGCACGACGATGGGGAAGTCACGGCCGTTGTTGCCGTGGGTGGCGCGATAGATCTGCTCCGGGTAGGCGCGCCCGCGCTGGGAGACGATAACCTGGCCCTTCTGCAGGAACTTGTCACAGACCGCGACGGCTTCCTGAAGCAGGCCGCCCGGATTGCCGCGCAGGTCAAGCACCAGTCCCTTGATATCGCCGAAGCTGTCGAGCGCGTCCGAGACCTCGCGACCGGTGGTCTCCTGGAATTGTGTGATGTGGATGTAGCCGATCTGCGGGCGCACCAGGAAGGCGAGATCGATGCTGTTGTGCGGAATCTCATCGCGCACCAGATCGAATATCTTGGGCTTGTCACTGCCGACGCGAGCGATGGTTACCTGAACGTGCGTGCCCTTCGGTCCCTTCAACACGTTCGCAACTTCTTCCGAATTCATGTTGTCGGTGGACTTGCCCTCGATCGCAAGGATGACGTCCCCGGGCCGGATTCTGGCATTGAACGACGGGGTGCCCTAGAGGGGGGTGACGATCACGATC
>JBPCNO010000110.1:0-17059 GCA_051001135.1 Acidobacteriaceae bacterium
ACTGCGCGTCCGCTTCACCGCTGAAGCCGCCGCGCATGGCCTGCCCATCGCCTTCCCTACCCCCGCCCTCTCCACCGACAACGCCGCCATGATCGCCGCCGCCGCGTGGCCGCGCTTTCTCGCCCGCGACTTCGCCACCGCGGATCTCTCCGCCCAACCCTCGCTTGCGCTTGGCGGACTGGTCACTTCATAACAGACCGTCTCGGGTGGGGTGTTGCAGGCGTCATCCCGACCGCAGTCGCCAACTTTCACACGTGTCATCCTGAGCGAAGTCGAAGGATCTGCGTTTGCACTTCGCTCTATGTCCCGAACAAAACCTCTCTCAGCCAAGAGTAAGCACGCGCCTAAGGCTTACCGCACCCGCTCATACCGATACCCCCGCTCCTTGAATGCTTTGTTCAGATAGGTCCCCTTCGACTCCGCAGCCAAGAACGCCGCATGCTCCCACTCCGGCACATCGAAATATCGATATATCTCGCCCGAATCTTGAAACTCTATCTCCAGCACCCGGCGTGCGGTGTCGTAACCCAGGCTGCGGACCGTCGTCGATTCCACCCTCCGCCGCCTCATCCTTTTCCTCCATCCCTTAGAATCACAGCACGCACCTACAGTCACAACAAGCACTTCAGGCAGGCCAACTCACTCGATGATCCTTCAACTCTTCAATACCCTCTCCACTTGCATCGAGTCACTCGTCCCCGCCAGCAACAACACCATCACCCTCTACGCCTGTGGCCCCACGGTCTATGACTACGGCCACATCGGCAACTTCCGCACCTTCCTCCACGTCGATCTCCTCCGCCGCTTTCTGGAACAGCAGGGCACCGCCGTTCGCCACGTCATGAACATCACTGACGTCGACGACAAGATCATCCGCAACGCCGCCGCCGCCGGCCTGCCCATCGGCGACTACACGCCGCGCTACGAGCAGGCGTTCCTGGAAGATCTCGACGCGCTCGGCTGCCTGCGTCCCACTGTGCTGCCGCACGCCACCGAAAATATTCCGGAGATGGTCACGCTCATCGAGCGCCTGCATCGGCAGAATCTCGCTTACCGGACCGAGGACGGCTCCTGGTACTTCCGCATCGCCGGCGACCCCGAATACGGCAAGCTCTCCAAGAAAGACCTCACCGGCAACACCGCCGGGGCCCGGGTCGACGTGGACGAATATGAGAAGGACTCGGCCAGCGACTTCGCTCTCTGGAAATCAGCCAAGCCCGGCGAGCATGCCTGGACTACCGCGCTCGGCACCGGCCGCCCCGGCTGGCACATCGAGTGCTCCGCCATGGCCATGAAGTACCTGGGCGAGACCTTCGACCTGCACGCCGGCGGCGAAGACCTCATGTTCCCCCACCATGAGAACGAGATCGCGCAGTCGGAATCCGCCACCCACCACACCTTCGCGCGCCACTGGATGCACGTGCGCTTCCTGCTGGTTGAAGGCCGCAAGATGTCGAAGTCCGAAGGCAACTTCTATACTTTGCGCGACCTGCTGCTCCAGGGCTACAAGGCCTCGGCTATCCGCTTCCTCCTGCTCTCCGTACCCTATCGCCACCAGCTCAACTTCACCTTCGACGGACTCGCCGAGTCCACGGCCGCCGTCGAGCGCCTGCGCACCTTCCGCGATCGCATATCCAAGGGCGGCTTTCCCGACGGCATCAACACCCTACTCGCGGAGCAGACCGGCGCAGCCGTGGCCGATTTCACCGCCGCGCTGGCTGACGACCTCAACACCGCCGAGGCACGCGCTGCTATCTTCGAACTCGTCCGCGTCGTCAACACCGCCGCCGACCACGGCACGCTCTGCACCGAGAACGTCGCCCCCATTCTCAATGCGCTCGCCCGCTTCGACGAAATATTCGCCGTGCTCGACGACCGCGATCTCCCCATCACCCGGCAGGCGCTGGACTGGGCCGAACGCGAAGGTCGCCTGGATGACGCCGCCCCCGAACTCCGCGTGCGCATGGACCTCTCCGACGCCGCCATCGACACGCTCATCGAGGAGCGCAACCAGGCCCGCCACGCCCGCAACTTCGCCCGCGCTGACGCCATCCGCTACGATCTCGCCGCCAAAGGCATCCTGCTCGAAGACAGCAAAGACGGCGTCCGCTGGAAGCGCAAGTAGGTATCGGTTGTGGTGTCTCAGAAGTTCCTGCTTCACCTTGTCATCCTGAGCGAAGCGAAGGACCTGCGTTTCGCACACTGGGCACCTGGAGCCGGGTGCCCCATCCTGACCCTGAGCGTAGTCGAAGGGGAAGGGTGGGAGGCCACGATACTCATGTCATCCCGAGCGTAGTCGAGGGATCTGCTTCTCACTTCCCCCCTACAACAAACAAGAAAATGCGCTAAGATGCCCCTCATCTGAGCAACACGCTCGGAGGAGGATACGCACATGAAAACGCCGCGCATGTTCGCTGCACTGGCGGTCGCCATCGGCTTCCTTACCCTCACCGCCCATTCGCAAAACATGGCCAAGCAGGATACGGCACCCAAAGCCGCGGTGAGCCCATCGCAGGCTCTGCTTGAATCCTGGAACGATGTGGGACGGAAACTCGTCGCCATGGCGGAGGACTTCCCCGCCGACAAATACGACTTCAAGCCCGTCCCGGCCGAGCGCAGCTTCTCCCAGCAACTGCTGCACGCCGCCAACGCCAACTACTTCTTTATCGACCCCGCAATGGGCCGCAAGCCGCCCGCCGTTGAAGATCCGAAGCCCGATCAATTCAAGGACAAAGCCGCCGTTGTCGCCTTCGTGAAGAAGTCCTTCGCGGACGCCGCAGCCACCATCCAGTCCAAGGGCGACAAGGGTATGGACGATCTGGTGACCGATCCCTTCAGCCACAAACAAATTCGGGTCGAGGACATGGCCTGGGGACTGATCGAGCACTCCGGTGAACACTATGGTCAACTCGTCGTCTACTACCGCGTCGCCGGCTTAGTCCCCCCGGAGTCTCGCCCCCACAAGTAGGTGTCTTTCGCCAGTCCAAGCAGCGCCTTCATCTGGATCAGGAAGCGTCCCGCGTGACTGCGAGCCGCTTTCTGATCGCAACGTATCGTCCTTCACGCCTCGGCGAACACAAGCAAATCCAGCGGCTTATATGCGCTATGAGACCCACCGATACAAGAGAGTTATCGGTGGCTCCCATGGCGTTTGAACAGTGGTCTCGGCCCTTACTTCTGCCCCCAGAATGCCGGGTCGGCTTTGACCCAGGTGTCCGTTGGATAGCTCATCTTTGGGTTGATCATGAACACATTCGATTCGCTCCACTCGATTGTGGCCGCGGAAAGATCTGCCATCTTCTTCATCTGGTCCGCGCCCGTCGAGGACATGAATTGCTTTTCGTCCGCCTGCGCCTTGTCCACTTCCGCCAGGGACTTCATCGGCGTGACGACAATGTATGACCCTCCGCTATCGGTGCCATACATCTCCTCGAAAGTGGCCCAGTGCGCGTCGGCTATCTTTTCGTAAGCACTCACGTACATCTTCACCAGGGCATCCCAATCCTGCCGGTGTCCTGCGCGAATCCGGAAGTGGTTGATTTCCATGTAGCGCATGTCGCCGATTTTCACGGGCGCCCGCACGCTGTAATCCTCGCGGTACGTCCAGGTGCTGGATTCATACGAGGTGAGCAGTTCGCCGTCGGCGGCCTGTGCACTGTCGAGTGCCGCGGCCAATGTGGCGTTCTTTTGCACGGCGTCAACGTCCTTCTGCCAGGCATCGAACGAGTCGTAGCCGGCAATGAACAGCGCCCGCGATTTGCCCGAGAGCGAGTCCATCCCCAGATAATGCTCCGGCCACTTTGCGTTGGTGAAAGCCTGCACGAAGGCGCTTTCGCTCTTTTGATGCAGCGTGCCGGCCTTGCCCGGCTTGAGAAACTCGCGCATTATGACGAGCACCTTCGGCGGCGGCGTTACTCCCCCCGGTTGCTCTTGTGCCGCCGCCGTAGACGGCCCTGCGAAACTCAGCCCTGCGAACAGAAGACCCAGCGCGACCAATGACCCAAAATGCTTTTTCATGGATGCTGCCTCCTCAGGCTTGAAGTTGAATGCGTATCCCAGGGGAATGCCCCGGCGAACGCAAGAAACTCCATCCGATGGCAGTGATAGACTCCGCCCACTTGGGAGTTATCGTCTTTCGTTCAAGGGCGGAAGCAAACATACGCCCTCTCATCAAAGAATCCAACTCAATTCAGGAAGAGCTGTTTACCTGCGACGCACGCACCGCTGCAGACAATCTCCGGGGCTCATCCCACGCGGCATGCGCTGGTATCAGAGCGGCTACAAGGAAACAGGAAGTCTTTGTCGACGCATTGAGAGATCGCGGCTTTCGTAAAGCGCAGTTAGCCGCTTTTCTCCAAGCGCCAGGAGACCACATTCTTACAATCCGATGACAACTCCCGCCCCTCGAAGCGGTCGATACTGTCCGGGAGCATAGAACGAGCATGAAGGAAAGAGCCCTGAAAGCCGGATCGAGCAGCGATCGTGTCGATTCTCCGTTATCAACCGCGATAGCAGCCGCTTACTATGACGAGGGCCTGCGGGCCTGGGTGTTGACCCGGTATGCGGACGTGCTAGCCGCATTTCGCGCCCCTGGTCTTGTTCCTACTGATCGCGAGAGCAAGATAACCTCTGACATTCCGGACGATGACCGCCGATTGAAGATGCGAGCCGAGACATTGGAGGCGCTATCTCCGCGGCAACTGCGTGAATGGTCCAAACAACTCACGCCCATGGTCCACGATCGGGTCCGCAGTTTGCCCACGAGTCGTCCGGCAGAGCTTGTTGCCGAGTTTGCGCGACCACTATGTCTCCGATTGGCAATCATGGTTACCGGCGTCCGCCCAGACGAGGCCGAAGATCTGCGGAGACTTGCTCAGCCCGTGTCGGATGCTGCCGCAGAACCGGGCGATCCGGTGATGTGTACCCGTGCGGCGGAAGTCAATGTGCTGCTTCGCGAGCACTTTCGTACGGGACCAGAGCTTCTGCGCGATTCAGGATTTGTGGCGCTCTCGCATACGATCCCTTGTCTGCTGGCGAATTCCTGGTTTTCGCTACTACAGCATCCGGAACTGTGGCGCCGGCTCCATCTTCAACCCGATCTTGTCCCCCAGACTGTCGAGGAACTGCTGCGCCATGCTGGTCTGGTGCGTACCTTGTTTCGCCGGGCAACGGAGGATGTAAACCTCAACGGTCTCCGAATCCGGAGAGGTGACCGCCTTATGTTGCATATCCGTGCAGCCAACCGGGACCCTGCGCGCTTCGCCCAACCCAACCGGATCGATCTCACGTGCCCTCAAACGGGTCAACTTTCGTTAGGGGCCGGGCCACATTCCTGCGTAGGTGCCAGCCTTATCCGTATGGCAATGACCACCATCACCCGTCCGCTCATGGAACGCTTCGCAAGTGCCCATCTGGCTGGCATAATTGAGTGGAAAGGCGGATCCGGCTTTCGTTCCCCCGCGTCGTTGCCCGTTCTGCTGCGCGAAGGCGCGACCTGAGGAAGAATGCGGGACAGGATGCACCGAAGTAGGCCACCCGAATGGCTTGTCAGTTTGCGGAACGGAGATTACGTGAAGTATTCCCAGTTCCGATTCGGGCCTGTGAACCCACTCTCTGCCGGTGAATGGTCCACATAACCGTGTAACAGCCTTCTCAGACAAGCCGTTTCGGACAAGCCGCTCACTCGCTGAAGAGCCGTTTTGGCACTGACCCAACGTGTGGCCTCTCGTACCTTCCCCACGTTTCCTGCCGCGTGCTATCCTCGCCCCAGGGACGCCATGCGGCACGCTACTTACATCACGATCATGCCCGGCCATCGCTCCACCCCGCGATCGCTCCGGTTGAGCGCCCCGCGGCGCTATATGCGCGTGCTGCCCGCGCGCACCCGTCCCAACCTCTTCTCCGGCGACTAACAACACTCCAAGCCACGCATCTAATCGGCCACGCAGGCGCATCCCCGAGCGCAGCCGCCCTCATTCCTGCACGTCTTCACCCGCTTTCAAAGAGGATCCCACCCATGACCACCAACGGCCGCACTCCGTCTTCCGCCGCTGCTTCCAGCGAATTCGCGCCACGCCTCCTTGGCCCGCTCCCCGGCCCCAAGGCCCGCGCCATCGTCGAGTCCGACGACCGCTACATCTCGCCCTCCTACACCCGTTCCTACCCGCTGGTCGCCAAGCGCGGCCGCGGCGGCCGCATCTGGGATGTCGACGACAACGAGTTCCTCGACTTCGCCGCCGGCATCGCCGTCACCTCCACCGGCCACTGCCATCCGGAGGTCGTCGCGGCCATCCAAAAGCAGGCCGGCGAACTCATCCACATGCCCGGCACCGACTTCTATTACGAGGGGCTGGTCACGCTCGCCGAGCGCCTCTCCGCCGTCGCTCCCATGCCCGGCCCGCATCGCTTCTACTACGGCAACTCCGGCGCGGAAGCGGTCGAATGCGCGTTGAAGCTCGCCCGCTATCACACCGGCCGGCAGAACATCATCGCCTTCTTCGGGGCATTCCACGGCCGCACCATGGGCGCGCTCTCACTCACCGCCTCCAAGCCCCAGCAGCGCCGCCGCTTCGCCCCACTCGTCCCCGGCGTCACCCACGTCCGCTATCCCTACGCCTATCGCGGCTGCGAGGGTGGCCCGCAGGATGAGGAGGCCTTCGCCATGGGGTGTGCCCGCTACATCGAAGACAAGCTCTTCAAGACCACGCTCGCGCCGGAAGAAGTCGCGGCCATCTTCGTCGAGCCCATTCAGGGCGAAGGCGGCTACGTCGTCGCCCCCACTATTTTCATGCAGGAACTGCGCCGCATCTGCGATCGCCACGGTATCCTGCTGGTCGCCGATGAAGTCCAGTCCGGCGCAGGCCGCACCGGCAAATGGTGGGCGATCGAGCACACCGGCGTGCAGCCCGACATCGTCTGCATGGCCAAGGGCATCGCCTCCGGCATGCCGCTCAGCGTCTGCATGTCCCGCGCCGAGATCATGGATTGGAAGCCCGGCTCCCACGCCTCCACCTTCGGCGGCAACCCCGTCTCCATCGCCGCCGCGCTCGCCACCATGGACGTGCTCGAGCGCGAAGGCATCGCCAACGCAGCCAAAATCGGCGGGCAGATGCTCTCCCGTCTGCGCACCTGGCCCGCGCACCATGTCATGGTCGGGGATGTCCGCGGCCGCGGCCTCATGATTGGTATCGAGCTGGTGAAGGACCAGAAGACCCGCGAGGCCGCGCCGTTGCTGCGTGATCGCATCGTCGATCTGGCCTTCGCGCGCGGACTGCTCATCCTGGGCTGCGGTGAGACCTCCATCCGTCTCGCGCCGCCGCTCATCGTGCGCGAAGAAGAGGCCACCATCGCACTCGATATCCTCGAAGAGTGCCTCGGGATCGTCGAGCGCGAGCACGCTGCGTCCTTTGAGTACACGACGGCCGAGCACGCCGCCGTCTAAACAGTCTGCTCGTCCACCATCGAACCGGGTGCCCCATCCTACGCAGTTGTATCGCGCAGGGTGGGGCTCTCATTGGGAGGCACCGCGCATGATCACGCGCATCTGGCATGGCTACACCACACCGGCGAACGCCGATGCCTACGAGTCGCTGCTTCGCTCCGAGATCCTGCCCGGTATCCACCGCATCGCCGGCTATCAGGGAGCGCATCTCCTCCGCCGCACCCTCCCTCGAACAGGTAGCGCCGACGAAGTCGAATTCGTCACCCTCACCTACTTCGACTCACTCGACGCCGTCCGCGCCTTCGCGGGCGAGGACTACGAGGCCTGCGTCGTACCTGGTGAAGCGCGGGCGCTCCTCTCGCACTTCGATGCACGCTCCGCCCACTACGAAACCATCCTCCGGCTTGCATAATGCGCTCTCGCTGCGTCTAACAAGACGGAGTGTCCCGATCATGCAGCTTCGCCGTCTCCCTGCTCTCGCCTGCCTTGCGATCTTTCTGCTCTCCGCCGCTGCCTTCGCCCCAGCTTTCGCAAGCGACGTGCATACTGACTACGACCACAAAGCGGTCTGGGAGCGCTATCACACCTTCTCCTGGCAGAAGATCAAGACCTCCAATCCCTTCTACGTCGACCGCATTCACGACAGCGTTATCCACTACCTCGAACAGCAGGGCTGGAAGTACGTCCCCTCCGGCGGCGATGTCTCGCTCTTCGCCATCAGCAACGTCCGCAACCAGCGCTCCCTGCAAACCTTCTATAACGGCTACGGCGGTGGTTGGGGCTGGGGCGGTTATGGCGGCTGGGGTGGTTGGGGCTGGGGACCGGGCTATACCACCACCGTTCCAGTGCACCAGCGCATCCGCCACGTCGTCATCGACATGTATGACGCGAAGACGAGACAGCTCCTGTGGCGCGGCGCCGCTGTCGACGATCTCTCCCGCAAGTCAGAGAAGAATGAGCAGCAGCTCTATCGGGACTTCGCTGCGATGTTTCATAACTTCCCTCCGAAGCAGTAACGAACACATTGCCAGCCCGGCCAGGACTGCGGTATCGTCACGGCTGCGAACCTCCGGGCCGGTTTTCTATTCCGTCCTATCCGCATCCTGTACGTTAAGGAGTCCTCTATGCAACGCACGCTCAGCTTCACCCTCGCGGCAGCCTCGCTCCTCACCCTGGGCGGAATCGCCCACGCCGACAGCGTCAAGACCGACTATGACCACGGCGTCGACTTCGGCCAGTTCCACACCTACTCCTGGGGTGAGGTGAAGACCCCGGATCCGTTCTATGTCGACCGTATCAAGGGGGCTGTCGACAAGCAGCTCCAGGCAAAGGGTTGGCAGATGGTGCCATCCGGCGGAAACACCGAGGTATTCGCCACCGGCGGGGTCCGTAGCGAACAGCAGCTTGAGACCTTCTATAACGGATACGGCGGAGGCTGGGGTGGAGGCTGGGGTGGGTGGGGCGGTTGGGGCGGAAGAGGCCCTGGCTTCGGTACCGCCACCACGACCACCAGCACTCAGCAGGTCGGACACCTGGTAGTCGATGTCTTCGAAACCGGTTCCAAGAAGCTGGTCTGGCGCGGTATTTCCCAGCGGAATCTCTCTAATAAAGCCAGCAAGAATGTCCAGGGACTCGACAAAGACGTTCAGAAGATGTTCAAGGACTTCCCACCCAAGGCGAAATCCTAGCGGACATGTGAATCGTTACTCGGGCAGGACGGTCGCGGGTGCCCCATTCTAGCGAATCGGGGACCCCGGCGAGCGCGGTTTTCGCTCGCTGGGGTGAAAGCTAGGGTGGGGTTGTTCGCCTGGGTCGCTACTCTGAGCAATGCGCGGGGTGCTGCAGGCCGGCGCCTAGAACGAGAACACCGGCCCCACCTGATACGACCATTTTCCGCGGTTGATGAAGTTCTCCTTCGCCAGCCAGCTCACATACGGCGGCTCGCCGATGCCCGGCGGATTCACGAAGTTCGAGCGATACCGAACCAGGTTTTCGCCGATCCCCGCTCGAAATGCAACAGAGTCAGTTACCTTATAGTCGCCCGTCAGATTGAAGTTCCACGCAAAGTGCGTAATGTCCCCCACCGTCGGCGGCGGGTTCTGCACCTCCGTACCCGGATACTGCGAGACCGGGCCCAGCGCGTTGTTGCGCAGGATGATGCTCGTGGGGCTGGTCTGGTAGGCGCGATCGAAGCGCACGAAGCCCGGGCGCACCGCCAGCTTCAGCGCATAATTCTCTGTATCTATGCCGCTCCGCACGCCGAAGAAACCCGTCAGCATGTTGCCGCCCGCGCGGTCGCTCGGCAGCGGACTTGCATTCGGTAGATAGCTCACATCCGCGTCCGCATCCAGCCACCGCAGCAGCCGCACCGAGCCTTCCACGCCTGCTCCCGTCGTCATCGCGCGGCAGTTGGTACAACTCCGGGTGTTGGTCGCGATCGAGAACCCGGTGACGTGCGGCGAAATCTCGAAGCGCGGCCGCCTCTGCTCCCGGGCCGTCCATTCGTCGCTCTTCAGAAACCGCACGCCGTCGCCTTGTACCGGCGTTCCGATGGGATGGTCCCAGTCCCGATACCACGGGTTGCGCCCCCGCAGGAAGTTGGCAAACGTGCGCGACGGATTCAGCGCACCATGCACAACCCTCGACAGGTCGCGTGTCCGGTCTCCGCCTGAGACACGATCACTTACGTCCTTGTCCAGAAAATCCTCGGCAAACACCCACAGCATGCCAACTGTCGGTGTGATGATGAAGTCCACCCACCCGGTATTGTTCGTGTAATGGTCGCCGGGCTTGAAGTTGACGCCCGGCGTGCAATGCTCGAAACACTTCGTGCCATAGGTGAACCCGCCCTCCGAGCCAATGCCCGCTTCCCCCAGCGGACCAATCTCCGATTGCGTACTGAAAGCCAGTGACCAGAGAAATGCCTTGAAGCGCGAGTTCATGTACCCCGGCTGGTTCCAGCGGATGCGCGCCTGCGTGGGGCTGTTCTGTATCTCGATAAAGCTGGCGACGCTGCCCTCCAGCGGATGCCCCACATAGTTCACCAGGAAGTCGTCCCCATCGTTCCAGCGCCTCATATTGAACTGTTTGATGGAGGCGATGTAATCGTGCCAATAGGGCTTGTGCGCCAACTGGTCGCGCATAGTGGCGTCGTCCGCCACGCGAAAGCCATTCATCGCCAGATTGAACGCGAAAGACTGCCACAGCAGCCCCTTCCAGTGATAGCGCAGATTGCTGGCCGTCCCAGGCTTTCCGGCGGTTGTGGTCACGCCACCGTGCATCCGTTTTCGCCCCGTCCGCTCGTGATTTGGAACCTCTGCATCAGCCGCGTTCTTCACACGCGCCTGCATCGCATCGT
Source organism: Acidobacteriaceae bacterium (assembly GCA_051001135.1). Taxonomy (GTDB): domain Bacteria; phylum Acidobacteriota; class Terriglobia; order Terriglobales; family Acidobacteriaceae; genus CAWHMN01. Next base: position 10,800 of record JBPCNO010000110.1, read on the forward strand.
GCGCACCATAATCCGCGAAGATAGCGGGCTCCGGAGCATCGGGCACGTCCTGCGTATCGGCATATACCGCCGGTAGCCCGACCATCGGCAGCGCGTTCGCCGGAACAGTGCCGAAAGTTACCGCGCTCATCGTCATGCCCAGAACGCCCAGGACGCCCAGGACGCGCAAGACCAGTGCGCCTGCAAACACTGCACTCCCATTCCCGATCCCAGTCCTGGTCGCAGCATCTCTACGCCTGCCGCGGAGCTTGCTGCCACCCTTCTGGCCGTCACTCTGTTGTTCGACCGCTGTCGCGCTCTGTGGCTGACACTCTGCTGCCCGTCGCCTCGCCCGTCTCTGCCCAACTCCCAACATTGTTCCCAACCGGAGGACGCACACCCGCTCGCCCTTCACACAAATCTGTCTATCTCACGCGTTGTGAAGTCGTTAAGATGCATGAACCCACATGAACACTGCTCGCGCGCTGCGCAGGCTTACCTCACCGCAAAATGCGCATCTCACTCTAAGTCAAATCTATGTAGTCGACAGATTCGCAATTCAGGAGGGAAGCAGTGTTCGGATCAACTTCAAAGCAATCGTTGAAATGGGCTTCACTGGCAAGCACGGGACTGATGGCGCTCACCCTGGCAGCAGGCTGTAATAACGCGAATACCCACCCTGACGTGAAGGACAACGTCAAGACCGCGCTGAAGAATGACAATCTGGGTGACATCGATGTATCTCAGGATCGCGACAAGGGCGTGCTCACGCTCACCGGCAACGTCGCGTCGCAGGACGATAAGGCCAAGGCCGAAACCGTGGTGCAGCAGAACGCGCCTGGTTATACAGTCGCCGATCAGATCGGCGTGCGTCCCGCCGGCATGGAGTCGCAGGCCAAGTCTGTCGCCTCCAACACCGACGACGCGATCGAGAGCAACTTCAAAGCCATGATCAAGGGCCACAAGAATCTCGATGACCAGAGCATCAGTTGCAGCGCCAAAAATGGAGAGCTCACGTTGAAGGGATCAGTAAAAACCCGCGAGCAGAAGGCAGAGGCCGAAAAGCTAGCCAAGTCTGTGCCTAACGTGCAGCAAGTCGTCAACGAAATTGAAGTGAAGCACGGCAAGCACTCCACCGCTGCTGCCAGCTCCACCGAGTAGTTTCAGCCCTTGCGCTCACTCAGAAGGCGGACCAACCGGTCCGCCTTTTATTTTCTTTTTTTCGTGCCCCATCCTGAGCGGCCTGCCTTGAGAGCGAAGGACACAATAGGCTCCGCCATCAACCCGGTGACTCATTCCAGCGAAGTCAGCCCTCCTCAGCAAGCCGTCGTCCTCGTCGTCCTCGTCGTCATCCGCTTCCATCAGAGAATGGTACTCAGTCACCGCTGGATGATCGAGGAACTTGTCAGCCTCATACAGCCGGAAGCGATTCTGAACGGGCTGAAGCGGATTGCGCGATTGCGAATGTTTGCAGAATGACATTTGCCTTCAGTGCATCCTAATCTGTTCAGAGGGCTTGGTATGGGCCAGCATGAGAGCACGGGGTCGATAGTGGGGCGGAGCGACGCCACATTCACGCCGGAGATGCATGACTGCCTCGAAGTTTTGGGCAATTTGATTTATCTGACTATTCACAACGCCGATGATTCCGGACAAGTCCGAGAGTACATGGGGTTGGCAGAGGAGCAGATCAGAAGGATACGGTGCCAATTCCCCGATCACGCCTCTTCACGGATTCTGCACTGAGCTCTGACCTAAGCACCTGTTGACCAAGAGATTTCGCTTTCGTACAGTGAGAGGACTCTTTGTTGGATGGTTCTCTTGCTCAGGCGCATTCTCGTCGTAGCCCACTATCCTCCACTTAGGCGCACTCGCGTGGCTCTCCTGGAGGACCAGGGCTACCGCGTTGTGTCCGTGGAGTCCGATGATGCGGCGATGGCACTACTCGAAACTGAAAAGTTCGATTTGATACTCATCGGGCGCAACTCACCACGGGCGGAGAAGGGACTTGCCCAAAGGTTGCGAGAGAAATATCCGGCCTTGCTCACACTCAGGATCGAAGACACTCCTGATAGCAGTGGCACCTATCCATCTCGCATCACGGATGCGGCACCAGCCCGCGTGCTCGACGCGCTGCGCGAGATGCTGGGCGATGGGCTACGACTGGTTCCCTGACAGCCCCGTTACCGAGCTTTGCCTTAGCTAATCCTCATCCTCCTCATCTGCTTCCACTAGATAATTGTCGCCGTACTCGCGCGCGCTGTAGAGAAACTGCGTGTCGTAGACAGCGGAAGTGCCATCGGAAAAGGCGACGATCAGCCCATGCTCAACACGGTCAGCACTGATAATCCGGGGGTCTGTAGGTGTGGACATGTCGTTCTCCGTTGTCATTGTCCCCGAAAAGCGCCGTCCGGTCCGTCGTCTGGCGCACGGACGGCTTGCCGTTTCGCATTTTTTCGCACATCTCCATCCGGGGACATTCTGTTCTCCCGGAAATCCTGACCCGCTTCTCCACTCCTTCCACACCGCTCCACATGCAGGAACGCCCCGGCGTCTTGTTTCTCATGCCAGCGGGGCGTAGCCTCGAAGGGTGAGGCGGCTATGCTCAAATCCGCCAAATATGCACCTGAAATAGGTTCTCCACAGGCAATCCCCCGAAAGTGGAAGCCGAAGGGGCACATCTGCATCTAATCCACTAGATGTTGTGGTTCTGACTTGACAGGGTGCGATTAGGGGCATACGTTTCCTTCTGCGGCCCTTGACACGAGCGCCCGGAATGACCACTTAATGTCATTCCGGGTAGCCCTCTCAGGAGTCCATTTCGATCCACCCAGATCCAGGCTGTCCACCCGGCTCTGTGGCGTCGCCCAGCCCCATCCGTTCATGGTGGCTATAGCTCCCCGGAACGTCATTCCGAGAGCAACAGAGCGGCACCCTTGGCCGGTACATCACACTTGAGGAGACTCCATGGCCGAGGCCACCAAAACATCCGCACCCGTTTCCACCAACGGCTCCCCCGCCGCTGCACCCGCCTCCGCCTCCACCACTAAGGTCGCACCCGGCCTCCGCTTCGAGCGCCGCTTCTCCAAAGCCGGCGTCTCTCCCTACGATGAGGTGAAGTGGGAGCGCCGCACGGCCGCCATCAACGACATGAGCGGCAAGGTCATTTTTGAGCAGAAGGACGTCGAGGTTCCTGTCGACTGGTCCATGACCGCGACCAACATCGTCGCCTCCAAGTATCTCCACGGCCACATCGGTGTGCCGCAGGGGCAGGAAGGCGCGCGCGAGACCGGTGTCCGCCAGCTCGTCGCCCGGGTCGCCGAGACCATCACTACCTGGGGCATCCAGGGCGGCTACTTCGCCTCCACCGGAGATGCGGCGATCTTTCACGACGATCTCGCCCACCTACTGCTCAACCAGAAGGTCGCCTTCAACTCGCCGGTGTGGTTCAACGTGGGGTGCGATCGCCTCGAGCCCAAATCCGACGGCCAGAACTGGCACTGGAATCCGGAGACGCGCGAAGTGACCTTCTCCGCCACCGGCTACCGCAATCCGCAGTGCTCCGCCTGCTTTATCAACGCCGTCGACGACTCGCTCGACTCCATCCTCACCCTGGCCAAGACCGAGGGCATGCTCTTCAAGTGGGGCTCCGGCGCCGGTTCCAACCTCTCCGCCATCCGCGGCTCCATGGAGAACCTCTCCGGCGGCGGCACCGCCTCCGGCCCGCTCAGCTTCATGCGCGGCTTTGACGCCTTCGCCGGCGTCATCAAGTCCGGCGGCAAGACCCGCCGCGCCGCCAAGATGGTCATCCTCAACGTCGACCACCCTGACATCGTCGAATTCATCGAGTGCAAGGCCAAGGAAGAGGCCAAGGCCCACACCCTGGTCGCCGCCGGCTACGACGGCTCCGGTCCCGACTCCGAGGCCTACTCCTCCATCTTCTTCCAGAACGCCAACAACTCCGTCCGCGTCACCGACGACTTCATGCACGCCTGGGAGCGCGACGCCGACTTCACCACCCGCACCATCAAGGACTCCGAGCCGGTCAAGACGCTTAAGGCCCGCGGCCTGATGCACAAGATCGCCGAAGCCACCTGGCAGTGCGGCGACCCCGGCATGCAATACGACACCACCATCAACCGCTGGCATACTTCCAAAAATTCCGGCCGCATTAACGCGTCCAACCCCTGCTCGGAGTACATGTTCCTGGACAACTCCGCCTGCAACCTCGCCAGCTTCAACCTGATGAAGTTCGTCACCGCCGCGGGTACATTTGATATCGCCGCCTACCGCGACGCCATCGACGTCGTGCTCACCGCCATGGAGATCCTGGTCGACAACTCGGGCTACCCCACCGAGTCCATCTCCCGCAACTCGCACGACTACCGCCCGCTCGGCCTGGGCTACGCCAACCTGGGCGCGCTGCTCATGAACTTCGGCCTGCCCTATGACTCCGACGCCGGCCGCGACTTCGCCGCCACCCTCACCGCCATCATGTGCGGCCAGGCCTACCTGCAGTCCGCGCGCATCGCCGAGAAGTGCCCGCCTCTGTCCTCGGCCACCACCCTCACCCAGTCCGCGGAAAAGGACGGTGGCGCATGCCCCGGCTTCTACGTCAACCGCGAGCCTTTCCTCGACGTCATCCGCATGCATCGTGCCGAGGTCAACAAGATCGCCCGTTCCAAGGCCTCCGCCGAGCCCTTCATCACCCCGCAGCTTGAGGCCCTCATCGCCGCCAGCAAGGATTGCTGGGACACCGCGCTCGCTCACGGCGAGAAGCATGGCTATCGCAACTCGCAGGTCACCGTGCTCGCCCCCACCGGCACCATCGGCTTCATGATGGACTGCGACACCACCGGCATCGAGCCCGACCTCGCCCTGGTCAAGTACAAGAAGCTGGTCGGCGGCGGCATGATCAAGATCGTCAACCAGACCGTCCCCGGCGCACTCTTCAAGCTCGGCTACTCCGACGCCGAGGTCCAGGCCATCGTCTCCTACATCGACGCCACTGGCACCATCTAAGGCGCACCCGCCATCCAGCCCGAGCACCTCGCCGTCTTCGACTGCTCCTTCAAGCCGGCCAAGGGCACCCGCTCCATTCACTACCTCGGCCACCTCAAGATGATGGCCGCCACCCAGCCCTTTCTCTCCGGCGCCATCTCGAAGACCGTCAACCTGCCTCACGAGTGCTCCGTCGACGACATCGCCGAGACCTATGTCGAGGCCTGGCGCCTCGGCCTCAAGGCCGTCGCCATTTACCGCGACGGATCCAAGGGCGTCCAGGTCCTCAACACCTCCTCTGACGAAAGGTCAGACAAGAAGCGCGACCCCCAGACCTCAGCCCAGGCCGCCATCCTCACCGCCGCCGCCGACCGCGTCCTCACCTCGCTCGCCGCCGGCGTCGACACCCACAGCCCGGAGTACGTCGCCGACCTCAAGCTGCTCGAAGCCTCCCTCACCCACAAGGTCTCCGACCGCCTCGAGCTCTCCGCCAAATCCGTCATGGCCGCCGCCAACGCCTTCGGCGCCGCGATTGCCGGCGCTGCCGCTCCCGCTGGTGCCGCCACCGCGCCCATTACCACCGAGCCGGGTGCCCCATCCTACGCGGCTGTATCGCGTAGGGTGGGTCTTGACGCGTCCGCGGAGCCCCAGAATCCCCTCGGCCCACCCCGCGCCGTCCGTCACCGTCTGCCCGAGGAGCGCGCCTCCCTCACCCACAAGTTCTCCATCGCCGGCCACGAGGGCTACATCACCGTCGGCCTCTACCCCACCGGCGAGCCCGGCGAAATCTTCATCAAGATGGCCAAGGAAGGCTCCACCGTCTCCGGACTCGTGGACTCCTTCGCCACCGCCACCTCCCTCTCCCTGCAGCACGGCGTACCCCTTAAGGTGCTGGTGGAAAAGTTCGCCCACACCCGCTTTGAACCCTCCGGCTGGACCGGCAACGAGCACATCGGCTTCGCGAAGCGCATCATGGACTACATCTTCCGCTGGCTCCAGCTCCGCTTCCTCTCCGGCCAGCAGCTCTCGTTGTTTGCCGGGATCGGCTCGCCCGTCATCCCCGTCACCGGCACCATCGGCGACGGCACGACCTCCGACACCGCCACCACACCGGGTGCCCCATCCTACCCGCAGGGTAGGGTGGGTCATTCCGCCGCCACGCCTCCCGAGGTCAACGCGAGCAAGCTGGAAGCTGGAAGCTCAAAGCTGGGAGCTGCACCCCCGGTGCATGTGTCCGAAGCCATGCGCGCCATGTACGACATGGGCGACGCCCCCTCCTG
>JBPCNO010000111.1:0-8097 GCA_051001135.1 Acidobacteriaceae bacterium
CCCCATTTCGACCCCGGAGCATAGGTCGCCTGGATGGGGCGCGCGCGGTAGGGCACGGGGTTTGCCGGGTCGCTGACGTATGTGGCAAAGCCGGTAGCATCCGGCGCCTCCTTCTGCTGGAACGACAGCGCGCCATCCGCACCCAGATAGAGATTGCCGTTATGCGCGTCCGACGGTGGCCAGCTTGCGTAGTGCTTCCACTGATCGGAGCCCGTCTGGAAGGTCATGGCTCCGCCGGCGTCGAAGGTGCCCTTGTCCTTCAGATAGTGCTCGAAGAACGGCGCTTCGATGCGCGTGCGGTAGTCATCCGACGTGGGCTCGCCGAAGTCCACCGCGCCCAGGCGCTCGGTGCTGCCCGCCCAACCGCCGTGCCTCCAGGGGCCAAGCACCAGGAAGAGATCCCTGCTGGAAGGGTCCTGCTTTCGCAGGGCAGCATAGGCAGCCTGCGGTCCCCACATATCTTCCTGATCCCAATAGCCGCCCACTTCGAGCGAGGGGACGCTCAGAGACGTCAGGTGCGACTCCACGCCGCGGGCCTGCCAGTAGCTGTCATACGCGGGATGGGCGAAGAAAGCCTGCGCCGTGGGCAATTGGGCGATCTTCCCCTGCTTCGCCGCGGCCGCATAGGAGCCCGCGTTCAAGAAATAGGTGTAGGCGTCCTGATCGAGCTTCTGGAAGGTCGTCGTCTTGCCGCTCTCCATGCCCAGCACGTAATCGTAACCGTAGGTCTCGCGAAAGGCTCCGTTGTGGAAGAAGTCGTCGCCCTTCCACACGTCGATCATGGGCGCCTGAGGTGAGATGGCGCGCACCGCCGGGTGTGCGCCGATGCCGGCATCCTGGGCCATCCCGCCGGGATAGGAGATGCCCGCCGCGCCCACACGTCCGTTGTTGTTGGGAATGTTCTTGAGCAGCCACGCCACGGTATCGTAACTGTCGGTGCTCTCGTCGGTTGCCTTCGAACCGGACACCTGCGACTCTGGCGCGCCGTCCTGGCCGGTGCTGTGTTGATCGGTGCTGTGTCGCTCGGCGCCGTGTTGATCGGTGCTGTGTTGATCGAGCAGCGGGCGCATCATCACAAACGTCCCCTCGCTCTTGTAGCGGCCGCGAATGTCCTCATCCACGAAGATATAGCCGCTCTGCGCCAGCTCGGTATAGCGATAGGTGACGGCCGCCGGCGTTACGTCGTCTACACCGTAGGGAGTACGCTCCATCAGAAACGGCAGCGGATCGTTACCGTTCGCAGGATCGTCGGTGGGCCGCAGAATGACGGCGTGAAGCTTGATCCCGTCGCGCATGGGAATCATCGCCTCCTGCCGTGTGTAGGGGCGAAAGGTGTAGTGCGCCGGATGCGGGTCGAACAGCCGCGCCGGCGCGTCGCTGCCTTTGCGCATCACGCTCTCGGCATGGCCCTGCGGAGTGAGTGTGAAGGTGAACTCCGGGCCGCCATCGGGCGCGGCAAAACGCATCGGAGACACGGCGGTCAGCGGCGTCGGCATGATGCGCGGACCGGCAAGCGAAAGCGTCTTGCCATCGCTGGAAAAAGAATATACAACCGACTGCTCGCCTTCCAGCCGGTACTGTCCGACGAGCGCATCGAGCTGCTGCGTTGTGAGTGTGACCGGCTTCGCCACGGCAGCGGCTGGCGGGTTCTGTGCGATCAGGCTTGGAACTCCTGCGCACAGAAGCGCAGCGAACCAGAGGGTGGCGGTTCCGCGAAGGCGTGCGTGCATGCTGGAGAAGTCCTTAATCGAAGATCGAAGGATCGAAGATGTCGCAGCAAGTGTAAAGCAGAAGGACGCGGCCGGCCTGCGGCGGGCCGGCGGTACGCATCGCGTGGACAGAACTTCTTAACGGGTGCCCATCCTGAGCGCAGCGAAGGGTGGGAGACCACCTCACCTGCAAACCACCCCCCGAACTCGGAGCGCGATCGCGCTGCGAAGCCTTTACGCCTTGCCGATCACCCGCGCCAGCGTAGCGCCGATCTCCGCCGGCGACTGCACCACATGAATGCCGGCCGCTGTGAGCGCCTTCATCTTGTCTGCGGCCGTGCCCTGGCCGCCGGAGATGATCGCGCCGGCGTGGCCCATGCGGCGTCCCGGAGGCGCGGTCTGTCCAGCGATGAAGCCGACTACCGGCTTCTTAACGTTCTGCTTGATGTAGTCGGCGGCCGCTTCCTCGGCCGTGCCGCCAATCTCGCCGATCAGGATGATCGCTTCGGTATCCGGATCTTCATTCAGCAGCCGAACCCCATCGATATGCGTAGTGCCGATGATGGGATCGCCGCCGATGCCGATGGCGGTTGATTGCCCGATGCCCCGCTGCGTGAGCTGGTAGACGGCCTCATACGTCAGCGTGCCGGAGCGCGACACGATGCCGATGCTGCCTTGCTTGTGAATGCGGCCCGGCATGATGCCGATCTTGGCCTTCCCCGGCGAGATGACACCGGGACAGTTGGGTCCCACCAGGCGCGACTTCGAGTACTTCAGCTTGGCCCACACGCGCACCATGTCGTTGGTGGGAATACCTTCCGTGATGCACACGATCAGCGGCAGACCCGCGTCCTCGGCCTCGAGGATCGCATCGGCGGCGAACGGCGGTGGCACAAAGATGACGGTGGCGTTTGCGCCGGTTTCGCTGACGGCCTTCTCCACCGTGTCGAAGACCGGCCAGCCCTCGTGCGTCGTTCCACCTTTGCCCGGGGTCACGCCGCCGACTACCTTGGTGCCGTACTCCGCGCAACCCTTCGCATGAAAGGTGCCCTCTTTGCCGGTAATGCCCTGTACGATGAGGCGCGTGTTTTTATCTACCAGAACTGACATCAGCTTCTCCGAGGGATCAGGGGTCAAAGAACAGGGATCAACAATCCTGTTCGCGCAGCGCCCCGAGTATCCCGTAAATCATCTTTCTAACTTCGTGAGATTGCGATTCTGCTGACGCAAGAAGATCTTGATCACCAAAAGAGAGCTCGCGCGCGATGACCAGTTGGGTCTGCAACTCGAAATTCGAACCGCGCGCAACTCCAAGAAACTGCCGGTACTCTTTCCTGTTGAGCCGCCCATGTCCTTCGGCGATGTTACTTGCTACCGAGACTGCCGCACGCCGAAGCTGACTGCTCAAACGAAGACCTCTTCACGAGGGAACTGCTGAGTCAAGTGGTAGATGTTTACGGTCATTTGAATCGCACGTTGCCAGACAATCAGCTCGCGAAAGTGACTCGTCACCTGACCCCTACACCCTGATCCCTGACCCCTGCTTCGCGGCCTCTACCGCTTTTTGCGCCGCGTCCTGCATGGTCTCGCCCACGATGAACTTCAGTCCTGAATCCTTCAGAATCCGGCGGCCCTCTTCGACATTGGTGCCTTCGAGGCGCAGGATCACCGGCACCTTGACGTTCAGGTTCTTCGCCGCAGCGACCACGCCTTGCGCCAGCGTATCCACGCGCAGGATACCGCCGAAGATATTGATGAAGACCGCCTGCACGTTCTTGTCCGACAGCAGGATGTCGAAGGCATTCTCGATCTGCTGCTGGTTCGCGCCACCGCCCACATCCAGGAAATTCGCCGGCGACCCGCCCGCGTACTGGATGATGTCCATGGTCGCCATCGCGAGTCCGGCGCCGTTCACCATGCAGGCGATATTGCCGTCGAGCTTGATGTAATTGAGCGCGTACTTGGACGCCTCGACCTCGAGCGGATCTTCCTCCGCCACATCGCGCAGTTCCTTCAGATCCTTGTGACGGAAGATGGCATTGTCGTCGAAGTTGATCTTGCAGTCGAGCGCCAGCAGCTTGCCGTCCTTAGTGGTGATGAAGGGATTGACCTCCAGCAGCGAGGCATCGGTGTCGATGTACACGTTGTAGAGCCCGGTCATGAAGCGGACAGCATCGGCGATCTGCGCCGGCTTCAGGCCCAGCTTGAACGCGAGATTGCGCGCCTGGTAGGGCTGAAAGCCCACCGCTGGATCGATGTACTCCTTGTAGATCGCGTCCGGATCTTTAGCCGCGACCTCTTCAATCTCCATGCCGCCGGCCTGCGATGCCATGAAGGCCAGCTTGGCCTGCGCGCGATCGAGCACGATGCCGAGATAGAGTTCGCGGTCGATGGGCGCGGTCTCTTCGATCAGCAGACGCTGCACCTTCTGCCCCTGCGGCCCCGTCTGGTGCGTGATCAGTTGCATGCCCAGGATCTTCTTGGCATACTCCTCGGCCTCGGCGAAAGTCTTCGCCACCTTGACGCCGCCGCCTTTGCCGCGGCCGCCAGCGTGGATCTGCGCCTTCACCACAACGCCGTTGGCTCCAGCGGTAAAGAGGCGCTTGGCCACTTCGAGCGCTTCATCGAAGGTATTGGCAACTTCGCCGCGCGGCACGGCCACGCCATGCTTGGCCAGAATGTCTTTTGCTTGGTACTCGTGAATTTTCATAGCGGGTTAGACGAACTCACCATAGTAGCAAGGACTCCCCAATCTACCTAAGAAGCCCTGCCTAAGAAGCGCAACCTAAGAGGGCCGCCTGGGAAGCCAGAGCCCGCGTTCGGCAATGCAGTTACGATAACGGCAGCATGGGCGGTTTGCGCGCACTCCTCCGGCACCTTCTCGAATCCCACATCTCCATGACGGAGCAGCAGGCCCATGAGCTGTTCTCGGAGATACTGGACGGCCGCGCTACCGATGTGGAGATCGCCGCGGTGCTCGCCGCGCTGGCGCAGCGCGGTGAAACAGCGGATGAGATTGTCGGCCTGGTCCGCGCCATGCGTGAACGCATTCTGCCCTTGCCGCTCACGGATGTCGAGCGACAGAAGTTAGTGGACACCTGCGGCACCGGCGGTGATAGCTCCGGCACCTTCAACATCTCGACTGCCGCGGCGCTGGTGGCCGCTGCAGCCGGCGCCAGCGTGGCCAAGCATGGCAATCGCGCCGTTACATCCAACTGCGGCTCGGCCGATGTGCTGGAAGCGCTGGGTGTGCCGGTTGACCTCTCGCCCGATGCCGCGGTGGCGTGTCTGCGTGCCACCGGCTTCGTCTTCCTGCACGCTCCGTTGTCGCACCCGGCGATGCGGCGCGTGCAGCCGGTACGCCGCGCGCTCGGCTTCCGCACGCTGTTCAACCTGGCGGGCCCGCTGACCAATCCGGCCGGAGCATCCGCGCAGGTGATGGGCGTCTACTCCGTGGAGAAGGTGCCGCTGCTGGCCGAGGCGATGCTGCGGTTGGGGGTCCGCCACGGGCTGGTGGTCCACGGTGCGGATGGGCTGGACGAGCTGACCGTCTCGGCCGCGACCAGCATCGCTGAGGTACGGAACGGCTCGCTGCGCAGCTATCAGGTGCGGCCGGAAGACTGCGGCCTGGACTGCACGCCGCCCGATGCGCTGCGCGGTGGCGAAACCGTTGCAGAGAACGCCGCGATTCTTGAACGCATTTTGCGGGGCGAAGCCAGCCCGGGCCGCGATGTGGTCGCGCTCAATGCAGCCGCCGCGCTGGTGGTCGCCGGCCTGGTGCCCGATCTGCGCCATGGCGTCGAGCAGGCTAGCCATGCTCTTTCCTCTGGCGCTGCCCACGCCACGCTTGAGACACTACGCGGGTTCGCAGGAGACCTATGAAACGACTGAGTGTTCTTCGTACTCTTGCCATGGCAACGCTGCTGGTTACAGCTATACCCTTTGCATCCAGCCAGCAGATTCAGGTCAACAAGGACAACCGCACCATCGCGATCACGGCGCAGGGTGAGGCCACGCAGATCGCCGACACGGCGACTTTGCGCGTTGGCTATCTCGTCTACGGAGCCAACTCCCAGACGGCCTATGCCAATGCCTCCAAAGCCTCGAACGATATCGCTGCCGCGTTGGCGGCCGCAGGCGTAGCCAAAGATGCGATCCAGAGCGAAGACCAGAGCATCAGCCCGGTCGAACCCTTCGAGCAGAAGGACCTGCCGCCGGCGGTCGCGGCGCAGCGGCAGTTCAAAGTCCAGCAGAGCTGGAACGTGAAGACCACCGCGGCCAAAGCTACGGAGGTGCTCGACGCTGCCGTCAAAGCCGGCGCCAACAGCGGCGGCCAGATCGACTGGAGCGTGGCTGACAAGGATGGCTTGCATGCCAAGGCCCTGCAGGATGCGCTGAGCCGCGCCCGCGCTCAGGCCGGCACCATTGCCACCGGCCTGAACGCCAAACTCGGCGGCCTGGTCTACGCCAGCAACGAGGTGCCCCAGCAGGGACCGCAGCCGATGATGGCGCATCGCGTAGAGGCGATGGGTAGCACGATGGCTATGTCCAAAGTGCAGCCCCTGGCGGTAAACGCTCGCAAGGTCGCCGACTCCGCCACCGTTTACGCGGTCTTCGCCATCGAATAGCCCGCGCTTAGCCCCAGTTAGACCCGCTGCGACGTGCGGCCCCGCTCCGGCATCGAATCCCTGACGTATGCTGGTGCATGCACGCAGCCGATGAGCCCCGCATGCCGCGCTGAGCGCCCCGTCTCCAAGCGCCGAGAGGATCCCGCACCATGCCGGAATACAAATATCGCGAACTGCGTCCCACGCCCGAGGCCGAAGAGGTCTTCCGCCGCTGGCTGCGCTTTCTCAATGACGAGCTGACGCGCCACAAGGAACCGAAGCTGCGCAACGAGCTCGTCCGCGATACGCTGCACCAGTTGCTCTTCGCCCGGCCGCACGGCGGCAAGCTCAACTTTCAGCTCGCCACCGAACTTCCCTTCAACTGCGTCGAGCTATCACTGGACCCCGCTAACGTCACCCTCGAGCCCGAGTACTACGGCGACATCGACGAGGAAAAATACGCCGAGCGCAAGCCGCTCATCTGGCTGTGGCAGATGTTCGACCGCTCCCCACTCGCGCTCAACCACTGGCTCGGCTTTCGCTTCCGCTGCGTGCTCGGCCACCACATCTTCAAGTCGCTCGGCAAGAATGTGAAGATCTTCCACGGGGTCGAATTCTCCTACGGCTACAACCTGACCATCGAGGACGACTGCACCATCCACAAGTACGTCATGCTCGACGACCGCGGCGAGATCGTCATTCGCCAGGGTACCTCCCTCAGCGACTACGCCTCGGTCTACTCGCACGCTCACCACGCGAAGAACTCGCAGGACATCCAGAACCGCATCAATGAGATCGGCCCGCGCGCCCGCGTCACCTATCACGCATCCGTCATGGCTGGAGTGAACGTCGGTGAAGATGCAATTCTGGGCGCCATGGCGGTGGCCACCCGCGACATCGAACCGGGCAGCATCGCCGGCGGCATCCCGGCGAAAGAGATCAAGAAGAAGAACGACGTTAAGGAAGGCGGCTGGGACAAGTCCGGCAATCGGCAGACTTCCGGCTCCGGCGGCAAATCAAGCTGAGCCTGCCGTTTTCCGGCACAATAGAGGAACATGGATTTCTCCATAGCCTCGAAAGTCTTCGAATTCATCGTCCTGCTGTTCGCTCTTTCGTTTCATGAGGCGGCGCACGCCTGGATGGCGTCCCGGCTCGGCGATCCGACGGCGCGCATGCTGGGCCGCCTCACCCTCAATCCAATCAAGCACATCGACCCGCTGGGTACGCTGATCCTGCCTCTGTTGTGCCTCTTCCTTCCCGGGTTCGGCGGGCTGCTCTTCGGCTGGGCCAAACCAACGCCGGTGACCACGCGCAATTTCAAGAACTTCAAGCGCGACGACATCCTCACCACCGTCGCCGGTCCGGTCAGCAATGTAGTGCTGGCCATCGCATCGCTCATCATCCTGATCGGCATCGCCAGGTTCACGCCCACCGGCCGCGCCTGCGTGGCCGCCGTCTCTGGCTTCGGGCTCGATCCGGCGCTCATGGCCGCGAGTCCCATCGTCCTGCCCCTGACCATCATCTTTTATTACGGCATTCTGCTGAACCTGTTCCTGGCTGTCTTCAACCTGCTGCCGCTTCCGCCGCTCGATGGCAGCCACATCTTCCGCCACATGCTGCCACCCCGGGCGGCAGCCATCTATGACCGGCTGGGCATCTTCAGCCTGATTATCATGTTCGTCGTCGGTGGGCGGGTCGCCGGCTTCTTCATGGCTCCAGCCCTGGGGCTCTTCCGCAGCGTGCTACTGAGCGGCTAGCGCATTCGTCCGCCACCATAATGG
>JBPCNO010000112.1:0-19846 GCA_051001135.1 Acidobacteriaceae bacterium
CCCGCCATGAAGAACTCTTCGCTGGTGTTCGACGACCCCTTCAGATAAAACCCGATGAACACCACGATCGCAAAATAAATCGCGATCACCAACCCATCCACCCAATCCAATCGCGCCAAATGCGGCGCCGCCATCAACGCCACCGCGGCGGAATGTATGTCTGAAAGCATCAGCAACATAGGCAAATCACCGGTAGAACGGAAGTGTTCGAGAAACCAGTCCGTGGCGGAGCGGTGTAATCCGCACAAGCACCGCTCTCAGTCGTGCTCGCAGCAGGTTCTCTCGGTCGAATGATCGGGCTGGTCGAGCCGTCCGAGTATCGCACATGAAGTAAGCGCTTTCAAAGCGGGCGTGGATGGCGGTTTTGTCGGCGCTTCGAACTGATTAAGTGACGTGGAGTTAAGTGACGTGGAGTTAAGTGACGTGGAGATAGGTGGCGTAGGGTTCGGAGTCGATCGCGGTGAAGGGGACCAGCCGCAGCGGACCACGTGCCGTGGAGGCATGCCAGAGATCGGGACCCCGGCGACGCGCGGCGAGCAGTTGGGCGCGGGTGATCGACGACGTTCCGCCGGTGGCCGCGTCCGGAGTGGCGAACAGAACCAACGGTCCGCGCAGCAGGGCAACGGTGTCCGAGTGCCGCACGTCGATAGCTTCGGTACGGAGAGCCAGCGGGAGTTGCAACTCGATCCGGTCGCCCGGATCCCAGCGGCGCTGGAGAGTCAAAAAGCCTGCGGTGACGGGCGTTATCTGCATCGGCTTTCCGTTTACAGAGACGACGGCGCCTGATGCCCAGGCAGGGATGCGCAGCCGTATGGAGAAGGTCTCCGGCCGGCTCGCGGAGAGCTCGAAGTGAATCCGATCCTCCAGCGGATACGCGCTGCGCTGCGCCAGCGTAATTTGCGCGCCGCCCTGTGTCCAGGTGACGGAAGAGGGAAGATAGAGCACTACGTAAATGCCATCGTCATCGCGGAGATAGCTGTTGATGCGATAGTCGGCGGCTACCTGGGGCAATGTGCCGCCGCAGCAGGGCCAACGATGATCGGAGTAGACCTTCGTGCCGGAGTAGTTGTAATCCGAGTAGTAGAAGGCGTGGCCGTCGGATTCCAGCGGCTTGGCGCCAGGCACGGTGTTGTACATCACCCGTTCCATGCTGTCGCCATAGCGGCCATCGCGCGTGACCTGCAGCAGGTAGCGTGTGAGCTTGAAGTGAGCGTAGGAGCCGCAGGGCGTCTCAAAGCTATGGTGGCTGCTGGTCAGGCTGCGGTACACGTCGTCACTACCGGCGGCGCGCAGCAACTCGTCCGGTCCCCAGCCGCCGGTGGCGAAGCTCTGCGCCTGCAGTAGAGCGAAGGCATTCTGCGCGGCGCGGAGATGCTTCTCGCTGCCGCCGATCATGTAGGCCTGCATCGCCGAGCAGAGCGCGTTGACATAGCTGTAGGCGTGCCGGCCGCCCAGCACATCCTTGCCCTCGGCGAGTGGATCGAAGTAGGCGCGATCATCCAGATAGCGAAACGCCAGAGCACGGTAGCGAGCGCCGTCGGCGCCGCGGGTGGAGGCAAGAAAGAGATTCTCCGGCAGCGTGTAGGACCCGTCCCACGTCCACGAAATGTCCTTACCGGGACGCCACACGACTTCGCGTTCGATAGCATGCGGCGGAAGATGGGGCAGCGCGGTGTCGGTGGTCTTCGCCAGGATCTGCCACGCATCGGGGTCGTTCGCTAGCACGTGCGAGTCCATGAGCCCGCAGACCAGCTTGTCATAGCAATACGCGGCGAAGCGATTGCGCTCGTAATAGAGGCCGGAGATGGTCTGGGCATACAGACCGTTCAGACGCAATACCTTGGCGCGGACCTCCGGCTGGCGATCGATGGCATACATGCGGGCGAGCGCCGAGACCCACTGCCCAAAGCAGTGCGTGGGAGCGAAGCCGGCGTCATCTTTGCGGTAGTCGTATGCGGGGTCGTACTGGTACCAGCCGCCGAGCGTTGCGCCGGGCGCGGGTTGGTCGCTCATCTCCCGGAAGGGCTTGAGCAGGCTGTCTTCGTTCAAGGACATGAGCAGGCTGAGGTTCTGGTGCAATTGGCGTTGATGGGGCTCGCTCACCAGGGTGATATCGCCGTACGGAATCTCACGCAGGAAGGTTGGCGAGGCGGCAGGCTGCGGGAAAGACCATGCTTGGAGTGGATCCAGCTCGCACGCCGCTGCCCCGGCCAGTGCAAGCGTAGCTGATTGAAGGAAGCCGCGGCGCGTCAGGGAGATGTCCTCTGCCATACAGCATTAGTATCGTCCCACCGCATCCACCTGCAACAGCGGTGGACCATTTCCATTGCGGACAGCGCATCGGGAGTGAGAGATGATCTACGGCATTTGCACGCTGATCCTGCTGGCAGCATGGGCGGCGTTCTTTCTGTTGGCTCGCGGCCGATCGCTGACGCCGTTCGGGCGTCTGCAGGCGGCGCTGCGGATCCTCGTAACCCTCCCATTATTCATCTCCGGCACTGCGCATCTGGTGGATACGGCTGCTTTCGTCCGCCTGGTGCCGCCCGTCTTTCACGCGCGTTCGCTGCTGGTGGTGCTCACCGGGCTGTGCGAGATCGCGGGCGGCGTGGGACTCTTCGTGCCCGCCACTCGCCGGATTGCGGCGCTGTGCCTGGCGGCCCTGATGATTGCCATCTTCCCCGCGAACATCTACGTCGCGGGGGAGACGATCCATGGACTACCGATGCCCGGCGTGGCTGTCCGGCTCGTCATGCAGGCGATGTATCTCTGGCTTATCCTGCTGGCGGGATGGGGCTGGCCCCAACCTGCCCCACCCTCCATACCCCTATGAACTTTCTGATTCCTCTTGTTAAAGCGTTTGTAGATAGCATCTCCACTAAATGACTCTATTCATTGATATTATGTCTAAATGTTTAGATCCATACGACAGGTAAGATCGTGATTCAAGAACGAAGCATCAGGGGCAACGCAAGAGTCTGCGTGGATTCTTCGCGCCGAAACCAGGCGCTCAGAATGACGGCTCTTCGGCGCGGGTAGACGCCCACCCTTCGACAAACTCAGGGCAGGCTCTTTGCGCAGGGATGGGGTGGAGGACGCCGGATGAGTGAGGCGCAAACAATGGGGCACCCGCGGTGTTGCCCAGTGGAGTAGGCGCAGATACCTTCACAGATTCTTCGGCTTCGCTAGAATGGGCACCCGGTGCATCCTCCATTTATGAGAATTGGCGTGATTTCAGATACGCATGGGCTGCTGCGGCCGCAGGCGCTTGAGGCGCTCGCCGGCGCGGAGCATATTCTGCACGCGGGCGATGTCGGCGATCCGGCGATCCTCGACACGCTGCGAGCGATCGCGCCGGTGACGGCGATTCGCGGAAACATCGACGAAGCTGGAGCTTGCGGCGATCTGCCGCCGGTCGAGGTAGTCGAGCTTGCCGGCCGCACCTTCTACATGCTGCATGATGCGCACCGGCTCGATCTCGATCCAGCGGCCGCGGGTTTTGCCGCAGTGATCAGCGGGCACTCGCACCGGACGCTCGTCGAGTGGAGAAAGGGCGTGCTCTTCTTCAATCCGGGGAGCGCCGGGCCGCGTCGCTTCAAACTACCGGTGTCTGTGGGGTGGATCGAAGCGGGAGCGGGAGCGCTGCTCCCGCGCGTGGTGGAGCTAGACGCGTGAACATCGATTTCGAGCGTGTCCACGAGTGGACAGCATTTTCGAACTGTGGACACTTCGAGCGGACGATGAACCGGCGGGGGCCGATCCTTCCCTCGAAATTTACCGCGTTGCAGCAGATCGAATCGGCAGCCTACGTGCTTTCTATCCTCTCGTTCCAAGCGTTTTGTCGAGGAGATGCGCATGTATACGCTGTGGCGGGACTGCCGCTTCGCCGGTCGCCAGCTTTCCCGAAGCCTGGGCTTTACCATCACCACGGTGCTGACGCTCGCGCTGGGAATCGGCGCGACGACCGCCATCTTCAGCCTGGTGCATGCCGTTCTGCTGCAGCCACTGCCCTTCCCGCACGCTGGCGACCTGATGTGGGTACAGCAGCAGGACCACGCGACGAATCTGGCGGAGGACCTGAGCTATCCCACGTTCTTCGACTGGCGCGCCCGCAGCAAAGCGTTCAGCGGACTTACCGCATACCACACCAACACCATGAGTCTTACCGGAGTGGGCGCTGCACAGCAGATCAGCGGCGCGGTGGTGTCCGCAGAGTTCTTCCGCGTGCTCGGGGCTCGTCCGCTGCTGGGCCGGGACTTTCTGCCGCAGGAGGAGAAGCCCGGCAACCGCATCGTGATGCTGAGCTACCGGCTGTGGCGGACCGAGTTCAACGGGGCAAAGGACGCGGCGGGGCGCACGGTGCGATTGAACGGCGACCTGTATCAGATCGTTGGCGTGATGCCGCGCAGCTTCGGTTTCCCCATCACCAGCCCGGCTCCGCTCTTCTGGACGACGCTGGCCGTGGACGCCGAGGGGAAGGACCCGGCGACGGGCCAACGGGGGTTCGACCAACTCGATGTGATCGGACGGCTGAAGTCTGGAGTTTCCGTCGCGCAAGCGCACAACGAGATGAACCTGATCGCGCAGCATCTCGCGTTGCAATACCCAGACACGAACGCGAACTTTACCTCTACGATCGTTCGGCCGGAGCTGGACCACCTGGTGGGTGAGTATCGTCCGGCGCTGCGCGTACTGTTCGCCGCGGTGATCTCCCTGCTGCTCATCGCCTGCGTTAACGTCGCGGGACTGTTGTTGGCGCGCATGTCGCAACGCCGCGGAGAGATGGCCGTGCGTGCGGCGTTGGGCGCCAGCCGGGTTGAGATCACACGGCAGGTGCTGGTTGAGTCCGTGATGCTGGCGCTCGGCGGTGGAGCGGTGGGCGTCCTGCTCGCGCAACTGGTGCTGAAAACCATGCTGCGGCTTGCACCCGAGCGCCTGCCGCGCTCCGGCGAGGTCACGATCGATGGTCTTGTGCTGGGATTCGCCGTCGCGACAGCGATCGCAACCGGGCTGCTCTTCGGATTTCTTCCCGCATGGCGCGCCTCGAAGGCCGATCCCTCGCTCGCATTACAGGCGGGGTCGCGCACCGTTGCGGGCACGCGTGGCGAACACCGCATGCAGAGCGCTCTGGTGATCCTCGAGACTGCCATCTCGCTCGCGCTGCTGATTGGCGCCGGCCTTCTGATCCACAGCTTTGTGCGCGTGCTGCAGGTAGATCCGGGCTTCGATGCTCAACATATTCTGACGGCGTTACCGGGCGGGATTTCGCGCGTACCGACGTCCCCAATGGAAGGCCGGTGATCATCCTCAACGAGGCGTTCGTGCGCAAGTATTTCCCGGGCGAGAACCCCATCGGAAAACATATCAAGGCGCATCTTTCAGATGACGTTACTCCTTCCGGCATGCGCGAAGTGATCGGAGTGGTGGGAGATACGAAGGTAGCGGGGCTTACGACCGAGGCGGCTCCGCAGTACTACCTGCCCTACGCACAGGCGGCCATCACCCATCCCTACCTCTGTATCCGCAGCAGTAACGATCCGACCGGCCTGATTGGCCCGCTGCGCAATCTGGTGCAAGGCATGGACCGCAATGTGCCGGTCTACCGCATCTCCACGCTGGAGAATTATGTAAGTCTGGCCAGCACGCAGCCGCGCTTCCAGGCGCTGCTGCTCGCGTGTTTCGCCGCGCTGGCGCTGCTGATCGCGGCGATCGGCCTCTACGCCGTGCTGACGTACATGGTGGCGCAACGGACGCTCGAGATCGGGCTGAGGATGGCTCTGGGCGCGCGGAGACTGGATGTGATGACCATGATTCTGCGGCGTGGGCTCACGCTCTCTGCGTTCGGATTGATGACGGGGCTGGTGGTGGGATTGCTGCTGACGCGCTTCATCGGCAGCATGCTATTTGGGGTGGAGACGTTCGATCCGGTCACCGTGCTGGGAGTGTCGTTGCTGCTCATGCTGGTTGCCGGGGCCGCCAGCCTCGTGCCCGCACTCCGCGCCGCCAGCCTCGATCCGAATACAACTCTGCGCCAGCAATAGACGAAGCTAACCCCTCGTTGGCCGTATGCCATCCCACGCGCATGGGCGCAAGTGGTTGCATGAACGTGCTGGTCTTCAATCCGGGTGGCAATTCTCTCAAGGCGGAGATCGTCTCCTGTGATGCGAGGCAGCGATATGCCTTTGAAGGCACGCAGCGGATCAGCGTGATCGTGGAAGGCATCGGCAAGCAGCCCAAGCTGGCGCGGTTTCGCGGCAAGGAACAGGAGTCAGGCGAAGCGATCGAGGCCGAGAGCTACGCTCAGGCTGCGGAGAGCATCCTGCGCTGGTTTGCAGAGCATGCCGGAAGCGACATTCCGCATCCGAACGACATCGACTGCGTTGGGCTGCGCGTGGTGCATGGAGGAGAACGCTTCTCCGCGCCGGCCGTGATTACGGGCGAGGTCGAACAACAGATGCGCGATCTGGAAAAGCTCGCGCCGCTCCATAACAAGAGCGCGGTGGAGCTGATCGGGCCTCTGCAGCGCGCTTTCGAGCGAGCGCCCGGCCATGCCGTCCCCGTCTGGGCCGTATTCGATACAGCCTTTCATCGCACCATTCCCGAGCATGTGCGGCTCTACGCCATCCCGCTCGAACTGTCGAAAAAACATGCCATCCGCAAGTACGGCTTCCACGGCATCTCTCATCGCTACATGATGGAGCGCTATGCGCATCTTGTGGGCAAGCAACCGCACGAGGTCAACCTGGTGACCATGCATCTGGAGAGCGGCTGCTCGGTCACGGCGATTGCGGGCGGCGCGTCCGTGGACAACACCATGGGGCTGACGCCGCTGCAGGGACTGATGATGGGCACCCGCTCCGGCGATGTGGACCCTGCGCTGGTGGAGTTCCTGATGCGCGAGGAGCGGATGGACGTGGACGCGGTGATGACGCTGCTGAATAAGAAGTCGGGGCTGCTCGGCGTCTCCGGTAAGTCGCTGGACACGCGGGTGCTGATGCGGGCGTACGACCGCGACGCGCAGGTGCGGCTGGCGATGGAGATGTTCTCCTATCGCGTGCGCACAGCGGTGGGAGCGTATCTCGCGGCGCTTGGAGGCGCGGATGCTGTGATCTTCGGCGGCGGCATCGCCGAGAATACGCCGCTGGTGCGGCAGAGAGTATGCGATGGCCTGCGCTGGTGCGGGCTGGAGATGGACGAGGCGCAGAATCGCAAGCTGATCAACCTCGAGGGCCGGCTGACGACGGAACGATCTCCCTTGCAGGCGTTTATCATTCCGGTGGAAGAGGGCCTGCAGATCGCGCACGAGTGCGCACAGGCGCAGGCCGCCAGCCTATAGGATCCTTTAATACTGATGGTCCCCTCTCGCATCTGCATTGCTTGCCTTGGCTGCATCGATTGCATTTCCCGTGACCGGAATGACCTGAGGCGCCGCTGTCCCGCTGTCCGTGATGCTCAATATCTCGCTCGAGTAGCCTTTGGAGACTGGAGCGTAGCTGACGTTGATTTTGCAGCTAAATCCTTGGGGGAGAGTCGAGGGGCAGTTGTTTACCTGAGAGAAGGGCGCAGCAATGGATATGCTTGCGATATTGATGGCATACGATTGATAGTTCGTCACCAGGAGTGGCAGGGTCGTCGTGACGCCGGGCGCCTGGTTTGCGAACAACAGCCGGCCAGGGCTGATCGAGAGTCCGGTATTGCCGCTGGGAGTTCCCGGCCCGGGACAATTGCTGGTTCCCGTCGCGGTTCCGGAGAGATAGAGCTGTACTGTGGAATTTCCTGCGTGCGCTGTGACCGTTCCTGCATAGTCACCGCTGCACATCGGCGCGAAAGAGAGCGTAAAGCTGCACGAAGCGCCGCCTGCAAGCGTGGGCGTGCAGTCATTCGCTTCTGGAAATACATTTGTATGTGTGATGGCGGTCATGGTGATGTCCGATGACGTGGTGTTCGTGAGCGTCACCACCTGCTGGGGGCTGATGCTTCCGGCGGCAGTCGATGGAAAGCTGAGAGACGAAGGCGCAAACAGCAGTGGGCCGGCCGCTCCTGTTCCGCTCAGGGCAACGCTCTGCGCCTCCTGTGACGCGCTGCTCGCCAGCGCTAGATCCGCAGTTATGAGGCCTTCAGCCAGAGGGCGGAACTGAACGGAGAGGGTGCAGCTAGCCCCTGCCGCCAAGGTGGAGGAGCTGAGCGGACATGTGTTCCCGATGACGATGAAGCCATTGCCGGCCGAGATGGAAGAGATCTCAACCCCGGCTGTGTTGGGATTTGTGACTGTGATCGTCTTGGCGCCAGAGATCTGGCCGACCCCCACCTTGCCCCACGAGAGCGTCTGCGGGTTGAGGGACAACTCACTCGTAACGTTTCCGCCATTGCCAGTTCCGGAGCCGCCGCCATTACCCGTTCCCGGATCGTTGCCATTACTGCTGCCGGAGTCTTTGGGAGTGATGTGGTTATAGTGCAGGCCACACCCGCTCATGGCAAACACTGCCGGCAGCAAAAGCAGCGCCGCGACCATTTTGACTGGGTGGTAATCGGGCAATGCGTCCGTGTGGGCTTCCGCCTCAGAGCCAGCGCAGCTCTCAAAGCGAAAGAGGCGGAGAATGGTCAAAACGTACAAGGCAGCCACCACTCCCAAAATGACGATCTCCAACCAGTGAGCCCGAACGAACAGCTCAATCCAAACCGGCATAGCTTCGCTTCTCATATGTTCTCTTCGATCCTCGGCAGCCCGCATCTCAAGCGGAATCCACAGCAGCATCAGGAAGCCGGCTGATCTCGCGCCCGCCTTGCAACTGGTGTTGTGTCCTGGCTTGTCCAGTTCCTTGCTTCTTACACGGGAATCATCGCCCATCCGATGGCAGGCATCTAGTTCCAGCGCCGATATTGCAGTAACGGATTTGCGCTCGGGAGATTACTTCGTGTGGCGAATCCAGACACCAAACGTCACCTGGGCAGAGCAGAGTTCGACGCTGCGGTCAATGATGGATGGGAATGAGAATGGCGGCGAATGGAGGTAAGTCCCGGTTTCAATCGCGAATGCGTGGATTCAGCACTGCATAGAGCACGTCCGTCGCCAGGTTGACGAAGATGTAGGTGAGTCCGACGGCGAGGATGCAGCCCTGCACCAGCGCATAGTCGCGATTGGAGATGGCCGAAACGGTGAGACGTCCGACGCCAGGCCAACTGAAGATCGTCTCGGTGACAATCGCTCCGGCCAGCAATGCGCCGAACTGCAGGCCCACCAGCGTGATGACTGGAATGAGCGCGTTGCGCAGCGCGTGACGATAGAGAACGGTTCGTTCCGGCAGGCCCTTGGCGCGGGCGGTGCGGATGTAGTCCTGCCCCAGTTCTTCGAGCATGGCGGTGCGCACCATGCGGGTGAGGATGGCGGCGAGCGCCGAGCCCATGGTGATGGCGGGCAACACCAGATGCGCCGGAGAGCCGGCGCCGGAGACCGGCAGCCAACCCAGCTTGATGGAAACCAGCAGGATGGCGATGGGACCGAGCGCGAAGGATGGAAACGAGAGCCCGAAGAGGGAGACCACGCCCACGGTATTGTCGCGCCAGCGGCCGCGATGGAGTGCCGCGGCGATGCCGGCCGGTGTCGCTAACAGCACGGCGAGTATCAGGGCGGCGATGGTGAGTTCGAGCGTGTACGGATAGCGCTGGAGAATGAGGTGCGTCACCGAGTCGTTGAGCCGGATGGAGTGACCGAGATCGCCGTGCAGAACGCCATGCCAGTAGTGCGCATACTGCGTGCCGAGCGGCTGATCGAGTCCGTACTGATGTCGAAGCACGGCAAGGTCGGAGGCAGTCGCGCCCTCCCCCAGCATCTGCGCGACCGGGTCGCCGGGCACCAGATGGATGAGCAGGAAGACGACCGAGACCACCAGCCAGATGACCGGGATGGCATAGAGCAGGCGTATCCCCAGCGCGCGCAGAACCCTCATCTGTTCGCGTCACGGGTCGCGTCACGGGTCGCATCACCGGAGCCGCCGAGGGGCGCGACCGGGGTGTTCGCAGCAATGTTCGCGGCGGGCGTCGAGGCGAGCGGTACGGGCGCAATGCGGACTCGGCTGATGCGGTGGCCACTCATCTCCACAACAGTGTACCGGCGGCCATCGTAGTCCACGCTCTCACCGCCGGAGGGTATCTTGCCGAGACGCGTGAGCAGGAAACCCGCGAGCGTCTCGATGCCGCCGGCGCGGGGCAGTTGCCAGTGCATCTGCACCTCCAGGTCGCGCAGGTTCACGCTGCCATCCAATAGCAGCACTTCGTCCTGTCCGCTGCGGGTTCGGCGCGGGCTCAGGTCGAACTCATCCTCCATCTCACCCACCAGTTGTTCGAGCGCGTCTTCCACGGTAACCAGGCCGGTGGTGGAGCCAAACTCATCCACGACAATGGCGAGATGACGGCGGCGCTCCTGAAATTCATGCAGCAGGTCGAGCACCGGCTTGGTCTCGGGAACGACGAGGACATCGCGCATGATCTGGCCCAGCGTGAGCGCGCGCCGCCCCTCACGATGCGCGGAGAGATCGCGTGTGGCAGAGCTAAAGTGCATGAGACGAGCGATGTCTTTCAGATAGGCAATGCCGACGATGTGCTCCGGACCGCGGGCAGCGTCGTAGACCGGGATGCGCGAGTGCTGCTCGTCGACCACGCGGGCGCTCGCCTCCTCGATGGGCATGGACGAGGGCAGTGAAAATATGCGCTGGCGCGGGGTCATGATCTCGCGCGCGACCAGGTCGTTGAGCTCGACGGCGCGATGGATGAGCGTCTCCTGATATTCCGGCAGCAGTCCCATGCGGCGGGTGGCGGTGGCGATCAGCTTCAGTTCGTCCGGGGAATGGACTGCAGCCTCGCGCACCGCAGAGGCGCGGAAGAGGCGAAGCACCGCGGTGGCCGAGACATTCATGAACCGCACCAGCGGCCGGGTGAGCCGGATGAGCGCGGCCATAGGCCCTGCGACCGCGAGCGCCAGCGGCTCTAAACGTCTCAAAGCCAGCGACTTGGGAACTAGTTCTCCAAGCAATACATGAAGATAGGTGATAACCGCAAAGGCGATGATTGCGCTGAGCACATGCGCGAAGACATGCCCGTACGGAAGAACGCCGAAGGCGCGTACGAGCAGAGGCGCGATGGTGGGCTCGCCGATCCAGCCGAGCGCGAGACTGGCGAGCGTCACGCCAAACTGGACTGTCGGCAGGAAGTCATCCAACTCGGCGCGCAGCCGTGAGAGCGAGCGCGCTCCCGGCGTGCCGTGAGCCAGCAACTGCTCCACGCGGGTATCGCGAATGCTCACCAGAGCAAACTCGGCTGCGACGAAGAAGCCGTTCGCCAGGATGAGGATGGCGATCGCTACGCCGCGAAAGAGGGTCCACTCAAGCATGTGTCCGCTAGTGTACCGGTGGGACCTGCCGTCCAGGCAGTGCTGGCCGCACGGGCGGACGCGCTTCGCGCCACGGCAAAGGCAAAGGACAGTTCTACGCGCCGGTGCGCTTGCGAATGTCTTTCAATAAGGCGAAAAGGTGAAGCGGATCTGTGGGAGAGGGAGAAAAGTCGAACCTTTCGTAATAGCGGCGAGCTTCGTCATCCTTTGCGTGCACGGCCAGCGCCCGTATGCCGGCGATATCGGCGGCTTGCAGAGTGCGCAGGACAGCATCTTTCAGCAGGGCCCGGCCCACCCCTTTTTTCTGCCACTCCTTATGAACCGCCAGGCGGGCCAGCAACATGATGGGCACGGCATGCCGGGCAAGACCTTTTTTCAGGCGTTCTGGCGCATCGGCGTATTCCACCTGCCCAACGGCCAGACTGTAATAGCCCACGATCACTCCATCGGCGAGCCCGAGATATGTGAGCGCGGCATGTGCGTCCTGGTTCTGCAGGGCATGTCGTCGAAGCCAGGTATTCAGCTCTTCCCTGCCGCAGTCGAAGCTGTCGATAGCATGATCGCGCCGGAGCCTTTCGATGCTTCGCGTCTCCGTCAACGGCGAGGGCCGGAGTCAAAGAAGTCTGGCTCGTCCAGCAAGTCCTGCAAGCGCGGTAAAGCCTGTGCCGGCGCATCGAGGGCAGCTTGAAAGGCGAGCCAACGCTTGGCATCAAGGCCAAAGATGCGACGCGAGGCCAGAGTCTCATCCGCGCGGGAGAGCGCGCTTTCCATCACAAAGTCGCTCATCGAGCGGTGCGTGGCCGTGGCCGCAGCCTGCAACTTCGCTTTGGCCGAGCGGGAGACACGCAGATCCAGCTTTTCCGTGCGACGTTCCGTCAATGTGGATGGAGCTGCCATGATGGAATCCTCTCTTCCACTCTAACGCAAAGTGTCTGCACATTGTCAAGACATCATCTTAGCGTGTGCTTGCCGGTGCTGCAGAGTGGCCGCCGGTCCACGGCCGCCGCTCGGGGCTCTCACCCGATTCACCATCGCCTCAGGGCGCAGTGTTCCCACGCGGGAACCTTTTCCGGCGACGAGCGTATCTATCTTCGGACTTCGAACGCAGCGCATGAGCGCGGCGGACATATGGGGGCTGGAGTGGCGGCACGAAAGCGCAAAGGCGTGTGGCTGTGGGCTTCGCTGGCGGCAGCGGTGCTGGTAGTGCTGCTGGCCGTGACGGTGGTGGCCCGCGGCAGTGGAACCAAGATCGACCCCAGCCGGATCGCCACAGCGACGCGCGGCGACATCGCGAAAAGTGTGGTGGCGACGGGCAAGGTGCAGCCGATCACCAAGGTCGAGGTGAAGAGCAAGGCCAGCGGCATCGTCGAAAAGTGGTTTCTGGATGCCAATGCGCCGGTGCACAAGGGTGAGGTGCTGGCGCAGCTCGATCGGGTGGAGATCCTGGCGCAGGTAGAGGCGCAGCGCGCGCAACTGCAGGCCGCCGAAGCCAACGTGAAGACCTCCGAGGCCGATGTGACCCAGGACCAGGTGACCGCCAACGCACCGGACCTGCCGATGTACGCAGCCGCGCTGAAACGCAATCAGGAGATGGCCCATCAGGGCGTGGTGAGCCAGCAGACGCTGGAGAACGCCGATCGCGATTACCTCTCGATGCTCAATAAGCAGCAGGTGGCCACGGCGACGGTTCAGGTGGACCGGGCGAAGCTGAAGCAGGCGCAGGCCCAGGTGGCCGAGGCGCAGGCGAGCCTGAAGCAACTGGAAGAGCAGTTGAGCTACACCACCATCACATCACCGATCAATGGCGTGGTGTTGTCGCGCGATGTCGAGGTAGGCGACGCGGTCAGCTCCATCCTGGTGCTCGGCTCGACCGCAACCCTGGTGTTCACCCTGGGCGACATCACCAAGGTCTATGTGGATGGCAAGGTGGACGAGGCGGATATCGCGAATGTGTACATGGGGCAGCCCGCCCGCATTCGCATCGAATCGTTCAAGAACAAGATCTTCAATGGCAAGGTGACGCGCATTGCCCCGCTGGGGGTGGAGAAGGATAACGTGACTACTTTTTCGGTGCGCGTCTCCATCGACAACCCGAACGGCGAGATCAAGGCCAACATGACGGCCAATGCCGAGATCCTCATCGAGGAACACAAGAATGTGTTGACCGTGCCGGAGCAGGCGGTCAGTTACGACGCCAAGAAGAATGCCTTCGTCAATGTTCCCGACAAGAAGGCGAAGGACGGCACCACCAAGGTACCGGTCACCGTTGGCCTGGCCAATGGCACGAATACGGAGATCCTGTCAGGGCTCAAAGAAGGGGATAAGGTCGTCCTGGAGCAATGAGTGCTGCTGACCGCATGGGCGGAGCACTTGGCGCAAAGGGACTACAAATCTTCGTTCAAGGACAGGTGCTATCAAGCACGCCATAAGGAGAGTAGAAGTGAGAACAATGAGAGCTTTAAACATTCTTTCTGTGGCCATTCTTGCAGTGCCGCTGGTGGCCTTGGCGTCCGATGGCACGTTCGATAAGACGCTCACGGTCAACGGCGCAGCGCAACTGTATGTGTCGACTGGCTCGGGATACGTCCACGTCTCGCCGGGATCTGATAACCAGATCCATGTCGTCGGCCACGTCCATGCCAACCACGGCTGGCTGGGTGGATCAAGCGATGAGGCAGTGAAGCAGGCAGTGGACAATCCGCCCATCCAGCAAAGCGGGAACACGGTGCGCATCGGCGGCAAACACGAGAGCTGGTTCGAGCACGTCTCGATCGACTACGACATCAGCGCGCCCAAGAGCACACAATTGAAGGCTGAATCCGGCTCCGGCGACCTGAAGGTCTCGTCCATGCAGGGCGGCTCCAGGCTCGAGACGGGCTCGGGCGTGATCTATGCGCAGGACCTGGCAGGCGATACCTACATGCAGACCGGCTCCGGCGATGTGCGGGGTTCCTTCAACGGCGATGGCAACGTGACCGTCGGCGCGGGCTCGGGCACCATCCGGCTAACTGGCGTGAAGGGCGGCCTGAAGGCCGAGACTGGCTCGGGAGACATCAGCATCGCGGGTCAGCCGGTGTCGATGTGGAAGATCGAGGCGGGCTCGGGCTCCATCGATCTGAATCTGGGTGGAGCGAAGTTTACGCTGGACGCGGAGACCGGGTCGGGCTCGGTGCACACCGATCAGCCCATCAGCATGCAGGGCTCGCTCGATAAGCACCACATCACCGGCAACGTAAACGGCGGCGGACCAACGGTGAAGGTGGAGACGGGGTCGGGCAGCATCCGCATTCACTAAGTCTGAAACGCATGTGGGGCCCGAGCGCGACGGCCCGGCATGCAACGCGTGGTTCAGAGCCGTCGCTTCAATCGTCCCCTACAATTAAGGAATGATCGAACGGTTGCGCCCGCTTCCCTCGCCTGACACGCTCCGCCTGCTGGTGTTTGATCTCGATGGAACGCTGATCGATTCGAGCGCCGACCTGGCTGCTTCGGTCAACGCGATGCTTCGCCACTTTGACCGTCGGCCGCTGCCCCAGGCCATGATCGCCGGCTACATCGGCGATGGCGCGCCGATGCTGGTGCGCCGAGCGCTTGGCGATCCGATGGACGAACAATTTGTCGAAAGCGCAATCAATTATTTTCTCGCTTATTATCGAGAGCACAAGCTCGACCACACCTATGTGTACGACGGTGTCTTTCCCGCGCTCCAGAAGCTGAAACGAGAGCTGCCGGAAGCGCAGATGGCGGTCCTGTCGAACAAACCCGTCGGCCCGTCGCAGGCCATCTGCCAGGCGCTTGGTTTGAGCCCCTACTTCTTTCAGGTGTATGGCGGCAACAGCTTCTCCACCAAGAAGCCCGACCCGCAGGGGTTGTGCGCGCTGATGGAAGAAGCCGGCGTGCAATCGGCGGCAACGCTTATGATCGGCGACTCCGATGTAGACGTGCTGACGGCGCGGAACGCGGGAACATCCGTAGTGGGCTGCCGCTTCGGTCTGTCGCCGCACACGCTTGAAACGGCGCGGCCGGACTGCCTGGTCGATGCGCCGTTCGAATGGCTGGAAGCCATGCAGTTGGAGCAGCCGGGCGGAACGCCCGAGCCGCTGGCAGTGGAGTCGCCCTCGTAGGATCGCGCCTTACAATCGAGACATGTCCTTCATCGAACGCTTAAAGAAGCAGCCGGCCGGCGCCCCACAGACCGCCGGCGAGCCTCTCGTACATACCATGCCGGCGGAGGCGCAGGAGGCGGCCACTTCAACTGCCCCGCCCCCGGAACCAGCGATGGCAGAGCAAGCGCCCGCGGAACCAGCAGTCGATCCGCTCCCGCATGCCGCGCCTGTCGTGGAGGCGTCTGCTTTCGTTGGAAGGCGCTTTGTGTCGATTCCGGAACAGCGCTTCAATCTCGAAGACACCACTCGCATCGCGGAGTTGATGGAGGTTCCGCGTGAGGCGCGGGATGGCGCGTGGGTGATGAGCTTTCAGGATGCGGCATGGAATGCTTCGACCGTACTGCCGGCGCAGCCAGTGTTTCTCGGCCCGGATGGCATGCCGTACGTGCGGCTGGAGTTGCCGCCGGTGGGCGAACCCGCGGAGACGAACTGCTTGTCGAACATCTTCGCCTCAGCGGCGGAGCAGGGGTTTGGTGTGGCGTATTTCAAGAACGCCACCGACACCCCGGATCTGGCAGAGTACGTGATGCCGACCGGGGTGGTCGAATCGTTGCGCGCCTATGGCACGTATGACGGCGATCCGACCGATGCGCAGGAGATGGCGGCGCGTCCGGCGCAAGAACCAACCAGCGGGGTGCAGGAGACGATGGTCGAGAAAGAGCGGCAGGTGATGGTGGGCACGCCGGCCGAGGCCTATCTGCCGCGGCATACCGCGCGCCTGCTCTATCGCCACCTGACCGAAGGCTGGAAGATCGAAGAGCCGCGCGTTGCGCTGATCGTAGATCCGGAGATGACGCCCTCTCGCAACCTGGTGATCGGCCGCAAATTCTCCGAGTTCCCCGACCACGAGGTCGCCTCGCGCGCCACGCAGATGCTGCTGTGGTATTTTCCGCCCCGCCGCTACCTGCTGCTGATGCCGGAGAACTGGACGCTGGAACAGATGGTGCCGCTGAAGGATCTGTGCTGAGGAGCGCTGACTCGCCGCTCTAAGAGCGGCACGTTTGAGTGATACAGTGTCTGCATGCAGGTACTAGTCGATATTCCGGACCGCTTCGCGAGCAATTTGGTTCCTGCTGGCCGCGACGCATCCCGTTTGCTCTTGGAAGAATCGGCAGCCGGAGCCTACCGCGATGGGCGGCTCACGATGGAACAACTACGGCAACTGCTGGGCTACGGCACACGCTTGCAAGTGGATGCGTTTCTTCAAGAGCATCAGATCTATGACTACACTGTCGCCGAACTTGAGAAAGACATGAGTACACTTGAACGCTTGACTGCCGCCGAGGACGCCCAGCGAGAAACGTGATTGTAGTTGCCGATACCAGTCCGCTGAACTACCTGATCCGACTTCGCCAACTTGAGATCTTGCGCGACCTTTTCGGCCGCGTAATCGCTCCGAATGCCGTGATCTCCGAATTGCTGCACAGCAGTGCGCCGGCCGAAGTACGAGCATGGGCAACGCACCCGCCGGCGTGGCTGGTCGTATGTTCTCCGCAACACATCGATCCAACGCTCGGTTCTGAACTTGGGCCCGGAGAGCGGGAGGCCATCAGCCTGGCAATGGAGCACCGTGCAGATGTGCTGCTGATTGATGATCGGGCCGGCCGATAGGCGGCCGAGATGCGACAACTTGGAGTGACTGGCACTCTGGCCTTGCTACTGCAGGCGTCCATCCGCGGGCATATCGAGTTTCCAGAATCTCTTCGCCAGATTCGGCTCTTGGGCTTTCGTGTATCGCCGTCTGTTGAGAAAGCGCTGCTCGTCCGCTACGAACAAACTCGCCAAGAAGGACGCACATAAAGCTTCAGGAAGCACTGAGTTCGTTCATTTACCATCGACATACCGATGGATTTTCAGTTAGTCAGCGATTACAAGCCGCGCGGAGATCAGGGCCGCGCGATCGAAGAGATCCTCTCCGGCCTGGCAGCGGGTGAGCAGCATCAGACGCTGCTCGGCGTCACCGGCTCGGGCAAAACCTTCACCATGGCCAAGGTCATCGAAGAGATGAACCGGCCCGCGCTTATCTTGGCGCATAACAAGACGCTTGCGGCCCAGCTCTTCCACGAGTTCAAGCAGTTCTTCCCCGGGAACGCCGTCGAATACTTCGTCTCCTACTACGACTACTACCAGCCCGAGGCCTATATTCCGGCGGGCGACCTGTACATCGAGAAGGAAGCGACCATCAATGAGGAGCTGGACAAGCTGCGGCTCTCCGCCACGCGTTCGCTCTTCGAGCGGCGGGATGCGATCATCGTCGCGTCGGTGAGCTGCATCTACGGCCTCGGTTCGCCGGAGGCCTACTACGGCATGCTGCTGCTGCTCGAAAAAGGCCAGAAGCTGAAGCGCGAAGACATCACGCGGCGGTTGGTCGAGATCCTGTATGAACGCAATGACGGCGACTTCCGGCGCGGCACCTTTCGCGTGCGCGGCGACGTGATCGAGGTCTATCCCACCTATGACGAGATGGCCTATCGCATCGAGTTGTTCGGGGACGAGATCGAAGGCCTGTCGCAGATCGATCCGCTCTTCGGCACGGTGCGGCAGAAGTATGCGCGGCTGCCCATCTATCCCAAGAGCCACTATGTGGTGCAGCCGGAGCGGAAGCGCAGCGCGATGGACTCGATCCTGAACGAGCTGGAGTGGTGGGAGAAGGAACTCGAAGCGCAGGGGCGGCTGGTGGAGTCGCAGCGCGTGCATCAGCGCACGCGCTTCGATCTGGAGATGATCAAGTCGGTCGGCTACTGTCACGGCATCGAGAACTACTCCCGGCACTTCTCCGGGCGCATGCCGGGCGAGGCGCCGCCCACGCTGCTCGATTACTTCCCGCGCGACTTCCTGCTCTTCATCGACGAGAGCCACGTTACGGTGCCGCAGTTGCACGGCATGTGGCACGGCGACCGCTCGCGCAAGCAGAACCTGGTGGACTACGGCTTTCGTCTGCCATCCGCCATGGACAACCGCCCGCTGAAGTTCGACGAGTTCGAGACGCGCACCAATCAGATCCTCTACGTGTCGGCGACGCCGGGCCCGTATGAGCTGACCAAATCCTCGGGCGTGGTGGTGGAGCAGATCATTCGCCCTACCGGGCTGGTCGATCCGCCGGTGGAGATCCGTCCCATCCGCGGACAGATCGACGACCTGCTGGCCGAGATTCGGGATCGCGTGGCGAAAAACGAGCGCGTGCTGGTGACCACGCTGACCAAGCGCATGGCGGAGGACCTCTCCGGCTACTACAGCGAGGTGGGCGTGAAGTGCCGCTACATGCACTCGGAGATCGAGACGCTGGAGCGGGTCAAGCTGCTGCGCGATCTGCGCAAGGGCGAATACGACGTGCTCATCGGCATCAACCTGCTGCGCGAAGGGCTGGACCTGCCCGAGGTATCGCTGGTCGCCATTCTGGACGCGGACAAGGAAGGCTTTCTGCGCTCGCAGGGTTCGCTTATCCAGACCATCGGACGCGCGGCGCGCAACATCAATGGCCGCGCCATCCTGTACGCGGACAAGATGACAGACTCCATGAAGAGAGCGCTCGACGAGACGGAGCGCAGGCGGGTAATCCAACGCGCCTATAACGAGGAGCACGGCATCACCCCGACCTCGATCATCCGCGCGATCGATATGTCACTGGCGCAGATACTGAAAGCTGAATACGCCGATCTTACGGATCAGGACGAGGCACTGCCGGAGTTCAAAGATCAGGTGGATCTCGACTCCTATGTAGCGAAGCTCGAATCCGATATGCGCGAAGCGGCGAAGAAGTTCGAATTTGAAAAAGCCGCCAAGCTGCGCGACCTGATCAAGGAACTGCGCACGAAAGAGTTCCTGTTTCGCTAGGAACTTGCTGGCTGTTCCGATGCGCCGAATTTGGAAATGATCGATCTGCCGGAGTCGTCGATGCATCTTCGAGCGGCAACCGAGCGCGACATACCGGCGCTGCGCGAGCTGATCCCCGCATCGGTGCGCGGGCTCCAGGCGGCGGACTACACCGCCGAGCAGATCGAAGGCGCGCTCATATCGGTCTTCGGCGTCGATAAACAGCTCATCGAAGACGGGACCTACTTCATCGTGGAGGAGGGCGGGGTGCTGCTGGGCTGCGGCGGCTGGTCGCGGCGGCAGACGCTTTATGGCGGCAGCGAACACCAGGGCGGCAGCGGCCATGGCGCTGCGCGCAGTGCTGCGCTGCTCGACCTGTCCAGGATGCCGGCGCGGATTCGTGCGTTCTTTGTGCATCCCGCGCATGCGCGGCGCGGCGTTGGCAGTCTGCTGCTGCTAGCCAGCGAAGAAGCGGGGGGGGGGG
>JBPCNO010000113.1:0-7402 GCA_051001135.1 Acidobacteriaceae bacterium
GCTCCGAACAGCGCAGCATGACTGCCCAGAGTGGCTGCTTCGATTCGGGGGGGACCGTGAATGGTCCGCCACATGTGCGTGGCGACGTACCGGCGAATCGGTTCGAGAATCTCCGCGTCTCTGCGCATGACTGCGCCGCCGAAGAGAACCAACTCGGGCCCGTAGGCGTGAATGAGCGAGACCGTGAGCGCCGACCAGACCTCAAGACAGTGATGCAAGACTTCATCCGCCACTGCGTCGCCGGCGTCCTTACAGCGAAAGAGGGTTTCGAAGTTGAGATCACCTTCGTTGGCCAGAGTGCTGCGATCAAAGTCCGGCCATTCCCGGCAGATGTCTGCGAGCGCTGCGGTGGAAGCTTCGGCTTCCGCGCATCCGATCGCGCCACACTTGCACCTGCGGCCGCGGAAGTTGACCGTAAGATGTCCACCCAGGCACCCAGCTTGCCCGTAACGGCTATGCAACAGGCGGCCCTGCAGCATCGCAGCGGCGCCGATCCCTGTACCTAGCGTGATCATTACGACGTCTTGGGCGCCGACGGCTGCTCCTGCAAACTGCTCGCCCAGAAGCGCCATCCGGGCATCGTTCTCAAACCTGATCGGCAGGCCCAGCTCCCGTTCGCTCCAGGCGGCCAGGTCGATCTGTGGAAGATCGCAGTATTTGTTGAGTGTAGAAAGGACCGCCCCTGTCCGGGCTTCAAGAATCACAGGAAGACCGATGCCGAGTCCGGAACAAGACTGAACAGAGACGGAGCAGCTTCGGCAGAGATCGCGAAGCGTCGATGCAAGGAGAGGAAGAATCTCACGGAGGGAGGTGGCAGCAGTTTCAAGGGACGCGTGCGCGAGGAGCTTCTTGTCGTCGATCAGTGCGCAGCTCAAATGAGAGCCACCGCAATCAATTCCCAGGACTCTCATGTATGAAAATCCAAAGTTTCCATTCCAGGCGTTTGCGCCTTGTTCGAAAAACCTGCCGAAACCCGAATCCGCGGACAGAGACCAGCCCGATGCAGAGTGGCGCAGGGTCGCGTTACTGATGAAGATCTTGGAACATGATGGCACAAAAGTCAACGATCATGATCTATGTATCGCTTTATGATCTCTCGATGCGATGCGTTATAGTCCTTGTGAACACGTAGCTGGGGATCGCCGATCCTGGGTTTGACTTCGGCCATGTACGTCTCAACATGCCGGCCATGGCTGCAGCGCGGCAGCTATGGTTCCTCCCGCAAGCTGCAGCATCTCGCGACGCGTCAAACTATTTCGCAAGCTCTCTCCTCTGGCCGCTCAGGATTCGCACTGGATGACTGCGATCTGAACGTTAGATGAGAGATGTTTGCACGTCGCCCCAGACGGACTCGAGTCCGGAAGAGGTGGTACAGGAATGTGTGCAGTCAGCTGCCGGCGGGTTCCGATGCTTCCAGAGACGCAGCGGTGCACAGGAGGAAAGCAGCCGGAGACGTATGGTCTGATTTCGGTTCGTCTCCGGCTGTGGCGTGCTCAAAAATCCGCGACGCCATGCCTCTGCCAGTGAAGAGAGACATGTGTGCGGCAGGTCATCATTTCCCGATATGGATTGTGCCTACGTCGGGATCGCCGTGCGTTGGTTCTTCGCACTTATCGGCAGGAGGGACCTTATAGCTGTACTGTGCATCGCCGTCTCCGGCTGGAGTTGCGCCGTCTCGATATTCTTCCGGATCGGGCCAGACATCGCCGGGATGGAATCTCTGATTGTTCGGCAGGGGCGGCTTGAAGTCATCGCCATCCTTGCTGCAGAAGAGGCCTGCTTGCGTGAACTGGATCTTCAAGCGATCTTGAGGTTGCATATGGACATCCTCATTGGGCGGTATGAATAAGGTCATCTTAACCATCTTCCTTCCTCTTTCGTAGGGCGTTTTCCTTGGGTAAGTGTGAGCTACGGTTTCTCGGCCCGAAAGTGGGGATCTTTCAACAGTGCCTGCATCACAGGATCGCTCTTGACCTGACTAAGAGCCCAGCCAGTATGAAGGGCTTTCTCAAGATACGCCAGCGCGTGGCGCCGGTCTCTCATTAGTTCATAGGTATCGGCTACATTCGAGAGGACAGTTGGGTCGTCGGGCGCGAGAGCGAGGGCAGTCCGCACCCGCGCGAGGGCCTGATCGTTCGAGTTATCCCGGGCATAGATGACCGCAAGCCTCGACTGGGCTAACGCATCCTGCGGGCTCAGAGCGACGGCCTGTTCGACCAGCGGCAGCATCCGCTTACGGGCTGCCTCTGCTTTGTCGTACTCTCGCAGCCACTCGTAAGCAAGAGCTAAGTTATCCCAAACCACGTAGCTACGATCGTTGAGCTGAAGCGCCTTCTCCGTGGCCGCGGCCGATTCAGCATATCTTTGCTGAAGGACATAGAGGGCTCCGAGATTGGCATACGCTGGATAACTGGGGCTTAATTCGATGGATTTTCTGAGCGCCTGCTCTGCCAGGGGAAGCGCTTTGGCATCACCTATGTCAATATAGGCCGCGCCCAGGTTGAAATACGCCTGAGCATTGTCAGGCGTAAGCTCAATGGCTTTGCGGAGCGCCTTGACTGCCTCCCCATACTTCCCCTGGCGATCATAGAAGTTTCCGAGGCTGTTATATCCATCCCAGTCGTCGGGCCGCATGGCTACCGCTCTTTGGAAGGCAGCCTCCGCATCGGAAATGCGGCCGGAATGTTCATACGCAGCGGCGAGTCCGCTGAGAGCGTCGGTATTCCGCGGATCGAGGTCGAGCGCGTGCTGGAACTCGTGGAGGGCTAAGTCGTGCCTGGCGGTGACCTCATGGATGCGACCGAGGGTGACGTAGACGGATGGCATGCGGTTGTCGAGTTCGACCGCTTTCTGGCAGTAGATCTGCGCCTGCGCGAGCCAACTCGCATTCTGGTCCAACTGGTACTTAAGGCGATAGGCCTCGCCAAGCTGGGCGAAGCCAAGGGCAAAGCGGGGATCGGTGTGGACGGAGTTTTTGAGCGCAGTGATGGCGAGGTCCAGATTGCCGGGCCTGTCGTAGCGCTCCATGTAACCGACGGCTTTGAGGTAGTCCTCATAGGCGGCGGCGTTGGTGGCGCCTCCGGCATCGCGTGGCTTGCTTTCAGGAGCGGCGAGATTCATGAAGCCGGCCAAGCGCGAGACGGCTTCGTCCTGCAGGGCAGCGAGATCGCCGGTCGAGTTTTCCAGGTCCGCGGAGCCGATCTGGCGCAGGTGTTTGGTGTCGATGAGGTTGACGTTGAGGTGAACGTCCTGGCCATCGCGCTGCACGCTGCCCTTGACGACATAGGTCGCGCCCAGTTGTTTGCGTGCGGCGATCGGGTCGGTGATCTTGCGCCGGCGCACTTCGCTGGCGGGAACGACCCACAGAGGCCGGTTGCCGGTATTGAGATTGGAGAGCTTGCCGGCGAGCGAGTCCATCAGCCCCTGCACCACCACTTCGTTCTCGGGGTGGTTGCCAACGGTATCAAACGGCAGAACTGCGACATGGTAGGGGCCGCGCACCCACAGAGCAGCGAGACGTTGACGCACCGCCGGCACGAAGCTGGAGGCCAGGGCAAGCACGCCCAGGAGAATCGCCACGAACCATGCGCGATGCGGCCATTGCTTCGACGTCGTCGTCCAACGCGGCGTAGAGGCGCGTTCCATGGACTGCTTCAGCTCCGGCGATGGCCGCCGTGGGATCTGAATGAGATGCTTCTGCGAGGTCTGCGCATCCGCGGTGGCTACGTCATTGCGAACGCCTTGCAAGGCCGCAAGCATCTCGCCCGCAGTCGAACCTCGATAGGCAGGATCTTTAGAGAGCGCACGGTAGAGCAGGGGGCGGAGGGCAGCATGGGTCTTCTCAATCCCGTCAGGCGGCTGGTTGAGAATGGCAAAGGTCATCGCATTCGCATTTTCGCGTGCGAACGGGTGGACGCCGGCGAGCATCTGCACTGTGACAATCCCAAGCGCCCAGACGTCGCAGCTCGGCCCGACCGCCTCCGCCAGGATCTGCTCCGGAGCCATGTAGGGGAGGGAGCCGGAGACATGGCTCTGGGTTGCGCTCCCGGAAGCGATGATGCGGGCGAGTCCGAAATCGACGATCTTGGCCACGTCGCCGGTAGTGATCAGAATGTTGGATGGCTTGACGTCGCGATGCACTACATTGCGCGCGTGAGCGGCGGAGAGGCCCGATGCAATCTGCACGGCGAAGTCGAGTGCCTCCGGCAGCGGCAGACTGCCACATCGCGCCAGCCGTTGCGCCAGCGTCTCGCCGTCGTAGTGCGCCATGACGATGAAGAAGTGACCGTCGCCGGTCTCCTCGATGCCGTGGATGACGCCGATGTTGGGGTGATCGAGCGCCGAAGCCGAACGGGCTTCCTGGAGAAGTTGTGCGCGCTCTCTTTGCGATACCGCCAGTTCGTGGTTGATGAACTTGAGAGCGACGGTGCGTTCAAGCTGCAGGTCCACGGCCTTATACACGACGCCCATGCCCCCGGAGCCGAGCCTCTCTACGACACGGTAGTGGGAGACGATTCGGTCAATCATGAAGTCGAGCGCCCCTCTATGATCTCGATGCGGGAGAGGATGAGTTTACATCGCTCGCCCGGGGTAGGTGCGCGAAGACCGAATAGCGTTTCCGGTCTCGAGAGCCGGCCGCGAGAGCGTACGGGGGATTTTGCTCGCGGCTCCTGCGGACTCGCTCAGTGCGCGCCGTGGAAGATGAGGCTGTAGAGCAGCACCACCAGCACGATGCCGGAGATGACGACGTAGAGGTAGTCGCGCTCCAGCGCAAACTCAATCACCGAGAAGACGACCCGCGCCACCGGGGTCGCGATCAGCAGCAGCAAGCCAAGCTGGATGATGGCGAGCGCGTGGCCGTGCAGCGCGCCGGTGATGATGCCGGTGAGCGAGCGCAGGTCTTTTGGCTGGCCGTGGAAGATGTGGTACTGGGGAACGACGGAACCGTGGCGGACCAGGAAGAGGACGCCGCCCAGCAAGGTGACCGCCGCTGAAATGAGCACGCCGCTGCGCAACAGAATGCCGATTCGGCGATCGAGTACGTTGTCGTCAGTCTTGGGGAGGGTATTTACCGCATCCGGCGTCATCTCAGATCCTTCCGGTGAAACCGCTGTACATCATTTCGATCCCCAGCAGCGCAATCACTACCGCGAAGACTATACGAATGGCCTGCGTGCGGGCGCGGACGAGCACGCGCGCTCCCAGCATCGAGCCTGTCAGCACGCCCAGAGTGACCGGCATGGCGATGGCCGGATCGATGTATCCGCGGCTCAGGTACACGCCCGCGCTGGCTGCCGCGGTCACGCCGATCATGAAGTTGCTGGTGGTGGTGGAGACCTTGAACGGAACCTGCATGGCCTCATCCATAGCCAGCACCTTCACCGCCCCGGAGCCGATGCCGAGCAGGCCGGAGAGCGTTCCCGCGCCAAACATCATGCCGAAGCCGAGGGGAACGCGGCTGACGTGATACGGAGTTTTCACCCCGCCGACCGGGTAGGCCCCGTCCAGGCGGAGTCTGGTGGCGAGCGCGTCCGGCGGCTGGTTCTTCGGCCGCTCCTTGCGTTTGCGCGCCGACATGGCCGCCGAGTACAGCAGCACCAGGCCGAAGATGATGGCGATGGCCTGGGTGGGTGTGCTGGTCGCCAGGAAAGCGCCGAAGACCGCGCCGATGGTGGTGGCGATCTCCAGAAACATGCCGATGCGAATATTCGAAAAGCCCTCCCGCACGTAGGCGGCGGCCGATCCGGAAGATGTAGCAATGACGGAGACCAGAGATGCGCCAATGGCGTAATGAATATCCACGCCGAAGGCGAGGGCCAGCAGCGGCACGATGACCACGCCGCCGCCGAGGCCGGTGAGCGCGCCGAGAAAGCCGGCGAGCAGGGCCGCGGTTCCCACCACGGCTGAAAATTCGATTGCGTTCATGTTCCCCGGTTCTGTCGCATCAAGCAGGCTGACTGCCTAAAGCTATCGCATCGGGGGCGTTGCTGCTATGGCCGCTCCATGGAACCGGGACCGCCCGCATCTTCCGAGCATCCCGGGGCAGAGAGAAATGAATGCAGCGTCCGGAGCCGGCTGTTCCGCAGACACACGTTCATGCGCAGGCGCATCAGGCTGGAGGCGGGTTCTTCGGGGGAACGGTCATGCAGTCGTCCGCTTCCGCCATGGTCGAGTGAACTACTGATTACTGGACTACGAGGGTGTAATTGGCGGTGGCCTGCGCGCCGCCCGATGTGGCCGTGATGGTGAACGGATAACTTCCCGGAGCGGTGATGGTCGAAGACGACCCTCCACCCGAACCAGACCCGGAGCCGGACCCGGACCCGGAGCCGGAACCGGATGTGCCGCTGCTCTTCGAATTGCCGCCGCACCCTACAGCGACGATGGCCAGAACGCTGAATGCCAGACCGAGGCACAGCAGTTTGCCACGCCGCGTGCAGACGCCCGGACCGAGCAGCAGAAGACCGCCCAGCGCCAGGCTGTACGCCACCGTGGTTCCAGCCGGACCGTGATGCTCAGGAAGATTCGGCATAGCCAACGAAGCGCTGTGTGCGGTGTCTGAGGTGGAGATGGTCAGCAGTGTGGCTTGTGTCTGACCGCCGGTGAGTGCCAGGCTGCCGGGATTGAAGATGCAGGAGGCGTGAGCCGGCAGACCGCTGCAGGCAAATGACACATCGCCCGCGAAGGCGCTGGCGCCGGCAACATTGACGGCCGCAACCGCCGTCTGTCCTGAGTTCACCGTGATGGTCGAGCTGCTGCCGCTACCCCCGAGAATGGTGAAGGCGGGGATCACCACCTCGTTTAAGGTAGCCGTGGAGGGAAGATTGCTGGCGTCTCCGCTGTAGGTGGCGGTGATGGTCTCGCTTCCGACTGTGCTGGTGGAAGAGAGAAAGGTCGCCGGAGTGCCGGAGTTCAGCGTGATGGTGCCGAGCGTCGTGGAACCCAGAGTGAACGTGACGGTGCCGGTGGGCGTGGATGTGGCCGAGGTGACGGCGACGCTGTAGGTGACTCTCTGGTTCTGGTACGCGGGGTTGGCGGACGAGGTGATGGAAGTCGTCGTCGCAGCGTAGCCCACCGTGACGGTTACTTGCGGTGAGGTGCTGGCCGCGTAGACCGAATCCCCGGAGTATTGCGCAACGATGATGTGGGTGCCGATGGCTAGTTGACCGAGCACCAGGCTGGCGGAGCTGCTGACATTGGGAGTAAAGACCGCCTGTGGCGGGGTTCCGGCCTGAGCGCCGAGGTTCAGGAAGACGAATGCGGGCAATACCTGCTGCAACGGGTGCATGAGCAGCACCGGCACAGAAGCAAGCCCACCGGGAGTCTGCGCGGGAAGCACGAGGGGCAACGGTGTTCCCAGGCTCAAGCCGCCGGCGCCGTCGCCCTGTGCAACGGCGCCGCT